>PAOF01000011.1 GCA_002707905.1 Fidelibacterota bacterium
GAAATAAAATATAAAGGTGACTTCTATAAATTAGGAATTCCAGATAATTTTATTGAACATGGAGATAGATCAGAATTATTAGATAACTTGGGTTTAACATCTTCAAAAATCCTTCAAAAAATTCAGGAAATATCAAAAAAAAATTAAATTGAATTCTGCATTATTATTAATTACAGGAATATTAGCTTACATTGTTGCATATCTTTTTTATTCAAAATGGATTTCTAGAAACTTATTTTCTTTTAAAGATAATTTAAAAACACCAGCTCATCAGTTCTATGATGGGGTAGATTATTTTCCAACACCAAAAAAAATCTTAATTGGACATCATTTTACCTCCATTGCTGGTGCTGCTCCAATCATAGGACCTTGTATAGCTGCATATTGGGGATGGTTACCTGCGTTCCTCTGGATAGTTTTAGGAACAATTTTTATTGGTGCAGTTCATGATTTTGGTGCATTAGTTATTAGTTTAAGGGAAAAGGGAAAAACCATTGCTGATATAAGTAGTTTTGTAATAAGTAAAAATGCACGAATTATTTTCTTAATATTTATTATGATGTTAGGATGGTTGGTTTTGTCTGTATTTGCTATGGCCATAGCTGATTTATTTGTAACTGTTCCTACAACAGTAGTTCCAATTAATATTCAAATTATTCTTGCTATAATTGTAGGTTTTTTAATTTATAAAAAAAATGTCAATACTGTTTTAATTTCAATTGTTTCGCTAATAGTTGTTTATTTTTTTGTATGGATTGGTACTTTTATTCCAGTAAGTTTTGAATTTATTGGGTTTACAAAATCCGCTTCAATAAGTATGTGGATATTAATTCTTTTTTTATATTCTGCAATAGCTAGTTTGTTACCAGTATGGGTTTTATTGCAACCAAGAGATTACATAAATAGCAATCAGCTAATTTTAGGTATAATATTTATTTTTGTAGGCGTTTTTTTATCTCAACCATCAATTGAAGCTCCAATTTTAAGAATTGATACTGATAAAGGTGCACCTCCATTATTTCCGTTTTTTTTTATAACTATTGCATGTGGTGCTATAAGTGGATTTCATGGTTTGATAGCTTCTGGTACCACATCTAAACAAGTCAAACACTTTAGAGATGCTAGAGATATTGGGTTTGGTTCAATGTTAGGTGAAGGGTCTTTAGCGTTGGCATCTTTGATTGCTGCCGTTGCTGGAATATCATTGGTATCTGAAGCAAATTTACCATCACATGGTCTAGTAAAAAATTTATCTTGGCACATATATTATGATTCATGGGCACATGCTTCAATGAATAAGGCAACTGCTTTTGTTTTAGGTGGTGGTGCATTGATTCAACAGCTTGGATTTTCTGTAAAGATATCAAATACGATTATTGCAGTTTTGGTTATAGCGTTTGCAGCAACTACCCTTGACACAGTTACTAGAATTCAAAGGTTTGTTCTCTCTGAAATAGGGTTTGCAACTAACATAAGTTGGTTGAAAAATCGTTTTTTTTCAACCTTTTTGGCGATAACTCCTGCTTTAATTTTATCATTGATTAAATTTTATGATCCTCAAACAGGTTCTTTAATTAAAATTGGATGGGTTTTGTGGCCTATATTTGGAATGAGTAATCAAATGCTAGCTGGTTTAACATTAATGGTTTTAACTATTTATTTTCACAAAAAAAATAAATCAATTTTACCAATTTTTATTCCAATGATTTTTATTTTTTTTATTACATTTATTTCATTAATTATCAAATCGATTGATTTTTTTTCAAATAATATGATTCTATTTATTATTAATATTATTCTTATTTTTTTGGTTTTATGGATGATTTTTGAAGGATTTAAATCCCTCAAGAGAAATTTGTAATATTTTTTGGGAACATTTTTTAATAATTTTTGTTGATGTTTATAAAGGCATTAATTGTAAATTTCTTTTAATTATACTTGGAATTAACATTGAATAAAAAATTTTCAATAGTCATTATAGTTTTTTCTCTATTACTAATCATTTGGTTGGGAATGGGTGTTGGAGATAATGAATTACCTTACGTTACTATTGATGAACTATCTGAAGATTATTCGAATAAACCTGGTAAAAGATTTAGAATAGGTGGTATAGTTTACCAGGGTTCAGTAATAGTCGATGAGAAAGATCCTTTGTTAACAAATTTCATACTCGAACAAGAAAAAAAATTCATGAAAGTTTCTTATCATCAAATTTTACCTGATATGTTTAAAGATGGTTCTGAAGTCATAGTTGAAGGTATTTTTGATGGTGAAGTTTTTTTTGCTGATAATTTAATGACAAAATGCGCTTCTAAATACGAAGGTGATTTGAGAGATGCTGCGCAAGGTTCAGAAAAAATTTAATTTATAAATGCCGATATTTGGTGACTTAACGTTAAGTATTAGTTTAGGGCTGTCTCTAATTACAATTGTATTATCTATTATTTACATTGTTACTAAGGATAAAAGATTTTTCTTTACATCAGAGAGAACAATCTTATCTGTTTGTTTTTTAGTTTTTCTATCTACTTTTAGTTTATTTTCAAGTTTATTAAATAGTGATTTTAATGTTGATTACGTTGCAAGATATTCCAGTATTGAAACACCTATTATATATAAGTTCACAGCAATATGGGCTGGCCAATCTGGTTCATTGTTATTTTGGTTATTTATTTTATCTGGTTATGTAGCTCTGGTTGTTATTCAAAATAAAAATAAACATCAAAAACTTATGCCGTTTGTTATTATCACTTTATCATCCATACAATTATTTTTTCTTATCCTGGTAAATTTTGTTGCAAATCCATTTATACCAGCCGAAGCAAATTTTGTAATAGAAAATGGTTTGGGATTAAATCCTCTTCTTCAAAACCCTACAATGGCTATTCACCCTCCAATACTTTATCTTGGTTATGTTGGATTTTCTGTCCCCTTTGCTTTTGCTATTGCTGCGTTATGTTCTAAAGAACTAAATACGTCATGGTTACAAACAATCAGAAGATGGACTTTATTTACTTGGTTAGCACTTGGAATTGGTATCTTGTTAGGTGGATGGTGGGCTTATAATGAATTAGGCTGGGGTGGTTATTGGGCCTGGGATCCTGTAGAAAACGCATCTTTGATGCCTTGGTTAACAGCTACAGCATTTATCCATAGCATAATCATTCAAGAGAAAAAAAATATGTTGAAAATGTGGAATATGATATTGATTTTAATAACATTCACACTGTGTATTTTTGGTACATTTTTAACAAGAAGTGGAATTGTTTCTTCTGTTCATTCATTTACAGCTTCATCATTAGGTCCAATTTTTTTAGCTTTTGTTTTCTTAATTTTATTTGTTTGTATTTACCTATTAATAACACGCTCTAAGTATCTAAAAAGCGAAAAAAAACTTGAATCATTTGCTTCAAGAGAAAGTGGTTTTTTATTTAATAATGTTATTTTTGTTAGTATATGTTTTGCTGTTTTTTGGGGAACAATGTTTCCGGTTTTTTCAGAAGCATTTACTGGTTCACAAATAACTGTTGGACCACCATTTTTTAATCAAATAATTATTCCAATAAGTTTAATATTACTTTTTCTTTCAGGAATTGGTCCTTTATTAGCATGGAGAAAAACTTCTAAAGAAAGTTTGGTTAGAAATTTTTCAATACCATCTATTTTGGGATTAGTAGTTGTTTTAATTGGAATCTTGATGGGTTTAATTGGCTTATATCCCATAATAACTACATTTTTATGTGCTTTTGTTTTTTTTACAATTGTTATAGAGTTTTGGAGAGGAATAAAAGTCAGAAATAATAAATATAATGAAAATATTATGATAGCTTTACTAAATATGATTAACAAAAACCGATCAAGATATGGGGGTTATATTGTTCATTTGGGAATTGTAATTATGTTCATTGGTTTTATTGGTAAGGCATTTGATATTGAAAAAGAATCTTCTTTGAGAATTGGTGAATCAATTTTTCTTTCAAATTATAAAATTACACTTTTAAATTTAAGAGAGTCTGAGAGACCAAATCATTATGCTTGGATAGCAGATCTTGAGGTAGAAAAAGATGGAAAAATAATTTCTACTTTGGTCCCTGAAAAAAGAGTTTACTTCCACAAAAACGAAACCCCGGATAGAAGACAGCCTCACAGTGAATTATCGATTTTTTCAACATGGAGAGAAGATATTTACTCTATTTTTGGTGGTATAGATACTGAAAAAGATTTATTGTCAATTAAAATAATGATTAATAGGTTGGTAAAATTAGTTTGGTTGGGAGGATATTTTGTTCTTTTTGGAACTGTTATAGCTTTGTGGCCTAAAAAGTCTTTAAAAAGAATTTAAAAATAATGTACGATCTAATTCAGATAATTCAAAATTTTGTTCCTCACTTTATGATTATTTTAACATTTAGTATTGTTTTAATTTTTTCAATTCAACCGCTTTTTTGGAATCTTACTAATATAAAATTTAATAACTCAAATAAAGTTGATTCTCTTGAATTGAGAAAATTATCTATTTATGAACAAATAAAAGAACTTGAACTTGAATTTGATATGGGAAACATATCTGATTATGATTTCAAAAGAAATAGGTTGGAATTGGTTAATGAAGTTTCTGAAATAATAGAAAAAATAAAATAATTGTTAAGAATTGAAAAATTAAGTAAGTCTTTTGGTCAAAAAATTATATTAGACGAAGTCAACTTTGAGATAAATATAAATGAATCTATTGGATTGTTAGGAAAAAATGGTTCAGGCAAATCAACTTTTTTAAAAATTCTGGTAGACTTAGTTAATTATCAAAATGGATCAATATTTTACAATGAAAAAAAAATTAAAATGGAAACTAGCTATAAATCAAAAATATTATATTTAGGTCATCAACCAACTTTTTATCCATCCTTAACAGCAAAAGAAAATTTATTATTTATTTCAAAAATTTACAAAATTGATGAAAATCAAATAATTAAAAAAATTGTAAATTCATTAAATATTGTAGGACTTTCCAATTCAATTAATTTGCCTGTCAGTGTTTTTTCTAGTGGAATGTTAAGAAAACTATCAATTTCAAAAGCTATATTACTTGAAAATATATGGGAAATATTACTTTTAGATGAACCAAATGATGGTTTAGATATTGAAGGCCAAGAAATGTTATCCAATTTAATCCTATCTTGGAAAAATAAAAAATCTAACAATAATAAAAGCTTATTAATAGTTTCTCATAATGAAAACTGGATAAAAAATCATACTGATCAAGTGATGCATTTGACAAAAGGTAAAATCAATTAAATATGATTAGGTCATTAGTTTTAAAGGATTTATTAATTGAAATTAAATCAAAGGAAATAATTAGTTCTATGATTGCTTTTGGAATAAGTGTTATCTTGCTATTTGCTTTTTCATTTAGAGCTTCACCTAGTCAAGTTTATTTTTTTGCTCCTGGTTTGTTGTGGATGATTTTTATTTTCATTTCTATTATTTTACTTAATAGAATATTTAATTTAGAAATGGAAAATAAATCTTATGAAATCCTTTTTTCTTCTCCTGTTGACAAAAGTACAATTTTTTTAAGCAAATGTATTTCAAGCTTAATCTTTTTAATATTTTCTCAAATAATTATAACACCAATTTTTTTTCTTTTTTTACAAATTAATTTTCCTGAAAATTTATTATTTTTTTTAATTATTATATTTTTTGTTGATTTAGGAATTTGTAGTATTGGTTCAATTATTTCTGGTTCAATTATGAAAATAAGATCAAATGAAATTTTATTGCCAATATTATTTTTTCCAATGATTACTCCTCTAATAATTTCTGCTGTCAAATCAACTGATTTAATCTTCAATAATCATCCCTTTGTTGATTGGAAGATTTGGTTTCAGTTAATACTAAGTTTTAGTGTAATTTTTTTATTTTCAGGTTATTTATTATATCCACATGTTACAAATGAGTAGTGAAATCAAATTTTTTCATCAAAATATTTATAGTAAGCTTTTCGGTTTATTGATTATTTTTTCTTGGTTGATACTTAACTATTTTGTTTTATTTGTTACTAGGATTGACCCATATCAGGAAATGGCACAAAAAATTTTTTATTTTCATGTTCCATCAGCTTGGGTTGCTGGTATTGCATATTTAGTTGTGATGATTTCAGGAATTAATTATTTGAGAACTAAAAATAATTATTGGGATTATGTTGGTTATGCTTCTGCTGAAATAGGAACAATATTTTGTGCATTAGTTTTAATAACAGGGCCAATTTGGGCAACTCCAATTTGGGGTACCTCATGGTCTTGGGAGCCAAGATTGACTACGGTACTTATCATGTTTTTAATTTATTTAGGATATTTTTCTGTGAGAAATTTTGGTAAATCTTTAACAACGATTAAATCAATATCTGCTACTATTGGTGTTTTAGCTTTTTTAAATGTTCCTATTATTTATTTTTCAGTAAAATTTTGGGCTGAAGAAGTTCAATTACATCCTCAGCCTGAAATGATGGAACAGCCTGTAGATATATATTATACATTTCTTTTTTCATTAATTGTATTTTTTATGATCTATATGTATTTATTGAACTACAGGATTCATATTTTAAAGATAAAATCAAAACTTGAAAATATATTAGAAGATTATTAATGGAAATTTTACAATATAAATATTTCTCGTTTTTTTTTATGGCATATTTTGTTGTTTTAATTTCGATTATTATTTGGTTTTTATTTTTGATTTTACAAGAAAAAAAATATTTAAAAAAATATAATGATAAATCTAATTGACAAATTCACTTCATTTTTACAAGATAATCCATTCACTAAGAACAAAACAAAAGGATTAATTGCTGTTTCTGGAGGAGTCGACTCAGTAGTTTTGCTTCACTTATTTAATAAATTAAAATCAGAATTCAATTTTGAAATTGGAGTTGTTCATTTAAATCATTCCACAAGAGAAAAAAATTCAGATATAGATGAACTTTTTGTTAAAAATTTAGCGAATATTAATAATAATAATTTTTTTTCAAAGAAATGGAATTCAAGCACAAGTTCTAACTTTGAGGAGCTTGCAAGAAATGCTAGGTATAACTTTTTTTTTGATATAAAAAAAAAAGAATCATATGATTGGATTGCAACTGGGCATCATTTAGATGATCAGGCAGAAACAATTTTAATGCGGTTTATACAAGGTAATTCATATCGTGGATTAAAAGGTATTCCTCAATATCAAAACTTTTTAATTAGGCCCTTATTAGATATAACAAAAAATGATATTATCTTGTATGCAAAAAAAAATAGTTTAGATTTTAGAAATGATGAAAGTAATAATGATTTAAAGTTTTTAAGAAACAGATTGAGGAAAAATATTTTACCAAAAATAAATGAAATTAACCCCAATTTTTTAAAATCAATCCAGAATTTGACAAATAATTTTAATCAAATATCAAACTGGGTTGATATAACAATTGATACTTTTAAAGAAAATTTTTCTTCTCTTGATGAAAATAATAATTACTATGTCGATAAAGATGAATTAACTAAATATCCAATTTTTATTCAACAAGAGATTATTAAATCTTTTTTTTCTTCTAATAATAAATGGAGAAAACATATATGGGATAGATTGAGAGAATTTTTATTATTTTCTAGTACAGGTGAGTATTTAATATTAGATGAATTATCTAAAGTTTTGAAGGATAGAAAAAAAATATTTATTATTTCAAATGTTAAAAAATCATTAGAAGCTATATTTGAATTTAAGTCTGATGGTCCAGTTTCAAAAAAAATTGGAAAATATCATTTTAACTTAAACAAAATAATTCACTCAAAAAAATTCACTTCAAACAATTCCAAAGAATTAATTGACTTTGATTTAATAAAAAAAAATCATTAATATTAAGACCATGGGAAAATGGAGATAAAATGATACCTCTTGGAATGAAAAATTTTAAAAAAATAAGTGATATATTAATTGACAATAAAATAAATAGATTTGAAAAGAAAAATAAATATATACTTTGTTCTAATGATAAAATTATTTGGTTGTGCGGACTAAAGCTTGATGAAAGATTTAAGATAACTTCGAAAACAAAATCATTTGCAGAGTTAAATTGGAAAAAGAATATTTATGATTGAATTGATTTCAAAAGAAAAAATTGATAGTTCGGTTAATAGAATTGCAAATCAAATTAATTTTGATTATGAGGATAGAAATCCATTATTTATATCAGTATTAAGTGGAAGCTTTGTTTTTTTATCTGATTTGATTCGTAAAATTAATATTGACATAGAAATTGACTTCATCAAAGTAAATAGTTACAAAAATTTAAAATCTACAGAAAAAATAAATTTTAAATTTGATCTTTCAACAAAAATAAAAAATAGAAATATTATAATAATTGAGGACATAATCGATACTGGCTTAACAATAAATACGATTTATAATTATTTTTTACAATTAAAACCAAAGTCAATTTCAATTGCAACTTTACTTTTTAAAAAAGATAGATCCAATTTAAATTTCGACATTGATTATGTTGGCTTTAATATACCATTAGATTTTGTTGTTGGTTATGGTTTAGATTATAATCAGAAATTAAGAAATTTGGATAGCATTTTTCTTTTAGAAAATAAGGATTTATAGATTTGACAAAAAATAAAAATAAAAAAGATATTTCCTCAAAAAATAAAAATGAAAATAATAATTTTCAATGGAAACAAGCTGGAAGAACATCATTTATATGGATTCTAATTTTTATTTCAGCAATTTTATTATCGAATCTTTTTAGNTCTCGTTCTAGAGGAGAAAAAAAGATACAATTTTTCGAGTACAAGGAATTTTTGTATAGTGGTATTATTTCTGAAGCTGAAATTATTGGTAATGAATTTCATGGTAAATTATCTGAACCTCAAGAAGTATTTAATGGTGATCAAAAAGTTTCTGAATATTCAAAATTTCTAGTGACATTACCATTTATTGACGATTCAGTTCTATCAGAATGGGATGAATACAACCTAAAATATAGTTTCCAAGAAAAAAAAGTAGATTGGACAAGTTATTTGTTAAGTATGGCTCCCTGGTTGCTTTTAATTGTTTTTTGGTTGTTTATAATGAGAAGAATGCAAGGTGGAATGGGAGGTGGAATTTTTAATTTTGGTAAAAGTAAAGCTCGTTTATGGGTTGAAGATAAACCAAAAATTAATTTTAAAAAAGTTGCTGGTTGTGAAGAAGCAAAATTTGAATTAAGTGAAATAATTACATTCCTAAAGAATCCAAAAAAATTCCAAAAATTAGGTGGAAGAATTCCAAAAGGAGTTTTATTACTTGGACCCCCTGGTACTGGAAAAACTTTGCTTGCAAAGGCAGTAGCAGGTGAAGCAAAAGTCCCATTTTTTAGTCTTAGTGGTGCTGATTTTGTTGAAATGTTTGTTGGTGTTGGAGCTTCTAGAGTTCGTGATTTATTTGAACAAGGTAAAAAAAATGCGCCATCAATAATATTTATTGATGAAATTGATGCAGTTGGAAGGCATCGAGGAGCGGGCTTAGGTGGTGGACATGATGAAAGAGAACAAACACTTAATGCATTGCTTGTTGAAATGGATGGGTTTGAATCAACTACTAACATAATTCTAATAGCTGCTACAAATAGAGCCGATGTGCTAGATTCTGCTTTGTTAAGACCTGGTAGGTTTGACAGGCAAGTGGTTGTAGATATTCCTGATATAAAAGGAAGAAAAGGAATATTAGAGGTCCACACTCAAGACATTCCTCTTTCAAAAGATGTAGACCTTGAGATAGTTGCAAAAGGAACACCAGGATTAGTAGGTGCAGATTTAGAAAACTTGGTCAATGAGGCCTCACTTTTAGCTGCAAGAGATGGAAAAACCAAAGTATTTATGGAAGATCTTGAATCTGCTAAAGATAAAGTTATGATGGGTGTTGAAAGAAAAAGTATGATTCTTAGTGATGAGGAAAAAGAATTAACTGCATATCATGAAGCAGGACACGCATTAATTGCAAAAATATTACCAAAAGCAGATCCAGTTCATAAGGTTTCAATTATCCCAAGAGGACGTGCTCTGGGAGTTACTGCTCAACTGCCTATGGATGAGAAACATAACTATTCAGAATCCTATATTAATGCAAGACTTAGGGTATTATTAGCCGGAAGAGCTGCTGAAGAATTAATTTTTAATGAAGTGACAACTGGTGCTGGAAATGATATAGAAGTTGGAACTGACATGGTAAGAAAAATGGTTTGTGAGTGGGGCATGAGCAGACTAATGGGTCCGTTAAAATATGGTCAAAAAGATCAAGAAGTTTTTCTTGGTAGAGATATTGCAAAAAATAGAGATTATAGTGATGAAACTGCCAAAAGAATTGATGAAGAAATTCACAGAATAATTAAAGAAGCAGAGGATGATACCAATAAAATTTTAAAAGAAAATGAAAATATCCTTCATGCAATTGCAAAAGCTCTTCTAAAGTTCGAAACAATTGATGGAAAAGATTTGGATCAAATTTTCCTCGGAAAACAAATTATAAGAAAAACAGATAAAAAAAAACATGTTTCAAAAAGTAGCAAAGTTAAAAATTTAAAATCAAAAAATAAAAATATTGAATTGAATTGATTTTAATAAATTTAAATTTTTGAAAGAGAACACACTATCATTTAAAGATTCTTCAATAATAATGGGTATATTAAATGTTACCCCTGATTCTTTTTTTGATGGTGGTAAATATACTCAGTTGGATAGGGCAATTAATCAATCTAAAAAAATGATTAATGAAGGTGCAAAAATTATTGATATTGGAGGAGAATCCTCAAGACCCTTTTCTAAANCAATCTCTGTTCAAGATGAGATTAAAAGAGTTCTTCCTGTAATAGAGGCATTGAAATCTGAAATAAATATTCCTATATCTATTGATACAACAAAATTTGAAGTAGCAAAAGAGTCTATAAATGCTGGAGCATCTATTATTAACGATATATCAGCACTNAGGGGAGATGATCGAATGTCCTCATTAGCTGCTGATAAAGATGTTTATGTAGTTTTGATGCATATGAAAGGAACTCCGGAAAATATGCAAATAAAGCCGAAGTATAATAATATTATAACTGAAATCAAGAGTTTTCTAAGCAATAGAATTTCATTTGCTAAAAAAAAAGGTATATCAAGTGAAAAATTGATTATAGATCCTGGTCTTGGTTTTGGGAAATCAGTGAGACATAANTATCTAATTTTAAATAAATTATCTGAATTTTTAGATTTAAATTGTCCNATACTCGTTGGTTCATCAAGAAAATCATTCATAGGTAAAATATTGAAATCAGANAGTGATCGTCTTTTCGGAACCGCAGCTACAATAGCAATAAGCATTTTAAGAGGTGCTAAAATTGTCAGAGTTCATGATGTAAAACAAATTAAAGAAGTTATTGAAATTTCAGATGCAATTGCTTCAGCTAAGGAATAAAATTTGATTTTATTTAAAATTGGTTTTTTATCAATATCAATTATTGATTTAATTGATATTTTTTTAGTTACTTGGCTTTTTATAAAGCTTTATAATTATTTTAAAGGTACAAGAGCTGGACAAATGTTACTTGGCTTAATAATTATATTAATTTCTTCTTTTGTTTTTAGAGCAATTGGAATGAGTGGAATGTCATGGATAATTAATCAAATTCAAACAGTTTGGGTTGTTGCATTTGTTATTTTATTTCAACCGGAATTAAGAAGATTATTGATTTATGTTGGTACGTCTTGGTTTTTTCAAAGATTATTTAGAGTTGGTAGTTCTAATACTATTGAATCAATTGTTGATGCAACAATGAAATTAAAACAAAAGGGTTGGGGAGGTATTATTATCTTACAAAGAGACACAGGTTTAAAAAATATTAAAGAAGCAGGCACTCCCGTTAAAGCAGAAGTAAGTTCACCATTATTACTTTCAATTTTTAATCCAGCTTCTCCGCTTCATGATGGAGCTGTAATAATTCAAAATAATATTATTGAATCCGCACAATGTATTTTACCATTAACAGAAAGTGAAATGATTGACCCTGATATGGGTACAAGACATCGAGCAGCTTTAGGTATAAGTGAGGAAACTGACGTCATTGCAATTCTAATATCTGAAGAAAAAAAACAGGTTTCGGTAGCAATAAATGGTAGTTTTAAACTTAATTTTGATAAACTTTCTTTGCAGAGATTTTTAAATGAAAACTTATTTTTAAGTTCAGGTGAATAGAAATGCAAATTTCTGAACTAAACGACTTTTTTTATCAATTAAATAAAAGGTTAAATTCTATTAGGGGGTATCTTTGACTTTGGTGCATTAAAAAAAGAACTGCAAAATTTAAAATTAAAAACCTCAAATTCTAATTTTTGGAATGACAATTCAAATGCTCAGATAATTTTAAAAAAAATTTCTCAAATAGAAAAAGAAATTGAGAATTGGAATTTAATTGATGAAAATAAAGAAGATTGTGAAATATTATTTTCATTTTACAAAGAAGAACCAACTGAATTAATTTTAAATGAGTTAGAGGTCGAATTAAATAAATTATCACTACAAATAGATGAAATCGAAATAAAAATAATTTTAGGTAATGATGAAGATATAAATAATGCTATATTGACTATTCATCCTGGTGCAGGTGGTACAGAATCTCAGGATTGGGCTGAAATGTTGTATAGAATGTATGTAAGATGGGTGGAAAGAAAGAATTTTAAATTTTCAATAATTGATTTTCAACCTGGTGATGAAGCAGGAATTAAAGATGTAACAATTGAGATTAAAGGAGATTATGCATATGGATTACTTAAAGCTGAAGTTGGTGTTCATAGATTGGTAAGAATCTCACCATTTGATTCTTCAAGAAGAAGACATACATCCTTTGCATCTGTTTTTGTTTATCCATCAACAAATGATGATGAAATTGATATTAATATTAAACCTGATGAAATAAGAATAGATACTTATAGAGCAAGTGGTGCTGGTGGTCAACATGTTAATAAAACTGACTCGGCAGTAAGAATTACTCATATAGAAAGTAAAATTGTTGTGCAATGTCAAAATGAAAGATCACAACATAAAAATAAAGCAACTGCATTAAAGATTTTAAAAGCTAAATTAAAGCAGATTAAAATCGAAGAACAATCAGAGTCAATAAAAGAGCTGGAAAGTCAAAAAACAGATATTGGTTGGGGTAGTCAAATTAGATCTTATGTTTTTCATCCTTATACATTAGTAAAGGATCATAGAACAAAATTTGAAATCGGTGATGGTAAAAAAGTTTTAGATGGTGATTTAGATCAGTTTATTAAATCTTATCTATTAAGTAAAACATCATTTAAATATAATAATTGAGGATAAAATGGCTGAATATAAAGAACAAAGTTTAAAGCAAATTATAAGTTTTAGGTTAGAAAAATTAAATAAAATAAAAAAAATGGGTATTAATCCATTTCCATATGAATTTAAAATATCCCATTTTTCAAATGATGTTAAAAAAAATTTTAAGAAATTAGAAAATAAAGAGGTAATTATTTCAGGAAGAATTATGTCTATCAGAAAAATGGGAAAAGCATCTTTTTTTAATATACAGGATAAAAATGAAAACATTCAAGTTTATCTAAAGAAAGATTTAATTATTAAAAAAGAATATGAATTATTTGAATTACTAGATATTGGTGATTTTGTCGGAATCAAAGGAAAAGTTTTCAAAACTAAAACTAAAGAAATAAGTATAAATTGTTCAGAAATTAAGTTATTATCAAAGAGTATAAGACCTTTACATGGAAACAAAGAGAAAAATGGTGAGGTTTTTCATGGGTTTACTGACAAAGAACAACGTTATAGGCATAGATATTTAGATTTAATAGTAAATCCAGATATAAAAAATGATTTTACAAAAAGATCAAAAATAATATCTTCAATAAGAAATTTTTTAGATGCCAATGATTTTTTAGAGGTTGAAACTCCGGTATTACAACCTATTTATGGAGGTGCATCAGCTAAACCATTTAAAACAAAGCATAATGCTTTGAATCAAAATTTATTTCTTAGAATTTCAGATGAATTATATTTAAAAAGACTAATATCTGGTGGTTTTGATTCAGTTTATGAAATTTCTAAAGTTTTTAGAAATGAGGGAATGGATAAAAATCATAATCCAGAGTTTACAATGTTAGAATTTTACAAGGCAAATGTCGATTATTTTTTTCTAATGGATTTTGTTGAGGATTTGATAAGAAGTGTGGCAAAATCTATAAATGTTAAAAAGTTAGAAATAGCTAATAAAAACATTGATCTAGATAAACCTTTTTTACGATATAATTATATTGATCTTTTAAACAATGCTGTTAATGAAGATTTGTCAAGTTTAAAGCTAGATGATTTAATTGCTTTATGTAAAAAGTTTGAAATAAAATTAGAATCTAAACCAACTCTAGGAAGAGTTTATGATGTTCTAATGAGAGAATTAGTTGAACCTAACTTGTTAGAACCAACTTTTATTTTAAATTATCCCAAAATAATTTCTCCCTTAGCAAAAATATCAAGAGAAGGAAATGATAATATTGTTGAGAGATTTGAATTATTTGTTGGTGGTAACGAAATTGCAAATGCATTTTCTGAATTAAATGATCCAATTGATCAAAGAATTAGATTTGAGGAACAAATGAAATTTAAAAAATTAGGTGATGATGAAGCGCATAATCTTGATGAGGATTATTTACATTCAATGGAGATTGGGATGCCACCAACTGGAGGTGTTGGAATTGGAATTGACAGATTGGTAATGTTATTATTAAATAAAACTAATATTAAAGATGTAATTTTATTCCCTGCAATGAGATTTGAAGATTAATGCTCTAAAATGAATCGCTTATCATTTATTGCTTTTCGTTATTTATCATCTAAAAACAATTTTAAATTCATTTCAAACATAAATTATTTATCTATTGTTGGATTATCTATTGGTGTTGCAGTTTTAATTATCACCATGGGAGTTTTAAATGGATTTGAAAATGAAGTTAAGAAAAAAATCGTAAGTTTTGATGGTCATATTAGAGTTAATGGATATTTTAATAATCCGATATTACAAAATTCTACACAACTTGACTCAATAATTGATATAAATAAGGAAATTGTTGATAAAATTGAATTTATTAATCATGCAGCTACTGTAAGGTATAAAAATCAAACCGAACCTGTATTTATAGAAGCTTTTAACAAAATTCAAAACAAAGATTTTTTTACCTTAAATAAAAATCTGATTTTAGGTGTTTTTGATTTGAAATCCAATGATTCAGTTAAAGGAATTGTTATTGGTAAAGTTTTATATGATAGGTTAAATATTCAAATAGGTGAAAAAATAACTTTAATGGATTTAAAATCATTAGGAAATCCAGGGGTTGCGCCAAGAATAATACAATTTGAATTAAGAGGAGTTTATGAAACAGGTTTAACGGAATATGATGAATCAATTGTATATATAAATTTAAATGATGCACAAATTTTGTTGGGATATAATAATTTAATTACAGGATACATACTATCTCTTGATAAAATAATTAATACTGATAAAGTTGGTAAAATACTTAATGATGACCTTAAATATCCTTTAACTTCATCTACTTGGATTGAGAGACATAGCAACTTATTTCAATGGCTATCATTACAAAAATATCCCATTACAATAGTTTTTGCTATGATTGGATTGGTTGGAATTTTAAATATAAGTTCATCTTTGACAATGATAGTTATGGAAAAAACTAGATCAATTGGTGTAATGAGAGCAATAGGATTTTCAGAGAATGATTTAGCAAAAATATTTTTTTTAAAAGGAATAATAATAGGTTTCTCTGGGGTCGTTTTTGGTGTAATTTTCTCTTTATTTTTTGGTTTTTTACAAACAAGGTTCAATATTTTATCTATACCTCAGGAAGTATATTTTATGGGGTCACTACCTATTAAAATTATTCCAATTAATATTTTAATTATAGGTAGCTTGGCAATAATTTTTTCAATACTTGCAAGTATTTATCCTGCAGGAATGGCTTCAAAAATTCAACCCTCAAATGCAATAAGGTACGAATGAAAAGATTGAATTTCTGGTTAGCTGTAAAAATGTTGTCATCTAGAAAAGAAATTGCTCTTATATCATGGACAGGTTTTATATCTATAATTGGTGTTTCGGTTGGTCTCCTGGCTATATTAATTTCTATATCGGTACTTAATGGTTTTGAAAAAAGCATAAGAAATAAAATAATTAACTTTGAAACTGATATTAGATTAGGAAATAATAAAAATTTAAAAAAAGATAAGATCTTAGAAGAAAAATTAAATAATTTTAATGAGATAGAGTCTTTTTCATTTTTCATAGATAAAAAAGCAATCGCAATGAGTAATGAACAAAGGTCTTTATATAAAATCAAAGCAATTGAAATTGATAAATTTCAATCAGTTTATAATTTTTTGGATTTAAATATTTCTAATCAAAAGTTAAATGATGGATTTATTTTAGGAAGTGGAGTAGCAAAAAGATTGGGTGTTGTTAAAGGCGATGATATTAGATTGATGAATCCATTTGATAATCAAATTTATTTTAATTTACCTAAAATGATTTCAGGTGAAGTAGTAGAAATTTTTGAAACTAGAATACTTGATTTTGATCAAACATATATATTTACTTCATTTTCAAATGGTCAAAAACTTTTTAGTAAAAATAATTTTTTTGATGGTATTGATATTAGATTAAAAAATAATAAAGATAAAAAACAAATTAAAAATACAATTAATAAAATATTAGATGAAAAATTTGAAATACAATTTTGGGAAGACATACACAAAACGCTTTTTCAGGCAATGAAAATGGAAAAGTTAGTAAGTATTTTAGTTTTAAGTCTTGTTGTTATTGTTGCATGTTTTAATATAACATCTACTTTAACAATGCAAACTGTAGAAAAAATAAGAGAAGTTGGAATTCTCAAAACAATTGGTTTTTCTAATGATTCTATTAGAAATATTTTCTTTTTTCAAGGTATTTTAATTGGTGGAATTGGTATTTTAATTGGCGCTTTTTTGGGTTTTTTAATCATATTTACGCAAAATAGATATGAAATAATTAAGTTACCTAAATCAGTATATTTTATAGATTCATTACCAATGTATATTTCAAATTTTGATTATTTTTTTATTTCATCGATTACTATGTTAATTGTTATAATTTCAATTTATTTTCCTATTAAACAATTAAGAAAAATCAATCCAAGTAACGCTATTCAACATCAAAAATGATATTATCAGCAAAAAACATTTCTAAAAGTTATAAGAACGGTAATAAAGTTCTTACAATTCTTAAAAATATAAATTTTCATGTAAATCAAGGTGATTTAATTTCAATAACCGGTCCATCTGGATGTGGAAAATCAACATTATTAAATTTATTGGGTACTTTAGATAAACCAGATACTGGTGAACTAATTATAGACGATAAAAATATTTTAAATTTGAGTGATAATCAACTATCATTGTTAAGAGCTAAGAACATTGGCTTTGTATTTCAATTTCATCATCTTCTTCCAGAATTTACAATTTTAGAAAATTTAATTATTCCTCAAAGATTAATCGGTATTTCAGAACAGAATTCAAGAATGAATGCAATCAACTTATTAAATAAAGTTAATCTTCTTAAAAGAAAAAATCACAAACCTAATTTAATATCAGGAGGAGAGAGACAAAGAGTTGCTGTCATAAGATCCTTAATTAATAAACCTAAAATTATTTTAGCAGATGAACCAACTGGGAATTTAGATAAAAAAAATACCGAATCTTTAATTTCAATGATTAAGATATTAGCATTCGAATTTAATCAAGCCTTTGTAATTGCAACTCATAATGAAGAGGTTTCAAAAATTTGCAAAAAACATTATACTATTGAAGGTACAAAAATTATTAAATTAGGTAATTAAAATAAAATAAAAATGAAAGAAAACTTTTCTCAAACAGTTCAAAAAATCATGAAAAATGCCAAGGAAGAAGCAATTCAACTTGGTCATAGTTATGTTGGATCCGAACATCTTCTCTTAGGAATTTTAAAAGAATCAAATTGCACAGCAAAAGAAATCATAGAAGAATTAGTTTCTGATGTTGAGGAAATGCGAATTATGATTCAAGAAATGTTGAAAACTTCAACTTCAGGAACTCTAACTTTGGGTCATTTACCTCTTACAAGAAGAGCTGAAAGGATATTAAGAAATACATTTTCTGAGGCATCGATTTTAGATCAAAAAACTGCAGATGATGAACATTTGCTTTTGGCAATTTTGAAAGAAAAAGAAGGTATAGCAATAGAGGTGTTGAATGCTTTCGAAATTAATTATTCAACAGTTTTTGACTTTATAAAGAAAAATAAAAATTTGTCATCTTCAAATATTAAATCAAAAAAAATACAAAACAATCAACAAACTAAAACTCCAGCTTTAGATCATTTTAGTAGAGATATAACTCAACTTGCAAGAATGAAGAAACTTGATCCAGTAATTGGTAGAAAAAATGAGGTAGAAAGGTTAGCTCAAATACTTTGCAGAAGAAAAAAAAATAACCCTGTTTTAATTGGAGAACCTGGTGTAGGCAAAACTGCTATTGTTGAGGGTTTAGCACAAAAAATTATCAATTTTGATGTACCAAGGTTTTTGTATGGAAAAAGAATCCTTGATTTAGATTTAGCAGGTGTTGTTTCTGGAACAAAATATAGAGGTCAATTTGAGGAAAGAGTAAAAGCTATAATGAATGAGATAGAGTCTTCAAATGATATTATACTTTTTATTGATGAATTACACACGATTATTGGAGCTGGAAGTGCTTCGGGCTCTTTAGATGCATCTAATATGTTTAAGCCTGCTTTGTCTAGAGGAGAAATACATTGTATTGGTGCAACTACTTTAGATGAATATAGAAAATATATTGAAAGAGATGGAGCTTTGGATAGAAGATTTCAAAAAGTCAATATTTTGCCACCCACAAAAGAAGAATCAATTAAAATACTTAATGGATTAAAAATAAATTATGAAAAACATCATAATGTAAAATTTGATTCAAATGCAATTAAAGCTTGTGTTGAACTAAGTGAAAGATATATTTCAGATAAATTTTTACCAGATAAAGCTATTGACTTGATGGATGAAGCTGGTTCAAAATTTCATATCCAAAATTTAAAGGTTCCTGATTCAGTAATTGATTTAGAATTAAAAATAGAGGAAATTCGTTCAGAAAAAGATAAAGTAATTAATTCTCAACAATTTGAGAAAGCAGCTAGTTTAAGAGATAAAGAAAAATTGTTTATAAATAAATTAAATCAAGAGAAAAAAAATTGGTCTGAGAATGAAAAAAAGAATATCTCAGTTGTATCAAAAAATGATATTGAAGCTATTGTTTCTTTAATTACTGGGATTCCAATTACAGATATAGCTGAAGAGGAATCAAAAAAGCTTATTAAAATGAACGAAACCATGAAGGAATATATTATTGGCCAGGATTTAGCTATTGATAAATTAACCCAATCCATACAATTATCTCGAACTGGATTAAAAGATCCTAATAAACCTATTGGTATTTTTCTTTTGTTAGGACCTACAGGTGTTGGTAAAACTGAAACTGCAAAAATATTATCAAAGCAATTATTCACTCATAATAATTCGATGGTAAAAATAGATATGTCAGAATATATGGAACGATTTGCTGTTTCAAGACTAATTGGTGCACCTCCGGGATATATAGGTTTTGAGGATGGTGGAGAACTTACTGAACTTATAAGAAGAAATCCATATTCATTAGTTCTTTTTGATGAAATTGAAAAAGCGCACCCAGATGTTTTTAATATTTTACTTCAACTTTTTGATGAAGGGTTTTTAACAGATAGCATGGGCCGAAAAGTTGATTTTAGAAATACGATAATTATTTTAACATCAAATATTGGGACTAGAGAATTTGGGAAATATAAAAACTATGGCTTTGACAAATCATTAGTTAATGATGATTTTAAATTAATAAAATCTGAAATACTTAATCAGGTTCAAAAAATTTTTAGTCCCGAGTTTGTTAATAGACTAGATGAATCTATTGTATATAAGCCTCTTAATAAAAAAGATATTTTAAAAATTGTTTCTCTTCAATTAAATGATTTGTTTTCAAATATAAAAGCAAAAAAAATTAAACTTTTTATTTCAGTTGCTGTTAAAAACTTTCTTGTAAAAAATGGTTTTAGTGAAAAATATGGTGCAAGAAAAATTAGAAGAGTAATCAAATCATTTATTGAAACACCGATATCTGAATTAATACTTAAGGGTCAATTAAAGTCAGGCGATTATTTAAGAGTTGATGTACAAAAAAATAAGATTATTTTCGATAAAAATAATCTTAAACTCACTAAAAGAAAAAAACAAACAAAAAAATAATTAATATAATGACAAATTGTCATTATAAATTCCTTCTTATTATCAAATAAACATGTCATAATTTATATATTTCTCTAATGGCATGTTTTTTGCACATTATAAGATGAAATTAATAGGAGTTTTAAAATGTCAAAAATTATTGGAATTGATCTTGGTACTACAAATTCATGTGTTTCTGTAATGGAAAGCGGAGAACCAAAAGTTATTACTAATCCTGAAGGTGGGCGCACGACTCCCTCAATTGTTGCCTTTTCTAAAGAAGGTGAAAGAATGGTTGGTCAGCCCGCAAAAAGACAAGCTGTAACAAATCCAAATAATACCATCTATTCTATTAAAAGATTTATGGGTAGAGAATTTAGCGAAGTAAATAATGAAATTTCTGAAGTCCCTTATGAAGTTAAGAAGGGAAAATCTGGTGCTGTGGAAGTTAAAATTAATGATAAAAATTACCTTCCTCCTGAGATAAGTGCAATGGTATTACAAAAATTAAGGCAAACAGCTGAAGAATATCTTGGAAATAAAGTAACTGAAGCCGTGATTACTGTTCCCGCATATTTTAACGATGCACAAAGGCAAGCTACAAAGGATGCAGGTAAAATTGCAGGGTTAGAAGTTAAAAGAATTATAAATGAGCCCACTGCTGCAGCATTAGCTTATGGTCTTGACAAGAAAAAAGACCAAAAAGTTGCTGTTTTTGATCTTGGTGGAGGAACATTTGATATTTCAATTCTTGATATTATGGATATCGATGGTGAAAAATCTATTGAAGTTAATGCTTCGAATGGTGATGGACATCTTGGAGGAGATGACTTTGATCAAAAAATAATTGAATGGATGGCATCAGAATTCAAAAAAACTGATGGAATCGATTTAAAAGAAGACCCTATGGCATTACAAAGACTAAAAGAAGCAGGTGAATCTGCTAAAAGGGAATTATCATCATCAAAAAAAACAGAGATTAATCTCCCTTTTATTACTGCTGACTCAACTGGTCCTAAACATTTAAACCTAACTTTATCAAGGGCAAAATTTGAGGATTTGGTTGCTGACTTGGTTGATAGAACAAAAAAACCATGTTTAGATGCATTGAAGGATTCAGGTTTGAATCCAAGTGAAATTGATGAAGTTATCCTCGTGGGTGGTTCAAGTAGAATTCCAAAAGTTCAAGAAGTAGTTAAAGATATTTTTGGGAAAGAACCCAACAAAGGAGTAAATCCTGATGAGGTCGTAGCAATGGGTGCTGGTATTCAAGGTGGAATACTTGGAGGAGATGTTGAAGATGTTTTATTACTTGATGTTACACCATTATCATTAGGAATTGAAACTTTAGGTAATGTATTTACTAAACTTATTGAAAGAAATACAACTATACCATCTAAGAAAAGTCAAATTTTCTCTACAGCTGCTGACAACCAACCATCTGTTGAAATACATGTTTTACAAGGTGAAAGGGAACTTGCTGCATATAATAAAACAATTGGAAGGTTTCATTTGGATGGATTACCATCAGCACCTAGAGGTGTTCCTCAAATAGAAGTTATATTTGATATTGATGCAAATGGTATTCTAAATGTTAGCGCAAAAGATAAAGCAACAAATAAAGAACAAAGTATCAGAATTGAGGGCTCAGGAGGTTTAAGTTCTGAGGAAGTAGATAAAATGGTTGATGATGCTAAAAAGCATGAAAGTGAAGATAAACAAAAAAGAGAAGAGGTAGATGTAAAGAATCAGGCTGATCAATTAATTTATCAAACTGAAAAAAACGTTAAAGAGTTTAATGAAAAATTATCAGAGGAAGACAAGAAAAAGATTGAATCTAGTTTAACAAAGCTTAAAGATGTATCAACTAGCACCAATTTAGATGATATTAAATCTGCAACAGATGAATTAAATGCAACGTGGAATGAAATATCAAGCAAGATGTATCAAGAAGCAAAAACTTCAGAAACCCAAACTAGTTCAAATAATCAAAGTAATTCAGAACAATCAACCAAATCAAATGAACAAGAAATTGAGGATGCAGATTTTGAAGTTGTTGATGAAAAATAATTTTTAAAAATCTTTTTTTTGTATTTATACATTAAAAGTTAAATTAAACTAAGTGTATAAAATTATGAAAAGAAGAAACAAAGCTATATTTATACTGTTAATTATTCTGGCTTTACTATTTGGAAGCATTACTTATATTATTACTTCTCCAAAAAAATGGTCAAACGAAATAGTTAATTATATAAATAATTCATTAATTAGGGACAGCTCTTGGAACTTGTCATTAGGAAATATCGATGGTTCTCTTTTCACTGATTTTGAATTAAGAGATATATATTTAAGAAATAAAGATGGTACTATGTCTTTGTTTACAGAGTCAGTTAAATTAAATATAGATTTTTCTTCAATTTTTACAGGTAGTTGGGGTTTATCAAATTTAACGCTAAATAATATTTTAATATCAATTGATTCAAATAATGAAAAAGAATTCAAGGATATTAAACTTATTGAAAGACTTGCAAAAAGAGAATTAAAAAGCAAAAAAATTTCAATAAATAATTCTTCTTTAATATTAAAAAGTAATAATTCTGAAAATATTTATAAGTTTGAAGCTGATGGTAGACTAATTTCTCAAAACAATGTTTTATCTTTTGAAATAATTAATTTTTTTGTAAAAGATTATTTTACTGATAATATAATAAATATAGATCGTGGAAAAGTAAGATTAAGTTCTGATGATATTTCATTAAGAAATATTAAGGGTAAATTAAACCAATACACAATTTCCTTGAATGGAGTTAGAAATTTTAATATAAATGAGAACTCTAATTTTTGGATTCAAATTGATGATTTTAAAATCAATAATTTTATTTCTAAAAGAATAATGTCAGACTCTTTGGTGTTCGTTGATATTAATTTAGACATAATAAAAGATCAATATAAAATTAATGGATCAATAAATGATAAATCAACTAATAGAAAGATGGTATTATTTAATTCGAAAATTATTAATGAATTAAACGGTGTTAATTTTGAAAACATTTTATTTGAAATTGAAAATTCGAAAATACAAGGTAATGCTTTTCTTTTTTTGAATAAAAAATTTAACTCAAAATTAAATTTAGAAAACTTTGATTTAAATTTATTTCAACTTTCATCACAGGATTCTAAAATTGACGGAATATTAGATTTAAATATTGTATTCAATGATTTTTATCAAGTTAAAAATGTTGAATCAAAAATTTCTATTCAAAATAATCGTTTCGGTTCAAATGATTTTTTTTCTGTATTTGGTAAAATATATTATGAAAAATCTAAAATATTATTAAAGGATTCTTTTGTTTTTAACCTTGGTCAAGGATCATTTAGTTTAGTTGGTGATTATAACATTGGAAAAGAACATTTAAATTTAGAAATGAAATTAAACAATCCAGAATTAGAAAGTTTTTCACATTTATTTAACATTTCTTTTCTTCCAAAAAGTAAAATTAATGGAACAATTTATTTATCTGGGTTAATTGATAATCCATCGTTAAGGGGTAATCTTAATTTTAATAATATAAAATCTAATAATTATAGTTTAGATAATTTATCTTCGACTTTTTCTTTTAATTCAGTCAATAATTCAAAAGATGGGTCCTTATTTTTAAATGGAAAAAATATTGAATTTGAAGATATAAATTATGATAATTTAGAAATGAACTTCTATTTTTTAGAAGATACCATTTACATTGCAAAGGCAAATTTATCAAAAGATAACGAGAATACTATTTTTTCTGGTGAAATAATAAATTTTGAAAATATTAATATAGATCAATTTAGATCAAATATTAATGGTGAAAAGATTCATATTGTTGAACCACTTAAAATATCATATTACAATAATAAATTTCAATTAGAACCATCAAAGTTTATTATAAACAATGGTAATATAGAAGTTTCTGCAAACTTTAACTTTAATAAAATATTTAAAGGTAATTTAAATGTTAAGAATTTTGAAATAAATGTTATTAATTCTTTTTTAAAAGATAAAATACCTTTATCAGGTATTTTAAATGGAACATTATTAGGAAACACAATTGATAATAAAATAAATATTGAAGGCAAAATTGATATTTCAAATGGTAAGTACGAAAATTTTCTTTTTGAAGATTTGTTTACAGATTTTTCTTTGGATGATGATGAGTTTTATCTAGAAAAATTTAAAATTTATTCGAATAAAGAACTCAAATTAGATATTTTTGGATATTACAACATGATTAATTCAAATAAAAATTCTGAAATAGATTTTTCAGCATATTTTAATAAGTTTGATTTATCCTCATTATCTAATTTTTTACCTGAATGGTGGAATATTAATGGTGATATAACTGGAAGTTCAGTTTTAAGTGGAAAATTAAATGCTTCTAATTTAAAATTTTCATTGGATGTAAAAAATCCTACCTTTTCTATCTTAGAAGCAGAAGCAATTAATATTAATGGAACATACAATAATAAAAGACTTTTCTTTGAGAATTTTGTTGGATATACAAAAACTGGTGAATACTATGCTGAGGGTTATATTCCAATTGATTTAGATATTAAATCTGAGAAAAATACAACATTAGTATTAGATGACCCTATAGATTTAAAAATTCATGGAAATTCGAATTCATTTGAATTAGTAACTCCCTATTTCCCAGATGTTGATTCTTTAATAGGTAATATAGATTTTGAGTTAATTTTAGATGGAACATTTACTAATCTAAATAGAAATGGTTTTATTGACATTAATGAGGGCAAATTATATTATTCACATTTAGACTTACCTATAAGTGGAATTAATGGTTATGCATTGTTGAAAGATAATATGTTTATAATTGATAATTTTACTGCAACTTCAGTTATACCTGAAGATACTAACTGGGGAAAAGATTTAAGATATAATATTTCAAAAGTTTCTGGTGGAAGATTATTTAAAAATAAAAAAATAAATGAAATAAAAAATAATTTATCCTTAACAGGTACTATGGATATGACTTATTTTTTTAAACCCAATTTAGCATTTATTTTAAACGGCAAAGATATATATGTCAGATCACTTTTGGGAGAAATTGAAGCCACAGGAGATGTTAATATTGCAATTACAGGAAAAGATACAATAAACATATCAGGTGATATTGTTCCTTATGAGGCTGTATTGAGAATGGAGTTTTATGATGAAAATATTTCTAATCCATCAATATCAAATAATACACCAACGATTAATTATAAATTAAACATTCCTATAAATGATAAATTGTATATTCAAAATTCTCAAATTGATGCCGAAGTATCTGGCAATATGTCTATATTTAAAAATGGTGAAGAGTCATACAGGTATGCAGGTGAATTAGATGTTGTTGATGGTAAATTTTATTATTATTCTGATGTTTTTAATGTTCAAGATGGAAATTTAATATTTGACCCTACTCAACTGAATCCAAAATTAAATATTAATGCATCAACTAATATATCTGGAGAACAAATATTAGTTAATTTATCAGGTTATTTAGATGACCCAGTTTTAATTCTTGAGCATTCAGATAATTTTTTTAGTCAAGAGGATCTTCTACAATTATTAACACTTCAAAAAACATTTAATGGTAGTGCAGATGAATTGGGAAAACAATCTGCTTTTATATTTGGGAAATTTTTAGAAAACGAAATTGAAAAAAATTTTTCAAGAAGCAATCCAATTTTTAATGAATTTGATATTGAGGGGTCTTCTGCTATCATAGACCCATCAAATAATTCTGAAGTAGCACTTAAACTTGGAACTAGAGTAACATCTAATCTTTCTTTGAGTTATAAGAGAAGTTTTTCGCTTTTAAAAAACAATGAATTAGGTGTTGAATATAGGTTAAATAGGAATGTTTCTTTAGTAGCATCTTATGATGAAGACGGTCAAGTAAGATTGAAATATCGAAGAAAATATAAGTTTTAAATTGGCATATAAATTTTTTTTTATATTTTTTTTCTTTATTTTTCAATCATTCAATATATCTCTGTCCCAAAATTTAAATGATAAGTTAATTGTTGGAATAGTTTCATTTAATGGAAATGAAACAATAAATAATTCAGAATTAAGAAATATAATTAAACTGAAAGATACAAGTTTTTTTAGTTCTGTTCAATTTAATAGAAGATCCTTAAAGATAGATTCGTTTAATATAAGAAATTTTTATGCCTCAAAAGGTTTTTTAAATGTAACTGTAAAAGATTCTTTTTCAATTAACAATGATAATTCAGTAGATATATTTTATAAAATCAATGAAGGTTTAAGATCGAATATAAGTTCAGTTGCAATATTAGGAAATATAAGTTTTGATAAAAAGGAAATAGAAAAAATTTTGAATTTAAGAGTTGGAAAACCATTTAATATTATTGAATTAGGAAACAATTACTCTAATTTAGAATTTGAATATCACAAAATTGGAAAGTTATTTTTTAATTTAGAGCAAGAATATATTCCTAGCGAAAATATTGAATTAAAATTAAAAGTTGATGAGGGCCCAGATGTTTTTATAGATAAAATAATATTAAGAGGTTTAGAACAAGTAGACTCATTATATGTGCTTAGAGAATTGGCATTTAAATCTGAAGAAAAGTATAATTCTGAAAAAATTATTCTTACAGAAAGACATATTTTTGAAACATCATTATTTTCAATGGTAAATATTTTACCAGAAAAAAGTATAAGACCGGGAAATTGGGTAAACGTTATAATCGATGTTAAAGAGCTTGAAAAAAGGAATTTATTAATAGAACCAGGTTTTGCTCATATTCCTTCAAGTAGCTCTGGAGGGGAACCAATTTCAGGACTTGAGGGTTCATTTAATTTAGTAGATAGAAATTTATATAATTTAGGAATTAGAATGCGATTTAATTCAGCATTAGATTTTCCAATTGACATTCTATATAATGACTTTTCTGTACCAATAATTTTCCGTTCAAGTATATCTTTAGATAATAATTGGTTATTTAACTTACGAGCTCCAAATACCTTAAGATTTTTCATTGATCGATCTCCTGAATTATTAAGAGTAGATAGTCCTATATTGAGATATGGTTTAGAGTGGTCCGGATTAAGAAGATATTCAAGATCTACTATTTTAAAAGGTGGTTTAAAATGGACACAAATTTTCTCTGAAAATAATTTTGAATTAATTCAAGGTAATGAAAGTCAAGAAGAAAGAAGTATTAATTTTCAATTTCAACATCGTGATTTAGATAATCTAATTTATCCCTCTANTGGATGGACATTTTCACTTGATGGTGAAATTGTNGGNTGGATATTGGGAGGTTCACAAGATTATTANAAAATTGAAATGGATTTAAANAAATTTACTCCATTATCAAATGGNAAAGTGATNGGAATAAGAACTAAAATTGGTAGAATGGAAAGATTATTTGAATCAGCCTCATATATACCTGATTATGATTTGTATTATNTAGGAGGTAGTACAAGTTTAAGAGGTTGGTCATCACAAAGATATCTTTCTGAAATTGATGAAAATGGAAATAATAGACCAGTTGGTGGTCTAATAAAATTACTTTTTAACTCTGAGATTAGAATCCCTTTATACAAAATAATAGGTGTAAATTTTTTTATTGATGGTGGTGCATTAGCAATATCTGTTCAGGATCTTATTAATCAAATTAATGATTGGAATCAAGGTTACGGTTGGAATTATGGAGCAGAGTTAACAATTAACACACCATTAGGTCCAATAAGAATGTATTACGCTATTCCATTAAGTGATCCAAAAAAAAATATTATTAATTTAGGTGTTCCTTTTGCTTTTTAATTTGAAACTTTTTATATAAAATTGCGTTATAATTAATAATATTTTAAGAGGGTATATTCTGTGAAATTTTTTTTTATTAAAACTTTTATAGTTTTATTTTTAATTGGTTGTAATTCTGAATCTTCTAGTAATGTTCTAGAAAAAAGTAAAAATTTAATAAATGAACAAAAATATTCTGAAGCTATTTTAGAACTTAATTCTTTAGTTAAAAAATATCCAGATTCAATTGAAGCTCCAGAAGCACAATATTTAATTGCTGACACCTATGCTTTTTTAAACAATTATGATGACGCAATTATTGCATATAAATTAGTTGTTAAAGAATATCTATCCTCTAAATCCGCAATCAATGCACAATTTATGTTGGGATATATATATGCAAATTTTTTATTTAATTATGATTTAGCTAGAGAGGAATATGAAATATTTTTGGAAAAATTTTCATCTACTGCAGATCCCAATTTAATTGAATCTGTTAAATTTGAGCTTGAAAATCTTGGAAAAGATTTAAAAGATATACCTGAGCTTAGAGGTATTTCTTGATAATTTTTGAGTTTATTATATTTTAATGAATAATACTGATTTAAATAAGTTAAACGAAAAAATTAATGAAAAATCAAAATTTCTTGATTCTATTCTAGCAGAAATTTCTAAAACTATTGTTGGACAAGATGAAATTGTAAATAAAATATTAATTGGATTATTTTCCAATGGTCATATTTTATTGGAAGGTGTACCTGGATTAGCAAAAACTACAATCATTAAAACTTTATCTGATCTTATTAGTTCAAAATTTCAAAGAATCCAATTTACTCCTGATATGCTTCCAGCTGATTTAATAGGCACTTTAATTTTTAATCAAAAAAATGGTCTTTTTGAAACTAAAAAAGGACCAATATTTTCGAATATTATACTTGCTGATGAAATTAATAGATCTCCTGCAAAAGTTCAAAGTGCTTTGCTTGAGGCTATGCAAGAAAGACAAATAACTATTGGAGAAAATTCATTTATTCTTGATGATCCTTTTTTAGTATTTGCCACTCAAAATCCTATTGAGCAAGAAGGTACATATCCTTTACCTGAAGCTCAAGTTGATAGGTTTATGATGAAGCTTAAAATCAATTACCCTAACAAAGAACAAGAGTTAGAAATTTTAAAAAGAAATACTTTATTAATGGACATCACCAAACCCAAAACTGTTATAAAATTATCAGATATAAAAAATTCTAGAAAATTAATAAATGAAATTTATGTCGATAAAAAAATTCAAAATTATGTTGTTGACATAATCCTAGCATCAAGAAATCCTGAAGAATATAAAATTGGAGAAATTTCTAATTTTATTAAATATGGAGCATCTCCTAGAGCAACAATTTTTTTAATATCTGCATCTAAATCTAGGGCTTTTATGCAAGGAAGAGGATATGTAATTCCTGAAGACATAAGATATGTTATTCATGATGTTCTTCGGCATAGAATTATACCTACATTTGAGGCAGAAGCTGAAGAAATTAATTCGGAATATATAATTGAAAGCATTTTATCTGAAATTGAGGTGCCTTAAAAAATGATTTCAAGAGAAGTTTTAATGAAAGTTAAAAAAATTGAAATTAAAACTAGACATCTTGTAAATAATTTATTTGGCGGTAAGTACCAAAGTGCCTTTAAAGGTCAAGGAATGATTTTTTCTGAAGTAAGAGAATATCAACATGGTGATGAAATTAGATTAATTGATTGGAATGTTACAGCTAAAAATAACTTTCCTTATGTTAAGGTTTTTGAAGAAGAAAGAGAGTTAAGTGTATTTTTGGTTGTGGATGCTAGTTTATCAGAATCATTTGGTTCAAAATTAAAGCTAAAATCTGAACTTGGCGCTGAAATCGCTTCTGTTTTGGGATTATCAGCTCTTAAAAATAATGATAAAGTTGGTTTATTAATTTTTACTGATATTATTGAGACTTTTTTACCTCCAAAAAAAGGAACTTCTCATATTTTGAGAATCATCAGTGAGTTAATTAAAAAACAACCATCAAATAAAGGAACTGATATTTCAAATGCTTTAAACTATATTTTAAAAGTTATTAATAGAAAGAGTGTTATTTTTTTAATTTCAGATTTTATTGATCAAAACTTTGAAAAATCTTTAAAAATTTTAAATAAAAAACATGATGTTATATGTATAAAATTATATGATGATTTTGAAAATAATTTAAAAAACCTAGGATTATTAAAATTACATGATTCAGAAACAAATGAAGAATTTTGGCTAGATACATCAAATGAAGTGGCAAGAAAACAATTTCAAAAATTAAGAAATGACAATAATCTTGAATTTCTTGAATACTGCAAAAAAAATAATTTTGATATCATTCCTATATCTACATCATCCGATTTTGTAAAACCAATCGTAAATTATTTAAATAATCGAGATAAAAAATGAATTTTAAAATAAGTTTTATGTCACTCTTTTTTTTTTATCATGTCAATACAGTAATGAAAAAAATCTGGTTTCTAATTCATTAAATATCTATTCTGAAGTTGATACTAATGAAGTATACATTGGAAATAAAATTAAATATAGAATTATTGCGACCGGAATTGAAAATGAAAAGATAATATTTCCAGCACTTGCTTTTGAAAATCCAAATATTTCATTAGTTAAAAGTAGTCAGAATATAAAAAATTATGAATATGTTGAATATGAATTAACATTTTGGGATACTGGATTTTATTCAATTCCTTCAAATGATATTAGAGTTTTTAAAAATGAAAATGATACAATTGAAACAATAATTTCCACAGAATCAATTGGTATTAATGTTATTTCACTAGTACAAAATAACGATTATTTAATTAAAAAAATTAAAGAGGGAGAACCTCTTCCATTTTCAATTTATAAAAAATTTATTTTTTCAATGATAATTATTTTGTTTTTAATTTTGGTTATTGTTTATTTTATGAGAAAAAGCAGAGTTGATAATAAATTTAATAGTATAAATGATAAAAAAATTCATCCATACATTATTGCAAAAAATAAAATTAAATCTCTAAATAACAAAAATCCTAAATCTCAAAATGAGGCGGGGACTTTTTATTCAGAATTATCATATATTGTAAGGGAGTTTATTGAAAATCAATTTTTTATCAAAACTATTGAAATGACAACAAATGAAATAAAACATAATAAAAATATGATTGGTTTTGATAAAAATGAGATTAATAAAATTATTTCAGTTTTAGAAAGAGCAGATTTAATTAAATTTGCTAAGTTATTTCCATTAGAGAATGATATAAAAATTGATTTATATGTTGTTGATGAATTTTTAGATAATCAAAAAATTGATTTGTGAATTTTAATAAAATGGGGGCTTAATGATTGAAATTAATAATCTAACAAAAAGATATGGTGACTTTTTAGCTGTTGATGATATATCTTTTAATGTTGAAAAAGGAAAAATTTTAGGTTTTCTAGGACCTAATGGTGCAGGAAAAACTACAACCATGAGAATAATCACGGGTTTCATGCCACCCTCAGAAGGTAATGTTACTATTTCTGGTTATGATGTTTTAGATGAGCCTCTACTAACAAAAAATAAAATAGGATATCTTCCAGAAACACCTCCATTATATTTGGATATGACTGTTTCAGAATATTTAAATTTTGCTGGTTTACTAAAACAAGTCCCAAATCAAAAAATAAATGCAGCTGTTGATAATGCATGTTCAAAAGTTGATATAAACGATGTTAAAAATAAAGTAATCAAAGCATTATCCAAGGGATACAAACAAAGAGTGGGACTTGCACAAGCAATAATTCATGATCCTGAGGTACTAATATTAGATGAACCAACAATTGGATTAGATCCTATTCAAATTCGAGAAGTTAGAGACCTTATTAAATCTTTAGCTGGTAATCATACAATTGTTTTATCAACTCATATTTTACCAGAGGTTGATATGACATGTGATGAAGTTGTAATTATTAAAAAGGGGAAAATTATAGCCCAAGATACTCCAAAAAATTTATCTAAAAAAATGAATAAATCATCACTTGAAGAAATTTTTATAGACTTAATTTCTGAATCAGGATTGGAGAAAAAATGAAAAATATTATTACAATATTTAACAGAGAATTTAGATCTTATTTTTCATCACCAATAGCCTATATCGTCATAGGTTTATTTCTGGTTTTAACAGGAGTTTTTTTCTATTTATTAACATCCTCATTTTTGCAATATTCTGCCAATTTACAATGGCAAGCAGCAAGAATGCGTCAAGCAGTTCCTCCTATGAATGTTAATCAGATGATTATAAGACCTTTGTTTTCAAATATAAGTGTTATTACTCTTTTTGTTGTACCAATGATTACAATGAGAACTTTTTCTGATGAAAAAAAATCAGGAACATTAGAATTGCTACTTACCTCACCAGTGACAACTACACAAATAGTTTTAGGAAAGTTTTTTGCATCATTTTCACTTTATGTAATTATGGCTTTACTAACATGGGTTTATCCGATGGTAATTATTATTTTTGGAAATCCAGATGTTCCTCCAATTGGTGTTGCATATATAGGAATTATTGGTATGGGAGCTGCATCAATAGGAATTGGATTATGGATATCATCTATGACAGAAAATCAAATTATATCTGCAATGGGAACATTTGTAATTTTATTATTTTTATGGCTAGTAGGATGGTTTTCAAATTTTACTAGTGGAGCATTCTCTGATTTTTTTAAATATTTATCTATAATTGAACATTTTAATGATTTTTCTAAAGGTATTTTTGATACTGGTCATTTAATGTATTATATATCTTTATCAGGAATGACTTTATTTTTAGCTCATCAATCTATCGAAAGTCTTAGGTGGAGATCATGAAAAATAAATTTAATCTATGGAAAGGCTCCTCCTATGATGGAATTGTTATTGCTTTTTTAGGATGGTTATATGGCATATCAATCATCACTTTTGATGCTCTTGCATGGTTATTAATTACAATTGGTTTAGTACTATTTATTTTACCAATAATATTTAATTACAAAATTGTTTTAAATAATTTAAAGTCCAAAAGAACTCAATTAGGTGCAAATACAATAACAATTATCATTTTAGTTTTTGTTATTGTTGGTTTATTAGATTATCTATCAATAAGAAATTCTTGGAGAATAGATACAACATCAAAGAAAGAATTCTCTTTATCAGATCAGACTATAAGCATAATTAAAAATTTAGATAGGGAAGTTGATTTAACAGCTTTTGTTTCTGAGGTTGAAATGAATCAAATGGAAGATAGATTAATCGAATATTCTTATCATTCAGGTAAGTTTAAATATGAAATCATTGATCCAATTAAAGATCCTGATAAAGTAAGAGAGTTTTTTGGTCCTGATCAGCAATATTTAGATTTACCTTCAATTATAATCAGTACTAAAAATAAAAGAGAAGAAATAAAATCTATACTTGAAGAAGATATTTCAAATGCTTTAATTAAAGTCACAAGAGATGAAAAGAGAAAAATTTATTTTACTCAAGGGCATGGAGAAAAATCAATTTTTCCAGATCAAGCTGGTATGTCGACAAATGAATTAATAAAAACTGAACTTATTAATCAATATTTTGAGATTGATGCACTTAATTTATTTCAAGAAAATAAAGTCCCTGAGGATACAGATGTTTTAATTATTTCTGGACCAATGAAAAAATTTGCAAATAATGAAATTAATAATATAAGAAATTTCCTATCTTCAGGAGGAAATGTTTTAATTATGCTTGACCCTGAATCTCAATCAGGATTGAAACCTTTATTAGAAGAATGGAACATTTCTGTAAATGATGATCTTGTTTTAGAAACAAATTCTAGCTTTGTTTTAACATCTACAGGTTTAAATAGACAAAGTAGTGTTAGTGCAGCACCTTCTGCTGCTGAATATGGTGATCATATGATAACTAAAAATTTTAGATATGCAACTACATTCATTCAATCCAGTTCAATTTCTAAACTCAATGAAAATGAAGACCAAAAAACCCAAATAACAGAACTTGTTTATACTAGTCCTAATAGTTGGGGTGAAACAAATTTATCTTTATTGTTTGATGAACAAATAGCTGAACAAGACGAATCTGATTTTGCTGGACCAACAATACTTGCAATGGCTGTTGAAAAAAATGACTCATTAAAAACACGAATGGTAGTTGTTGGAGATTCTGATTTTGCATCTGATATTTATGTTTCACAAGCTCCAGGTAATATGGATTTTTTCTTAAATATAGTCAGTTGGTTAGCAGAAGAAGAAGATTTAATAGCAGTTCGTCCAAAAGAACCTGATAATCGAACTATTACATTATCTATGAAACAGCAAAATTTGATTTTGTTTTTTTTAATAATACTTCTCCCTTTATTAACAGTAAGAATTGGTATTCATATATATATGAATAGGTCATAGTTAAACCATGAAAAGAATTTTTGTTTTATTATTTGTTGCTATTTCTCTTGGATTATTCGTATTTATCTATGAAATAGAAGGAGATAAAAAGAGGAAACAGAAAAAGGAATATAATGAGTCATTGTTTAAATTAAATAATAATGATATAAAATTAGTTAGATTGAAAAATAAATCTCAAATAATACAATACGAAAAAAATGATAACTCATGGAATATCACACAACCGATTAATTTGGAAGTCGATAAAAATATTATTGATTCACAGATTAGTGTGTTTTTGAATTCAAAAGTAAAAAGAATTATTGGTCAAGTTGATGAAAACAAATTAAAAAATTATGGTTTGGGTTCATCAAATATCGAGCTATACATTGAAACTTTTAATGGTTTGAAAATAAATTATGAAATTGGAGATGAATCTGCAACTAAAGGTGACCTGTTTGTGTTTGATAAAGATTCTAATTCTGTGATTTTGAGTTCGAATGAATTAAAAGTTCAAACTCAAAAAACATTATTTGAACTTAGAGATAAAAAAATTATTCATTTTGATAAATCAAATGTGAACCAAATATCAATAATTACTGAAGATGATAGTATAATTATTAAAAATGAAGATAAAATTAATCAATTATGGAAAATTACTAGTCATGACCTTAATGGTGATAATTCTCAAATAGATAATTATCTTTCTTCTTTAAATAGGTATACTGCGGTTGATTTTATTGATAATCCAGAAAAAAATGAAAAATCTTATTTAAAAAATTCACAGATTAGTATAGTATTAAATTTAGAACCTAATAGAAATAGCAAAACTTTAACAATTGGAGAAAGTAAAATTTCAAATTCAGATACTGTTCATTATGGTTTTGAATCTGGTAAGTCAAATATTTTTTTAATTTCAAATAATGATAAAAAATCTTTAATGAAAGATTCCTTTTATTTTCAAGACAAGAAACTAGTTGATTATGATGAAAATAATATTAATGAGATTAATATTATGGGGGCTTATCAATTATCTGTAATGAATGAAGATAGTTTAGGTTGGTATATTTCATCAGATTCAACAATCAAATTAGATAAAGTAGATATGAACAGACTTTTTTCTGCTATTAATGGAATTCAAGCAGTTGAATTAGTTAAAAGTAAAAATCAAGATTCATTTGGTATTAACGAACCTTTTATTGAGGTATTGTTCAACGATTCTGAAAATAATAAAAAAGGTTTTATAATTGGCAATTCTGATAATAATTTAAATCGATATGTAAAATCAAATGCTGTTAACAAAATATATAAAGCAACTAATAATTCTATAGAAAGACTAACCAATTTAATTAATGAGTTTAAAGGGGTAGAAAGTATAGAATAATTATAAGAACTATTGCACCAAAAGCGGAACATAATAAATTAACAAAATTGTTTGTGAAAAATTTTACTCCATAAATTAATTCAGAATTTTGATTACAATGAAATCCGATCTCATTGGTTTTTCCACAATTTTTACATATGTATTTTGCTTGTAATGTACTGCCAAGTACTGAATCAAAATAACAAGATAAGAATCCTGAAATAGAAATTAAAATTAAAAGATATGCATTGTTAGTTGATAAGATAGTAGTAACAATTGATCCAAAAATTCCTCCTATTGTTCCCATTAAAGTAATTCCACCTGATTCTCCTTTATTAATTTTTTTAAAATTTATACTATTCACAGGTTGTTTTTTTGATAATGAACCTATTTCAGTTGCCCAGGTATCTGAATTAACAGCTGAAATACTCGCTAGAAAAGAATAAAAAAACAACTCCATCGATGTGTAAAGCCAAATAACACTTAATAAAAGGGGGATAATACCATTACATAGAACTTGTTTTAAATCTCTGTTGGATTCTTTTTTTTTAATATTAAAAAGTTTTGAAGATATTTTTGATAGAAATGATGATGTTAAAAAGAAAATTGATATTGGTATTAAAAATTTCCATTTACCTATGGAAAATAAAATAATTCCAATTAAAAAAGCACCGACAGCACCATCTTTTTTTAATATTTGAATTTTCGAAAAAAAATAACAAAAAAGACCTAAAGTAAAAAACCAAATTAATGTTTCAAAAATATAATTTTCTAAAATTATTTTATGAGCTAAATCAATTGAAATTGCAGAAAAAATTGGAATAGAAAAATTATCTGAACCCTTAATTGAAATTAGTTCTGAAAAAGTTGAAATTAAAGATACAAAAAATGAAAAGAATAATAAATTGGAAATTATCAATTGTTGATTTGAATCGTTTAAAAAAAGTTGTCCTAAACAAACTAAAATAAACGAGGTAACAGCCATTGCAATCGTTCCATTTATTGTTTTTTTATCTTTCCAAATTGTGAATTTTTTTGAATTCGGTAAAATATTTCCAGCTAATGAAGCTGAAGTGTCACTTATTGTAAGAATTGCTAATGATAATTGAAAAACAAATGGTTTATCCCACCAAAAAACACATAGAATGAAATAAGATATTGGATAAAAAAAAGTACCATAGTTCTTATTTTTTGAAAAATGAATAGATTTAAAAAGATTAAATTCAATTAATATAAAATTAATTATTGTAAATAATATTGATAGTATTATTGGAATTAAGTTAGTATTAAATATATAAGGAGAAAAAACTAATAATATACCCGTTGAAAAATGTAAAAATTTCCTAGTAATAAAACTTTTTACACTAAAATAATTAAATAATATTTCACTTAAAAAAATAAAAAAACTTACAATTAGTAAAATATATAATCCTGAGAATATGTCTTTTGATAAAAAAAAATCGTAATTCATTGAACTGAAAATAACATCAAAATCATTTAAAGAATAATAATTATTTTTTATTAATAATTAAGATAATCAGTATTATTTTGACATATGGATTTAATGTATTTTTTAGTTTTTGCTTTAGGTTTTTTTATTGGTTCATTAATTGTTTATTTAATTTCATTTCAATTAAGGAACTCTTTTTCACATGACTCAGATATAGCTTTCAAAAAATTCCAAGATTTTGCATCTGAAAAATTAAATGATAAAATCGAAAAAGTAGATAATCGATTTGAAGATAAAAAGAAATTAATTGATAATAATCTAGATAAGGTTAATAAATCATTAAATGAATTAATGACACAATCGACACTTTTAAGAAATAAATTAGAAGATAGTCAAAAAGAAACAATTAACCTTAGAGAAACAACTGTTGATTTAAAAAATATTTTATCAAATTCACAATCAAGGGGTCAATGGGGTGAAAGAATGGCTAAAGATATTTTAAATATGATGGGATTGATTGAGAATATAAATTATACTTATCAAGACCCTGTTATAAGTGGAGAAAAACCAGATTTTACATTTAATTTACCTAAAGAAAAAAAATTAAATATGGATGTAAAGTTCCCTTTAACTCATTACGAGAAGTTTATTTCATCTAAAACTGATTTTGAAAAAGAAATTGAAAAAAAAGCATTTTTAAATGATGTTAAAAATCATGTTAATTCAGTTGGGAAAAAAGGATATATTAATTCTGAAACAGTCGATTATGTATTATTATTTATTCCCAATGAATCTATTTATTCATTTATTTTAGAAAATGAAAAGACTGTAAATATTCTTGAAATAGCCTTTAGCAAAAGAATAGTATTATGTTCTCCTATAACTCTTTATGCAGTTTTATCTTTGATAAGTCAAGCTATAAAAAGTTTTTCAGCTGAAAAAAATGCGTTAAAATTACAATTAATGGTTGAAGAATTTTATAAGCAATGGAGTCTTTATTCAGAATCTATGAATAAAATGGGTAGAGCTTTAAATTCAGCTAAAACTGAATATGAATCATTATCTGGTGCTAGAACAAATAAGTTAGATGCATCATTAGAACAAATAAAAACAATTAACTTGATAAATAATGAAGAAAATTAAATTAAACGTAATTTTAAAGGAGTTTATATGAAAAGAAGAGATTTTGTAAAAACAGGAGCTTTAATAACATCACTACCTTTTTTAAATAATTTATTATTTTCAAAAAATATTATTCAAAATTCTTCGAAATTAAATTTTAATCTGAATTATGCTCCACATTTTGGAATGTTTAAACACCATGCTGGAGATGACTTAATAGATCAAATTCAATTTATGTATGATTATGGTTTTAAGGCAATTGAAGATAATGGAATGAAATCAAGATCAAAATCTATGCAAGAAAAAATTTCAAAAAAATTGCAAACTCTTGGTATGTCAATGGGGGTTTTTATTGGCAGTTCAATTGATTGGGAAAAACCAACATTAACAACTGGTATTAAAGAATTTCAAAATAAATTTTTAAATGATCTAAAAGATTCTATAGAAGTTGCTAAAAGAGTTAATGCAACTTGGATGACTATTGTTCCGGGAGTTATAGATTTAAAACAAGAAATTGATTATCAAACCGTAAATCTTATTGAAATCTTAAAAAAGGGATGCGAATTATTAGAGCCACATGGATTAATAATGGTTTTAGAACCATTAAATTGGTGGACAAATCATCCTGGCCAATTTCTAAAAAAAATTCCTCAAGCCTATAAGATTTGCAAGAGTGTTAATAGCCCTTCATGTAAAATTTTATTTGATATTTATCATCAACAAATATCGGAGGGAAATATTATACCAAATTTTGAAAAAAGTTGGAGCGAAATAGCTTACATTCAAATAGGAGATAACCCAGGAAGAAATGAACCAACAACTGGTGAAATTAATTACAAAAATATTTTTAAATATTTACATAATAAAGAATATAAAGGTATTTTGGGTATGGAACATGGAAATTCAATTAAAGGAAAGAAAGGAGAAAAGAAAATTATTGAAGCATATAGAGAAGTTGATAATTTTGCAATTTAAGATATTTTAAGCCTTTTAATCTTTGAAACTTTTGCATATGTTTCTTCTTTATTAATTGATTTTTTAATATCATTTCTTAGTAAAGATTTATTTAGTTTTTTTTCAATTTTAAAATAATAATCTGGTATTTTATTTTCATCTAATATTTCCAATGGACCATCAGTTTCATAAATTGTATATTTATTTGAATCTGTTTTTAAAACTTTATTTCCATTATCTTCATTAACTCCTATTTTATTTACAGCAGTCATAATCAATTCTTTCATTTTATCTTTAGATTTATCTACACTTAAACGTTTTTTCTTTAATTTTTCTAGTTCTCTTTGATGAACTTCTATTGTACTATTAAGTTTACTTTCTTCAATATCTATTTGTGTTAAAAACCAATGAATTGAATCTGATTTTTTCATGATTTCATTAGTAATCAATTTTTCTTGTTCAATTAATACATTTTTAAAGTCATCTGGGCAATCATCTAATGACAATTGTTCGTGTGTTTCAATAAGAGCTTGAATTAATTCTACAGTTGAGGGCATAATTGTTTTCTCCAAATTAAATAAATTATCATTTAATCAAACTTAATTAAATTATTAAAATAGAAAAAATATGAATGTTAATAATTCCATTTAACTTTTTTAATTTAAATATCGTCTAATATATGAAAAGCAAACAAAACATCACCTTAAAATTAATAGATAAATTTAAAAATGGTGATGAAAAAGCTTTTGATGAAATAGTTAAATTACATTATGAGTCAATATTTAACTTATTATTAAGATTAGTTGGTAACAAATTAGATGCAGATGATCTATGTCAAGAAACATTTATTAGAGTCTATAAATATATTAAAAAATATAAAGGGAAATCTCAATTTTCAACTTGGCTCTACAGAATTGCTTATAATGTTGCAAATACCTTTTTTCGAAAACAAAAAATTCAGCAATTTTTTTCATACGATATCAATGAAGAGACAATTATTTCTAACGATCCAATTGAAGATTATGAAATGAATCCAATATTGTTAAAAAGTATTAACCTCTTACCAAAAAAACAAAAATCAATTCTTGTTTTTAGAATAGTAGAGGGTTTAAAATACAAAGAAATATCAAAAATAATGAATATATCAATTAACTCTGCCAAAGTAAATTATCATTATGCAATAGAAACTTTAAAAAAGAGGATAAAGGAATCTAATGTCAATTAAAAACCAAATTAAGAATCTCAGAAATCCAAAGTTAAGCCAAAATCATGTAGAAAAATTCATTAATGATTTAAAAGACGAGATTGAAATTAGAAAAAAAAGAACTACTAAGAGAATTGTATTTAGTAGTGTATTTATAATTTTTTTATTACCAATTTTTTCATACATTACATTTTTAAGTGATTCTAATGATATTTATTTGATTTCTGAAGAAAATAGTATTGAACAAAAACAAGATTTTAATTTAGATCAACATAATTTACATTTTGAATCTATTGATTATATAATTGATAATTCTGACTTGATTATTTCAGATTGTGTTTTATCTTGTGATATGGCAGAAGAATATAATTCTTGTATAGTCAATTTCGCTCTAGGAATTTGATTAAATAAAAAAAATTAAGGGGTTAGAATTGAAATTATTATCTATATTTTTACTTACTATTGCTTTTGTATTTTCAAATCAAAAAAAAGATAATATTAAAAATATGAAAATTTGGCTCTTAACTGATAAA
>PAOF01000012.1 GCA_002707905.1 Fidelibacterota bacterium
ATTTGGGAAGTTCAAGAAAGACCAAATTTATCTGTTGTTGGAGCAAAATTAAAAACAGATTGGATGATTAATTTTATAGCTGGAAAAATTGATGAAAAACCACGAGGCGGTTTAATTGCAAAAATGCCAGCTTATGAAAAATATGCAAAAAACATGTCAGAAGGATTTTCGATGCAGCATGGATTTGGTCCAAATGATAATTTCGGAGAAGGCAGAGAAGGGTTTGAATTTTTTGTTAATAATGTTAAGAAAGCTATCGGTGAAGAATTAACTTCTATAAAAGGATATTCTTGTGTTACATGTCATGGCGTTGGTGATGTTGGTGCAAGGGGAGGTATACCAGTGCAATCAATCAATTTTCAGATGGTTCCCAAAAGATTAAGAAAAATATATTATCATAGATTTATGATTAATCCTCAGAGAATTATTTATGGAACTTCAATGCCAAAATATACTATTGAAGATGGTTCAAAAACTTGGCTTGATACCAAGTATGATGGAGATTCTTATAAACAATTTGATTCGATTTGGGAATATATGAGTACTCTCGCTTTTGACCCTTTAGATGTTGATTGAGAATGATATTTATAGAACTTCAATGCCAAAATATACTATTGAAGACGGTACTAAAACCTGGTTCGATAGTAAATATGCGGGAGATTCTTATAAACAATTTGATTCAATCTGGGAATATATGAATTCTACATCAAATCAATAAAAATCAACTATCTACTAACTCTTTGCCATGTACCCAATAGAAAAGAATCATGAGAAGGGTCTTGTGAGCGTAATTTTCTAAATTTTAATGAACCACCTGTAGGTCCAACTTTAAAAAAAGATATTGCATCATAGTCAAAAGTTATTAAAGAATCATCAATGATTGAAAAGGTTCCTGATTTACCGCCCATTGCCCAGCAATATCCTTCACAACTCGCATAAAAAGAAGAATCTGCTAAGTCTATTTGAAGTTGATTACCTTGACCTTTTGACCATGAACCTTGAATAGTAATATCATAAAGTTCATCATCTTGAGAACAACTTATTAAAAAAAATATCAGTATAAGTAAAATTGCTTTAAGTTTCATTTTTTATAAATCTCTCTAATCTATAGCAAAATTTATGAGAAAAAAAATTAACTTCAAATTATATAAAATATATAAAAATTAAATTTTTATATTCTTAAATTATAGAAATGGGGCTTTATATGAATAAACTAATTAATTTTATAGTAGGGAGTACACTAATTTTGTTAATAACAGGTTGTGATGATAAATCAATATCTTTGTATGAAGAAGACTACGGGGTTTTAGATAATGGTATTTTAATAAAGCAATATATTTTTGAAAATGACAATCAAATGAAAGTAAAAATCATAAATTATGGTGCAATTGTAGTGTCAATTGAGGTTCCTGATAAAAAAGGTAAAATAAATGACGTTGTTTTGGGTTATGATTCTATTGACGGCTATGTTCAAGATCCGTCGTATTTTGGAGCAATTGTAGGAAGAGTTGGTAATAGAATTTCAAAAGGTAAATTTTCCCTCGATGGAAAAGATTATGCTTTGGCAATTAATAATAATGAAAATCATCTTCATGGAGGAATTCAAGGATTCAACAAAAAAGTTTGGACTCCTGAAATTACGGAATCAAATGGTTTACCTGCTTTGAAATTAACTTATTTAAGTCCTGATGGTGAAGAAGGATATCCAGGTAATTTGAATTTAGAGGTAACATATACGATATCAAACAAAAACGAATTAATAATTGATTATTTTGGTACAACTGATAAGGCTACCATTCTCAATCCAACAAATCATTCTTATTTTAATCTTTCTGGCGCGGGTAATGGTGATATTCTTGATCATGTACTAAAAATTAATGCCGATTATTTTACTCCTGTTGATAAAGGATTAATTCCATTAGGAAATCATGAAAGTGTTTTAGGTACACCAATGGATTTCTTAAATCCGAAAAAAATTGGAGAGAGAATAAATAATGATGATAATCAGTTAAAAGTTGGTCTTGGATATGATCATAATTGGGTTTTTAATAATTGGGATGGTACACTAAAACTTGGAGTTACATTATTTGAACCTGAATCTGGAAGATTTATGGAAGTTTTTACAACAGAACCTGGTGTACAATTTTATTCAGGAAATTTTTTAGATGGGACTAATATTGGTAAAAATCAAAAAGCATATCAATACAGATCAGCATTATGTTTAGAAACAGATCATTTTCCTGATTCACAAAATAATTCAAATTTTCCAAGTGTAGTTCTTAGACCTGGAGAAGAATATAAACAAAAAACTATTTATCAGTTCTCTACAAAATAATTTATTAAAATGAGTAAATTTTGATTTGAATATNAAAAANTTAAAAATATTATCATTNATATTATTATTATTTGGTTGTTCAAATAAAAATTTTTCTGAAAGNCCCAATATTATTTTTATTATGTCTGATGATCATGCAGTTCCTGCTGTGAGTTCATATAATGGATTTCTTTCAAATNTTTTTAAAACTCCTAATCTCGATCGGATTGCAAAGGAGGGCGCTATTTTTAAAAATGCCTATTGTACAAATTCAATTTGCACTCCAGCAAGAGCTAGTGTGCTAACAGGTAAATATAGCAATATTAATGGTGTGTTTACATTAAATGAAAAAATTTCAGATTCACAAAATACTTTCCCTAAAGAATTACAAAAAACTGGTTATTATACTGGAATGATTGGTAAATGGCATTTACATACTGAGCCAAAAGGTTTTGATTATTGGAAAGTAATGATAGGTCAAGGTTTATATCACAATCCTATATATTGTGAAATGGGTAAAGGCTGGTCACCCGATCCCGANGATGGTACAGGAGTTAAATATGAAGGTTATGTNACTGATATTAATACTGATTTTGCAATAGATTTTTTAGATAAGAGACCAAAAGAAAAGCCTTTTATGATGATGCTTCATTACAAAGCTCCGCATGATGAATGGGAGCATAGTGAAAAATATTCTTCACTTTTTGAAGACATTGATTTACCNGAGCCTGAAACATTATATGATGATTATTCTACTAGAGGTTATGGAATTTATGAAAATACTCAAAAGATTGGAGAAAACCACACATTTTATGAAGAAGAGACTGGACATTTAAATGGTAGAGCAAAAAAAGGAGCCCAATATCAAACATACATAAAGAAATATCTTCGATGTGTAGCATCAATTGATGAGAATATTGGAAGAGTNCTTAAATATTTAGATGAAAATAATTTAACTGAAAATACGATTGTCATATATACATCNGATCAAGGTTTCTATCTNGGNGAACATGGAATGTATGATAAGAGATTTATGTATGAGGAATCATTGCAAATTCCTTTTTTAATGAGATATCCAAAAAAAATTAAACCGGGAACAATAAATGATGATATAATATCGAACGTAGATTTTGCGCCAACTATTCTTGATTTTGCTNGAAATAAAATTCCAAGTGACATACAAGGAAAAAGTTTTACAGGTTTTTTTGATGATTCTATAAATTTGAATTGGAGACAATCCTTATACTANAGATATTGGATGCATGGAGCACATTTTAATATTCCTGGACATTATGGTATAAGAACAAAAGACTTTAAGTTAATCTATTTTTATGCAAAGGGCTTGGGGTATTCTCATGAAAGATATTATCCAAGTGAAAATTGGGTTTATGAAGGAAATGAAATCAAAGATTCAAATGATTATTGGGAAATGTATGATTTAAGAAATGATCCTAATGAATTAAATAATATTTATGATAATCCAAATTATAAAAAAATTAAGGAAGAATTAAAAAACCAATTATTTGATTTAAAAAAATATTATAAAGACACGGATGAATCTTTCCCTGAATTATACACTCTCACAAAAAAATATTCCGATTAATTTTTAGCTGATTTTGTGATAAATACATTTAAAACAAAAATATACTTTCTTACAATTCCTTTCTTGTTATCTAGTTTTGCTTTTTCACAAGTTTTATTTATAAATGAAATCATGTCAAAAAATGATACATCAATCAGGGATAATGATGGTGATTTTTCAGATTGGATTGAGTTATACAATTCTTCAAATAATCCAATTAATCTTAATGGATATTATTTATCTGATAATCCANAAATTCCTTTAAAATGGAGTTTTGGTCAAGTTATAGTTGATCCCNATAGTTTTATAATTGTGTATGCATCTGATAAAAATAGAAATATTTCATTAAATGATTTACATACTAATTTTAAGATTAAATCATCTGGNGAAACTTTAATATTATCTGATGAAAATGGCAATATGATCGATTCGATTTTCACAGGGTTAATTCCTTCTGATTTTTCAAAAGGAAGACAACCTGACGGAAGTGATAAATGGGTTTTTTTTGAAAATATTACACCNGGGAAACAAAATTCTTCAGATGGAGTGGAAGTTTTAAAATTAATTGATCCCCCTTTATTTTCNGATAAAGGGGGTTTTTATAAAAATCCAGTTAATTTGAGTTTATCTTTAGAAAATAGTGATGAAACCTTAATTTTTTATAGCTTAAATGGNACTGAACCTAGTATTAATTATATTCAACCAATTAATATAACAAGTACAACTGTTGTTAGGACTCAAGCATTTGATNCTGAAAATGACAAAAAAAGTAAAATTATAACTGAAACTTTTTTTATTGATGAGGATATTGACCATACATTGCCTATCATATCTATTGCTGCAAATCCAAACGATTTGTACGGAGATGATGGTATNTTGGAGGAGGAAAATTTTGTTTGGGGTCCAAATAATGCATTAATTGATGTTGAAATTCCTGCAAATATTGAAATGTACGAAAATGGAAACGGTAATTTAGCATTTAATCATCGTATTGGGCTTGANTTATTTGGATCTGGATCTGCTTACGAGCCTCAAAAATCACTAGCTATTTATTTCAGAAGCAGATATGATGTCGGTGAGTTGAATTATAAACTTTTTCCTAATAGNCCAATATCAGAATATGAGTCTTTCATTTTAAGAAANAGTGGTAATGATATGTATAGCACCCANATTAGAGATGCACTTACGGTATCACTCCTTGATGAAAATACAAATTTAGACTATCAACAGTTAAGGCCTGTAAATATTTTTTTAAATGGTGAATATTATGGTATTCTTAATATGCGAGAAAAAATAAATGAACACTTTATTGAGCACCATCATTTTGTAANTAAAGAAAATTTAGATCTTTTGTCTTACAANGAAGTTCAGCAACCAGTTATAATTCATGGTGATATGAATCAGTATACAGATTTATTAATTTATCTGCATAATAAAGATTTGGACGAGAAAGATAGTTACCCATATATAGCTGATATTATTGACATTGAAAATTTTATAGAATATCAAATAATGCAAATTTATGTTGGCAATATAGATTGGCCAGGAAACAATCAAAAATTTTGGAAATCAAAGTATGAAGATAGTAAGTGGCGGTGGATAATATTTGATACTGACACAGGATATGGTTTGTGGGANGAATGGTGGCAAGATGGTAAAATAGGCTTTACTGTNAATCATTTTAATCATGCTACAAGTGTTGGCTATGAAGGAGGAGGATGGCCNAATCCTCCATTTTCGACTTATATTTTTAGAAAATTATTAGAAAANGAATCTTTCAAAAATCAATTTATAAATCGATTTCTTGATTTATTAAATACAAGATTATCTTCAACTAATGTGGTGAGTAAAATAGATAGCTTATTAAATAATATTGAAAGTAGTTTACCAAGNCATTTAAATAGATGGGATGTTTGGGAAGATGATTTACCTGAAATTCATGAATATGAAATTGAAAAACTTAAACGATTTGCAGTAAACAGACCTACCTATACAAAAACTCATATGAAAAATTTTTTTAATTTAAGTGTTAAGGAAACTACTGTGGAATTGGGAGTATTCCCAGAATTGACCGGAACTATAAAATTAAATTCATTAGTAATAAATGAGTCTAGTTGGAGTGGAAACTATATTCAAAATATACCTTTAACATTAATTGCTGAACCTAATGCTGGGTTTAAATTTTTAGGATGGGAATCAAATTTTTTACAAACTGCTGATAGTAAAATAAAAATTTTTCCAAATGAGAATAAATTAACAGCAATTTTTGTTCCAGATACTTCTGGCTTTGTAATGATAAATGAAATTAATCATAGTTCGTTCAATGTAGCTGATTCTGATGATTGGATAGAAATATTTAATTCAAGTTCANAGGAAATTGATTTAAAAAACTGGAGCATCTCTGATAATACTTCTGATNTTTTTACATTTCCAACAGAATATAGTTTAAATGAAAATGATTACTTAATTATTACAAAGGATTTAAATAAGTTTTCAAAAATTTACCCTAATATAACAAATGTAATAGGAAATATTCCATTTGGATTAAATGCTGAAGCTGATAGTATCACTTTAAAAGATAATTCTGGCAATATCGTTGATATTGTTTCATATAAATTAGATGATCCATGGCCAATTAAACTTAATGATTCAGGTCAAACTTTAGAATTAATTAATCCTATTTTAGATAATTCNGATGGTAAAAATTGGTCTTTGTCAANNGGATATGGAACCCCAGGTCAAAGAAATTCAAATTATGATTATTTATATAAATCACAGTACTCAATAATNGATAGTACTCNTAATTCAACACTAATTAATTATCCTAATCCATTTACTTTTGATACAAATATTGAATTTTTTTCTGAAAAAGATGGATTGGTTGAGTTGAAAATTTTTAATATTTTAGGAGAGTCTATAATTACTTTAAGTAAATTAAATAGACCTTCAGGTATTTACTTTGATAAATGGAATGGTTTAGATTCCTCTGGTAAAAAAGTTTCATCAGGGGTTTATATTTTAGNAATGTATATTGATTCAAAAATATATGCTTCTAANAAATTATTAATCTTTTAAAAAAGGAGTTTGAATGTTTAGAGAGTTAAAATTTAGGCGTTTCCAATTTTTATTAATATTTATTTTTAGTACATCATTTATCATTTCTGGTAAAACTAATGGTNTNTTTATAGAAAATTATAAAGATTTAAAACTAGAATTAATTACTGATGAACTAGAAATTCCTTGGGGGATGGATTTTTTAGATAATGGAGATATTATTGTAACTGAAAAAAATGGTTTAATATTTAGAATTGACAAAAATGACAAACTAATTAAAATTGAAGGAGGACCTAAAAGTACTGAAACTGGTCAAGGTGGTTTATTAGATGTTCAATTGCATCCCAATTTTATTGAAAACAGATGGATATATTTTTCTTATAACAAGAAGAAAAATAANAAATTTACAACAGCAGTTTCTAGATTTGAATTTCATAATGATAATTTAAAAAANGAAAAACTAATATTTGAAGCATTACCTTATTCAAATAAGCGACTTCATTTTGGATCAAGATTAGAGTTTGATAAAGAAGGGTATCTATATATAACTGTAGGTGATCGTGGATCAAGAGATATAAATCCTCAAGATTTATCTAGACATGCAGGAAAAGTACATCGAATTTATGATAATGGAGATATACCAAAAGATAATCCTTTTTATGATAAAAAAAATGCTATTAAAAGTATATTTTCTTACGGTCATAGAAATCCACAAGGAATGATTCTTAATCCNTTTACAAATGAAATATGGACACATGAACACGGACCAAGAGGTGGTGATGAAATTAATATAATTAATAAAGGATTAAATTATGGTTGGCCAGTTATTACATATGGTATTAATTANAGCGGAACTATCATTACAAATGANAAGAAAAAAGAAGGAATGGANCAACCACTGCATTATTGGGTTCCATCAATAGCACCTTCAGGAATGGTTTTTATTGAGGGAAGTTTATATCCATCATTAAATGGTAATTTATTGATTGGTTCTTTAAAATTTGAATATCTTCATCTTTGTATTATGAAAGGATCTGAGGTTATTTCAGAACATCGACTTTTTGAGGACATGAGAGTAAGAAATGTAAAACAAAGATCTGATGGGTATATATTTTTTTCCGTTGANGAACCAGGAAGAATTTATAAGATATTACCAAACTAAAACNTGATTATTCTTCTTTCTTTGAAGATGNAAAGAAAAACTCTAAATTCATTGTTAATTTAAGAGTAAAATTGTACAAATGAAGAAAATNGAATTACTTGATACTACTTTAAGAGAGGGAGAGCAATCTGCTAACGTCTCATTTACGGTCGATCAGAAAATAGAAATATTAAAATCATTAGATGAGTTTGGTGTAGAATTTATTGAAATTGGTCATCCTATTGTATCCCCTGATGTTCATGATGCAGTTCAAAAAATATCTCAAATAGAAACAAAAGCAAATAAATTAATTCATTCTAGAGCAATGAAAGAAGATATTGATTTAGCTCATTCTTTTGACATTGAATGGATAGGAATTTTTTTTGGAACTTCAGATTTAAGTCTTAAATATAAATTTGGAATTAATAAATCAGAAGCAATTAAAAAAATTATTGATTCCGTAAAATATGCTAAAGATAAAGGAATTAAACTAAGATTTACAGCTGAAGACGCTACGAGAACTAATCTAGATTATCTTATTGAGGTAGCTCAATCTGTGTCAGATGCAGGAGCAGATAGATTTAGTATAGCTGATACCGTTGGGATTTTGACTCCTGAAAAAACAACCAATCTTGTTAGTAAAATAGTTGAAAATATTGATATTCCAGTTCATATTCATTGTCATAATGACTTTGGTTTAGCTGTTGCAAATTCAGTGTCTGGATTATTATCTGGAGCTCAAGTAGCAGATGTTACAATAAATGGAATAGGAGAAAGAAGTGGTATTGCATCTCTCGCAGAAATAGCTTTATTATTAAAAACACAATATAATTTTGAAAATAATTGGGATTTGTCTAAAATTTATAAATTATCAAAAAAAGTAGAGAGAATGTCGGGTATATTTAATTCTGAAAATAAGCCAATTGTAGGTATAAATGCTTTTACACATAAAGCTGGACTTCATTCTAGAGCTGTAATTAAAGATCCAAGAACTTATGAAGCTTTTGATCCTAAAATTATTGATAGAAGTCGAGATATTTCAATTGATAAATATTCTGGAGTTGATGCTCTCGCATTTAGATTAAAAAGTCTTAATGTACCCCATAATAAAGAACAATTGCTTGAGATTTTAAAAGTAATCAAATCGCATCCTGAAAAAAGAAAATTTAATGATTTAGAAATACTTGAATTAGCAGATGAAATATTAAAAGTTGATATTAAGACCTATGTTCCAATAGATGTTGAAGCAATTCTTAATATTGAATTAAATAGTGCAGTTTATACATCGAGAATAACAAGATGGCTAATGTCAAGAAATCAAGTTAAGGATGTTTATGAGGTGGCAGGAGATTATGATATCATCGCTCATATAAATGCTAGATCAATAAGTGATTTAAATGATATTGTTGAAGAATTACGAGTTAAAGAAGGTGTGCTTAGAACACATACAAGGCCTGTATTAAAAGGTTATTCAATTTCTCAAAACTAATTACATTTCAGTTTTAAAAATGCAAACTCTAACTGAAAAAATCATATCCAATTATATTGAAAAAAAATCTCATGCGGATTTAGTATCTCAAGGTTCTGCTTATTGGATAGAGCCAGAGCATATCATGTCTCATGACAATTCTGCGGCAATTATAAAAAAATTTAATGATTTTAATATCAAAAAAATAATTAATAAAAAACAACCAGTAATTGCGTTAGATCATAATATTCAAGATAAATCGATTCAAAATGTAAAAAAATATTCCCGTATTGAACAATTTTCTATAAAAAATAATTTAACTTTTTTTTCTTCAGGGAAAGGCATTGGACATCAAATTATGGTTGAAGAAGGTTTTGCTTTTCCTGGTACATTTTGTGTTGCATCAGATAGTCATGCTAATATGTATGGTGGAGTTGGTTGTTTAGGAACCCCTGTTGTAAGGACAGATGCAGCTGCAATTTGGGCAACTGGAAAATTATGGTGGAGAATTCCAAAAATTATTAATGTCGTATTTAATAATCAATTAAGAGAAGGAGTAACTGGTAAAGATATTATTTTGACTCTTATTAATCAGGTTGGAAGAGATATTGTTCTGAATTCTGCAATTGAGTTTACAGGAGATGGAATCAAAAGTTTATCAATTGATGATAGGCTAACTATAGCCAATATGACAACTGAGTGGGGAGCCTTATCAGGATTATTCCCAATTGATGATATATTAATTGAGTGGGTAAACAAACATTCTGGGAAAAATAATAATTTTAATAAAGATAAAATCAACAGTTTAACAACCAATCCTTTAATTGCAGATGTAGGAGCGAATTATTATAAAACAATTAATGTAGATTTAAATACTATAAATCCTTTTATAAGTGGTGCTAATGATTGGGCATCAAAATCTTTAACAAATGAAAAAATTTATATAAATAAAGCTTATTTAGTTTCTTGTGCAAATAGTAGAGAAAGTGATTTAAAAAAAGCTGCAAATATTTTATCTAAGGGTAAAATTCATTCAAATGTTCAAATGTATTTATCTCCTGCATCAAATCAAGTACAAAAAAAATTAGAGAAAGATGGTGTTTGGAAAATTTTTTTAGATGCAGGTGTAAATATTTTACCATCTGGTTGTGGTCCTTGCATTGGTCTTGGTCAAGGAATTATTAAAAAAAATGAAGTTGCTATATCATCAAGTAATCGTAATGCTCCAGGTAGAATGGGACATAAAGATGGAAAAGTATATTTAAGTTCCCCTGAAACAGTCGTGAAATCCGCAATTAAAGGATTTATTTCTCATGATGAGAATTTTCAAATAAAACCAAAAATTTCAATCATTAATCATCATGAATCCGCAGGAAAAAATAAAATCAAGTCAAACGATTTAGATGTTCCTATGATTACAGGAGAAGGAATTTTTTGCTTTGAAGATAATATCACTACTGATGGAATTTTCCCATCTTCTCATACCTATAATGAAAATTTGTCAGAGATGGATTTAGCTAGATTAGCAATGAAAAATTATGATGATAAATTTTTTGAATTATCTAGAAAAGGAGATATTTTATTATCTGGATATAATTTTGGAATTGGTAGTTCTAGGGAGCAAGCAGTTACATGTCTTAAAGCTAGAGGAATAAAATTAGTTATAGCTGCTTCATATAGCTCAACATATATGAGAAATGCATTAAATAATGGTTATGGTTTAATAGAATGTCCTGATCTGATAAACAATCTTCAAACTCTTTTTAATAAAAATATAAAATCGATTAGATTAAATTCCACAATTAAAATTGATTTTAAAAATTCACAAATATATACTGAATTATTTGATTTTGGATTTACATTTAAAAAATGGAATGAACTAGAATACCAGTTGATTAATAATGGTGGATTGAAAAATTATATCATCAAAGAAAAAAATAAAAATGAAAAAATATAAAATAGCTTGGCTACCAGGAGACGGGATTGGGAATGAATTATCTTTACTTGCAAAAAATGTTTTAGATATTCTTAATATAAGCATTGAATATGTTAATGCTGATATCGGATGGGAATTTTGGAAAAATGAAGGAAATCCACTTCCAGAAAGAACAATTAAAATTTTAAATGATACGGATTGTGCATTTTTAGTATCTATTACATCAAAATCAAATGATGAGGCTCAATTTGAGCTTAATAATAAATTAAAAAGTTTAAACTTGAAATATATTTCTCCTATAGTGCAACTGAGAAAAAAATTCAAATTATTTACTAATATTAGGCCATGTTATTCGTTTCTAGGAAATATTAATAATCTTAAAGATGATATTGATCTAGTAATTTTTCGTGAAAATACTGAAGGTATGTATTCAGGAGTAGAGTTTAAACCTGTTAATGAAGAACTTTATTCGGTTTTAAAAAAGTATAATCAAAACATGAGTCACTTTGATCAATTTAATTTAAGTGATTTAGCTATATCAACGAGAATTATGTCAAAAAATAGATGTAAATCAATAGTTAATGAAGCTTTTAAATATGCAAAAAAAAATAACATCAAAGATGTTACCCTTGTTGAAAAACCTAATGTATTAAGAGAAACTGGTCAGCTAATGATTGATTGTGCAAAAGAAATCTCTCAATCTTATAAAGATATACAATTAAATATGTTTAACATTGATGCTATGTGCATGCAATTAGTAAAGAATCCAAATAAATTTTCAGTAATAGTTTCTGAAAATATGTTTGGAGATATTTTATCTGATCTTGCAGCTCAGTTAGTTGGCGGATTAGGATTTGCTCCATCTGCAAATATTGGAAATGATTATGCAATTTTTGAACCATGTCATGGTTCAGCACCAAAATATACAGGTTTAGATAAAGTAAACCCAATAGCTACTTTTTTATCTTTGAAAATGATGCTTGACTGGCTTGATGAAAAAGAAAAATCAAATATATTATTGGAGTCCATTAAAATTGTTGTTTCGGAAAGAAAATTTGGTACTTATGATATGGGTTTAAATAATAAATCTTCAGAATTAACTTCAGAAATCTGTAGAAAGATTAAAAAATTATTATGATTTATAATAATAACAAGTATATTTCTTATCAATTTTAAAATTGGGTTGAAAAATTATACTAAATAAATATCCAAAAAACATACATGACATCATTCCCGAGAATGCAAACATCAATGGATGAATAATATTATTGAATGTCAATAAATATTGAATAAATGCACTTAAAAACAATCCTATAGTTACCCCTAAGCTATTTGACTTTCTTGTAAAAATTGCCAATAAAAATAAGCCACCCAAGCCTCCGCCAAACAACCCAATATATTTTGTAAACTCTGTCCATAATGAGTCAATATTCCATGTTGACATAGATAATGCAAAACATATTCCAAATAAACCAGTTAAAATGGTTGTAATTTTAGCAATCAATAAACATGAAGTATCTGCTAAATTCTTTTTAAATCTTTTAAAGAAATCAGTTGTAACAACAGTTGCAATACTATTCATTCCGCTATCTAAACTTGACATTGTTGCAGCAAATATTCCTGCAATCAATAAACCTGAAATCCCTTGTGGTAAACTTGAAGATATAAACCAAGGTAAAATACCATCAATATTCTCTAGATGAATATTTATTTTATTTGGAAACATCGTATAAAATGAATACAAAGCAGTACCAAGACTAAAGAAAATTATAGTTGATGGAATAGTTAAAATAGCGTTTATAATTATACTTTTTTGAGCTTCTTTTGTATTTTTTGTTGTTAAATATCTTTGAATAACTGATTGATCACTTCCGTATGAAATTATATTACTTCCTATTCCTCCCAAACAAAGCACCCAAAAAGTTGGACTTTTAAAACTAAAATGAAAATTAAAAATTTTTAATTTTTCATCATCTATGCTTATTGTAATAATATCTTTAATTCCATTTTCTAAGTTAAATTGAATTATAAATAATGCTAAAATTGCACCACCTAATAGCACGAATACTTGAATAACATCTGTCCATATTACAGCTTCAATTCCACCCAGTACGGTATAGGTTATAGCTAAAACTCCCATCAAAATAATACATATATTAATGCTTATACCAGTTGCTGAAGACAAAGCAATTGATGGTAAATATAGAAGAGTTCCCAATCTTACCAGTTGAAAAATAATAAACATTATACTACTAATAATTCTTACCATTAGATTGTATCTTTTTTCAATGAATTGATATGCAGTAGTTATATCTAACCTTGAATATAAGGGTATTATGAAGTAGCTAATTAAGGGCGCAATTAAAATAATTGTGAAGTTTAAAATTACCCAAGTCCAATTTCCTGAGTAACTTTTGGCAGGTATAGCCATAAATGTAATAGCACTTAATTGAGTCGCAAAAATACTAAGTCCGGCAGCCCACCATGGAATTTTTCTGCCAGCTCTAAAAAAATCATCAATAGATTTCTTTTTTCTAGAAATATGAAAACCAATATAAATTAATACTAGAAGATAAAATCCTAAAATTATATAATCAAATTTACTAAAATTTGATTTTTCTAATGGCTTTCCAATCCATGTATTAATTTTGTTATTTTCATCTTTCAAATGATTTATGAAAAAAAGATTCTTTTTAAATTTAAAAACTTTTGAATTATAAAAATTATTGAATGGAAGTTCATCTATTTTAATCCATTGGTCTATTATTGTATTATAAGAAAAAATAAAATTATNTTTTGAAAAAAGAACTAATTGATTTGCTCCTATTGGAATAATTGAGTTGTCATAGANATTAGAGTTGAATTTTATTATGGATGAAATCGAATTTAATTTTTTTGATTCTAAATCATATTTATAGTTTTTAATTAATTTATCCTTTTCAAAAAAATAAATAATCTTTTTTANGCCGTTACTTTGAGAACTTATTAAGAAATCATTCTTATTATTAAAATTTATAGTATCTATTTTTTTCCAATTATTTTTAATAATATTAAATTTCCATAAGTTGTAAGTAAAATTTTTTGGATTTTTTACAAAAGCAAAAATTTCATTGTTTATGTCTATTATTTGAACATTAGATGAAATAAAACTGGGATTTACAATATCCCAATCAATAATAATTGAGTTTTTATGTCCTTTAATTATAAAAGATTTAAAAGTTAATTTTTTTTGATTTTTGTCAATACTTAAACAAAAAANACCATTTTTTGTTGATACGGAAGCAATTTTNNNTAANTTTGAAGGAATAGTTTTTCTTTCGATGCTCCAAAATTTTTGATTATGTGAATAATAAATGTCCTGATCACTGAATCCNTTTGATAAAATTACTATATTGTTGTGAGCACCATAAAAACTATTTTTAAAACTTTCTATTTTTAAATCATTATTATCAATTATGAGTTTTTCCCAAGAAAAAAAATTAGTAGCAAATAAGTTTTTGCTAAAAAAAAGAATTAGAAATATTAAAAATTTTATTTTGATAATATAGCCCCCACTTAATTTATTTAAGATATTAATAATCTAAAATAAATATTGTTTTGATATATGCTCATAATATATATTTCGACTANCTAGTCGAAAGATATAAACTNTTATGGTTTCTGAAAGACAANAAGAAGAACGAAAACTTAGAANAAAAAGGATTTTGGACGGTGCTTTAGAAGTATTTCATAAAAATGGTATTGAAGGTTCAACNATGGATGAGATTGCTAATNAAGCAGGTTTTGGTAAAGCAACTTTATATTATTATTTNTCCTCTAAAGAAGAAGTATTCTGTGCTATTATGGAAAAAGGTTGGAAACCACTTTGGGAAGATTTAGAAGATACNATTCATTCTGAAGATTCTTCAAATAATGAATTATTTATAGATGCATTATGTAAAGTATCTAATATTATTCTTAAAGATAAAAATCTATATCGATTTTTATTCACTGCACCTAAAGCTATAACTAATATGCCAGAAAATCTTCAAACATGGAGAGTTCACCAAAATAGATTATATGGTTCTCTTCGTGAGTTGCTTGAGGAGGGTATATCTAATAATCAATTTCCAAACACAGATTCTGAAATCCTTTTTAAGGCTATAGGTGGTTTGTTTCATGGAGTCTTATTTTTAGGAGATGAAGGAAATAAGCAAGTATCAAGAAATGATATAAAAAATCTTTTAAAACAATTTTTAAAATCCAATAAAGAAAAAGTTTAATTACATTGAAAATGAAATTTCCCAATTTTCTTTGGGTGATAATTTTTACCAATATTTCATTGTTTTCAATGAATAATTTTAATGTTGAAGGTAGAATTGTTGATAGTAAAACTAAAGAAGGAATTGAAAATGTAAATATTTTCGTTGAAGATCTTGGAGTAGGTACAGCCTCTTCTTTAGATGGTTATTTTAATATTAAAATTGATTCATTTGCATCCCAGGTTACGTTATTTATTAATCACATTGGGTTTAAATCTAAAAAAATTATTGTATCTAATATTAATAAAGAATTATTAATTGAACTTGATGAAAGTTTTTTTGAAATGGATGAATTAGTAATTACTGGAACTAAAACAAGTAAAATTAGAGAAAATGTTCCCATATCTACACAAATTATTACTAATCAAGAAATATTGAATTCTGGTGAATCTAATATAGCTGAATTATTATCATCTTTTTCTGGAGTAAACCTACAAACTTCAGTTGATGGTGGTTCTATTTTGAATATCATGGGTATGGATTCTAGATATATTTTAATATTACTTGATGGTCAACCAATAACAGGAAAATTCAATAATAGAGTATCACTTGACCAAATTTCAACTAAACTGATTGATAAAATTGAAATAAGTAAAGGACCCAGTTCATCACTTTATGGAACTGAGGCAATGTCAGGGGTTATAAATATTATATCTAATAAAAACTTAAATGAGGATTTGATTTCAGCAAGTATAAGATTTTCAGATTCTGAAAAAAATTTAAATTTTAGCGATTTAGTTGAAGGGTCTTTTTTTAGAAATTTTGTGTTTAAAAAAAACACTTCAAAACTTTCTTCAAGTATAAATTTAAACTCAGATAAAATTGAAACTGATAAAACAATTCAACAAATAGATGCAGATAACATATTAAAAAATTCAGGATTGTTTAAGCTTGATTATAGATTTAATAATAAACATTCAATATCGTTTTCATCAAATATTTTTCATCAGACAGAAAATGGAGAATCTTCATTGATGAATACAAAAACTAACATTTTCAGAAATTTATTTAATTTAAAACATAATTTTTATACAAAAAATAATTGGAGTATTGATCAAATTATTCAAAAACAAAGTTATGAAAGAAATTATATG
>PAOF01000013.1 GCA_002707905.1 Fidelibacterota bacterium
AAAATTTTAGATGATTTTTTAAAAAATAAATTTACTATTCTTTTAGGCACTCAAATGATTGCTAAGGGTTTAGATTTCCCAAATGTAACATTGGTTGGAGTTATAAATGCTGATATGAACTTATTTATTCCAGATTTTAGATCAGGAGAAAAGACTTTTCAACTTTTGTATCAAGTTGCTGGAAGATCTGGTAGAAGAGAAAAGCCTGGTAAAGTTATAATTCAGACATACAATCCAACAGATATATCAATATTTTCTGCAAGTAAATTAAATTTAGATAAATACTACCAGATATGTCTTAATGAAAGAAAAGAATTAATGTATCCTCCTTATAGTAGAATAACTAAAATAGAGTTTTCAGGGAAATTTGAAAAAACATTAATTGATATTGGTAATAAAATTTTAGATGAGATACCAAAAAATTTAAAATGGTTAGAAGTTATTGGTCCCAATCCTTGTCCAATTTTTACATTACGAGGTAAAAAAAGATATCAAATAATTTTAAAGTCATCAAAAAAAAATGATGTTAATGGGAAATTATTACATAATTTAATTAGAAAAAAATTATTTGATAAAATCAATTTTTATAATAAAAAAAAATTAAAAATTTCTATTGATGTTGATCCAAATAATCTTTTATGAAAACCTAACATGAAAAATTTTGTAATATACATATTGATTTCAAAAATTTTATTTTCACAATCCGCTTTTCAATCAATTGAGCTCATATATGATTCCAAATCACTTGGTATCTCAGGTGTTGGTATTTCAAATATTAATTCAGATGAATCTGAATTTCAAAATCCTTCATTGTTAGCTAATAATGATAAAAAATTAAAATTATCTTTTATTCAATATCCAGCTAATATTAATTCACACTATTTTAAATATACTACAAAATTTAAAAATTTATCTCTTGCAGGTAATTATAAAGGAATAAATTTTGGAAATTTTGAAAGATATGATAATGATGGGATTCATTTTGGTCAATTTTCAGCTAGAGATAATTTATTTGGAATGTCTATTGCAAACTCATTAACAGAAAATTCAGCATTGGGATTTTCATTGAGTTTATTTCAAAGTAGAATTGATGATTTAAATTCAATTTTAGGACTTATAACAATTGGAGGAAATATTAATTTTCCAACTGAAAATTTTTCATTGGGTGGAGTGATTAGAAATATTGGTTTAATATTTGATCATTTTACTACATACGAAGAAATGATTCCATCTTCTGCAGGGCTTGGAATCTCTAAAAAATTAGAATATCTACCATTAACAATTTACTCTGATATTATATGGTGGAAATCAAGAACTATTTTAAAAATCGGCGGAGAGTTTGTAATTAATAAAAATTTTCAATTACAATTTGGTACATCTTCGGAAAAAAATAATTTTAATACGGATTTATTGTGGCGTGATATTTTTTCAGGTTTTTCTTCGGGTTTTTCATATAATACAGGAAGGCATTCAATAGATATGTCGTTATTGAATAATGGAATTGCTGGAATTTTAATTGGAATCGGAATTTCATCAAAATTAAATTGAAATTTTTAAAAAACAAGAAATTAAAATTAGATGATTTTGTAAAAAAACCAAATGAATCATTATGGCTTTTAGCTATACCATTGATGTTTGGAATGATGATCCAAACAATATATTCTTTGGTTGATATGATATTTATTGGTATGGTAGGTTCAAATTCTTTAAAGGCATTAGCATTTAATTTACCCGTTTTATTTTTTGGAATGGGATTAGTTTTCGGATTGGGATCAGGTGTAACTACCGTTATTGCACAATATATTGGGGCAAATGATTTAGAAAAAGCTAATAATAGTGCTCAACAATCAATTTATATGGGTTTAATCATTGGTTTTTTTTTAACATTTCTTGGATTGATTTTTGGAAAAGAAATTCTACGGTTTTTGGGGACTCCTTTAGATGTTTTACCATTAGCATGGAATTATTTTAAGATTATAGTAAGCGCATATGTTTTTATAGTTATGTCTATTTTTTTTAGATCAATATTTAGTGGTGAGGGTGATATGAAAACTCCTATGATTGTAGGAGGATTTGGAACAGTATTAAATATTATTTTAGACCCAATTTTTATTTTTTCATTTAAGATGGGTGTTCAAGGAGCAGCATTGGCAACAGTTGTAAGTCAAATTATTGTTTCATTAATTTTTGGATATTTAATATTTATTAAAAAATATAGTATGATTAAGATTTCACTAAGTGTTTATAAGTTTTCATCTAAGATACTTTTAAAAATAATTAAAATAGGATTGCCAGCTTCTTTTTCAATGATAATAATGTCACTTGGTGGTGCTTCATTTAATAGAATTTTAGTTGAATTTTCAAGTGAAGCAGTTGCAGCTTTTCAAATAGGAATTAGATTAGACCATTTTTTTTTGATTCCTGCAATTTCAATATCAACAAGTGTTGTTACATTGGTTGGAATGTTTTATGGTGCTAAAAAATTTAAATTAGCAAAAGAAATTACGTTATATGCAATCAGATCTACTATATTAATAGGAATNTTAATTGGATTTATATTTTTTATTTTTTCTGATAATATTGTTTCGATTTTTAGTGATAATACAAATATTCAAAATATNTCATCTCAATATTTGAGGTACTTTGTTTTTGGATATCCATTTATTGCAATAAGTATGATAAGTGGTAGAGCAATGCAAGGTTTAGGAAAAGGTATTCCAATGTTAGTTTTGACATTGTTAAGAGTTTTAGTTATTAGCATAGCATTTTCTGTTTTNTTTGTATTTTTTCTAAANAAATCGATCGAATGGGTTTGGATATCTCAAGTTATTTCAGTTATTATTTCCGCTTTAATTGNATGGTTTTGGTTAATACATGTTTTTAATAAAATTAATTCAGAAAGTAAAAAATGAAAAAAGTTGGTATAAATCAATTTGTTAGAAGACAAATCAAAGGATCCGGTAAAACTTATTCAAATAACTTAAGTTTTGAGCAAATTGCGGATCATGCTGAAAAACAATTATCTCTTGGTATATATAAAGATGGATATAGAAAGGGTGTTATAATTATTAGTGTCAGTAATGAACTTANAAAACATTTTGTTTGTCCTTTTGTTAAAATTAATAGTAATACAAAACTTTTTGCAAACTTCATTCATAGGAGTCCAGGAGAGGAACCTTATATTCAAATTTGCGCGTTGAATGGNAAACTACTTAAAACAGGTAAAGTTCATTTGGTATTATATAGTAATGAAGTATTAAAAGAGAATAAAGAAAATTCTACAAAGTGTGATTGGGAATTAATTTCTATTTTATCGGTNCCAAAAGGAATAAGTGAAATTCCTATGGGACCAGTTACAATGATGAGAAATCAACTNAATTTAAAAGGTGGAACAAAAGGGAAATATTCTTCGAATGATTGGGCACAATCGGTTAGGTTTTGGCAAAATTATGCAGTATTAAAATCTTTAATTGATTAAAATATAAGTGTGAAATAAAAATATTTTGTGATATTTTTNATCTTTATAATACATGGGTTCAATGGTTTAATTTAAAATTATTATGGTAAANTTATCAGTNTTAAAAGAATTTGCTCAAAATGAAAAGNGAGCAGCTTTAGTACCAGAAAGCATAAAAAAACTAACTAAATTAGGAGTTTCTGTTNTNGTTGAGGAAGGTACTGGATTAGAAGCTGGATTTAAACCTCAAGATTATATAGATGCCGGAGCAAAAATAACTTCAAATCGTGATGAAGTTTTAGGATCGAATTTAATTTTAGGGGTAAGGTTAGATCTTCTTGATTCAAAAGAATTAGATAAATTAAAAAAATCCATATTAGTTGGTTTTTTCAATCCTTTTAATAATATAAAAAAAATTGATTTATTAGCATCAAAGAATTTTACATCTTTTTCAATGGAATTAATTCCAAGAATATCAAGAGCACAAAGAATGGATGCTTTAAGTGCTATGAGTTCAGCTGCTGGTTATAAGGCAGTTTTATTAGGAGCAAATTCATTAAATAAATTTTTCCCTTTGATGATGACTGCAGCTGGAACTATCTCACCATCAAAAATATTAATTATTGGTGCTGGTGTAGCTGGCTTGCAAGCTATTGCTACTGCAAAAAGGTTAGGTGCTCAGGTAAAAGCATTTGATACAAGGCCAATAGTTAAAGAACAAGTTGAAAGTTTAGGAGCTGAATTTATTGAATTAGAGACTACAGATGATGCTGAGACCACAGGTGGTTATGCAGAGGAAATGTCAGATGATTTTTATAAACATGAGCAAGAAATTATTGCCAAATATTTAACAGACTCAGATGTTGTTATAACAACAGCGCAAATTTTTGGNAAAAAATCCCCTTTNCTTATTACGGGCCCAATGGTTGAATCTATGAGATCAGGAAGTGTTATTGTTGATCTTGCAGCTGAAAATGGAGGTAATTGTTCATATACTGAGCTTAATAAAACTGTGGTTAAAAATGGTGTTATAATTCATGGNTTTACTGATTTACCAAGTACTTTNTCATATCATGCGAGNGAAATGTTAAGTAGAAATATATCAGCTTTATTATTTGAGATAATTAAAGATGGNGAAATAAAACTAGATTTAGACGATGAAATAATTTCATCAACACTTTTAACACATAAAGGTAAAATTATAAATCAATATGTAAAAAAAATGATTGAGAAGGAGAAATAATAATGTCATCGGATATTTTGTTTCAATTATATATTTTTATTTTAGCAATTTTCGTTGGTTTTGAGGTTATAACAAAAGTTCCTCCAACTCTTCANACTCCATTGATGTCAGGTTCAAATGCAATATCCGGAATAACAATTGTAGGAGCAATNATTGCATCAGGTTCTAAGAAAATTACAATTGAAAGTTTTTTTGGAGANATAGATTTAACTGTNATCTTAGGTTTTATTGCAATTATTTTTGCGACAATTAATGTTGTTGGCGGTTTTTTGGTAACAAATCGTATGTTGAGAATGTTCAAAAAGTAGACTTATGATACAATCATTAATTATTCCGGTTCTTTACTTGTTATCTGGTGTTTTTTTTATTTTAGGTTTAAAACTTTTATCTCATCCTAAAACAGCTCCTAGAGGAAATTCTTTAGCTGGAATAGGAATGTTTATTGCAATTATAGCAACTTTATTGAATAATCAAATTTTGAGTTATGAGTTAATATTATCAGGTATAATTATTGGAGGGTTAATAGGTGTCATTGCAGCAAGAAGGGTAGAGATGACTTCNATGCCTCAATTGGTAGCTCTTTTTAATGGATTTGGAGGTGGAGCCTCTCTTTTAGTTGCTTCAGCTGAATTTTATAGAATTCAAAATAATATTCAAGAATTTACNTTCTTTGCAATTCTTCTTTCAATTTTTATTGGTGGATTAACTCTTACTGGAAGTATTGTTGCATTTGGAAAACTACAGGGTATAATTAGAGGATCTGCAATAAAATTTANAGGCCAAAATTTTATCAATGCGTTACTTTTTTTGATAATTGTTATTGGTGGAATTTTAGCAATTTTAGGTAATTTTGAATTTTCATCTGTANTAATAGTTTCTATTTGTATTTCATTATTATTAGGTTATTTGGGNGTTATTCCAATCGGTGGCGCTGATATGCCNGTAGTAATTTCTTTACTTAACTCTTTTTCTGGATTAGCTGCTGCCACTACNGGCTTTGTTTTATTAAATAATTCTTTAATCATTAGTGGCTCTCTTGTAGGTGCAAGTGGAATTATATTAACAAATATTATGTGCAAAGGTATGAATAGAACCATATGGAATGTTTTATTTACAGGTTTAGGTACCGATGATTCAAGTGATAAATCNAAAGGAAAAAGTGGGCAAAATAAAATTGCAAAATCATATGACCCTGAAGATACAGTTGTTATATTTGAAAACGCTAAAAATATCATTGTAGTCCCTGGATATGGAATGGCAGTTGCACAAGCTCAACAAATAGTTTCTGAACTTGAAAAAGTTTTAGAATCAAAAGGAGCAAATGTAAAATACGCAATTCATCCTGTAGCAGGAAGAATGCCAGGACACATGAATGTTTTACTTGCTGAGGCAAATGTTTCCTATGATAAGTTATATGATTTAGATGATATTAATCCTGAATTTGAACAAGCAGACATAGCCATTGTTATAGGAGCTAATGATGTAGTAAATCCTGCAGCCAGAAATGATCAATCAAGCCCTTTATATGGTATGCCAATTTTAGATGTAGATAAAGCTCAAACTGTATTTATTTTAAAGAGAAGTATGAATCCTGGATTTGCAGGAATTGAAAACGAACTCTTTTTTAATGAAAANTCGATTATGCTTTTTGGAGATGCTAAAGAAACAATTTCTAAATTAGTTTCTGAACTTAAACAGTCTTAATTTTTTATAATTTCCAACTTAGAATTTCTTTAAACCCTATGCTTAAATAGATAGAATTATATTTTTCATTTCTGTTAATAATAAATTNTTTTTTNATATATTTTTCATATTCAATTCCAAAAGTAATAATCAGAAATTGATTNAATTGATAATTGATTTTACTCGAAATTTCATATCTATCAGATAGNACTTCATTAGGTTGCAAATCACTTATTTGATTAAAATATTCGAAATCTAGGTTCATAGTGATTTTTGAAAAATTTATATCCCAAAAAAAACCATATTTCAAATAAGAAGTTTTTCTAGTATCATTTAAATAATCTGACATGTCATATGATAAAGCTATTTCAGAAGTTAAATGATTTTTTGGTTTATCAAAAATAAATGCACCAAAACCTTGATTATAATGGTACCTGATATTTAAACCTGAAAGTGAATTTCTTCTCAAAGAGGTTACCGTAAATCTATAAATNGATGGGAAAATATCAATCTTATTACTTGATTTATATCGTGCGGTAATAAAANTGGTTTTGGGTTGAATTATCGATAGAAATCGAATATCATTAAATGTGTTTTTATGTACTCTTTTAATTCTAAAAAAATTAAAAGCACCTGTATTACTTAATTCACCTATCCCAATTTGGCCATAACCTGTCCAGGTTGGAAAATCTTTTTCTTGAGTAAAAGCAAAAGAGATTAATAATAGAATTACAATTAAGTGCAAAATTTAATTTTTTATTCTAAATCCTATTTTGAAAAGCCATATTGATANTGAAGTAAATACTATTGTCATAAAAATTGTCATAATTATAGATATTGAAAATGAGGTATCCCCGATGTTTAATATTGAATATCTTAAACCATTTATAACATAATATATAGGGTTAACTAATGATATTTGTCTCCAAAAAGGAGGGAGCATATCAATTGAATAAAAGACACCTCCTAAAAAAATTAGAGGAGTGACAAAAAAATTTAAAATAGTTGCAATATTATCCCATGTTTCTGATAGAATTCCAACTAATAAGCCAGCACTAGAAAAAGCCCATGATACAATGAATAATAAAAATAAAACTAGAAGAGGTTTTTCTACTGGCATTTGCACAAGAAACATTCCAAGGAGTAAAACTAAAATTCCATTTATAAAACCTCTTAGTGTTCCGCCAATAATAAATGCAAGAGCCATTTCAAAATTACTTAATGGTGTTATTAACATGTCTTGCATTTGTTGAAGTAGTTTCATTTGCAACATGCTTGAAGCTGTATTATTTAGTGCATTAGTGATAACATTCATCATTATTAGACCGGGAAGTATATAAATTGTATATGAAACACCATCAATTTCACTAATTCTTTTCTGTAATGTTAAACCAAAAATTATCATATAAAGCCCTGAGGTAATGAGTCCAGGAACAATAGTTTGTCTCCATACAGAGAAAAATCGGCTTATTTCTCTATATGTAAGAGTTGAAAATCCTATCCAATTAATCATTGATTTTTCTTCCTGTTAAAGAAACAAAAACATCTTCTAAATTTGGTTTTAATATTCTAACATTATTTAGTTCACAATTATTTTTTGTTAAAATATCTATTATTTTTGGTAATGATTTTTCAGGGTTATTGACAGAAAAAATTATTTTATCCATATCTTCTTTGGTTGATAATGTATATTTAAATGGTTCTAAAAAATCTAATTTTGATTTATTCATTTTATTAAGTTCAACATCAATTGAACCTTTTCCAACGGATTGAATTANTTCTTCAGGTTTACCTTNTGAAACAATTTTTCCTTCATTAATTATTGATACATAATCACAAAGTTTTTCTGCTTCTTCAATGTAATGGGTNGTTAATAATATTGTTTTNCCATTTTTATGCATTTCTTTTAAATAATCCCATAACATATGTCTGAGCTCAACGTCTACACCAGCAGTTGGTTCATCCATGATTAAAATATCAGGATCATTAACTAATGCTTTTGCAATTTGGAATCTTCTTTTCATTCCTCCAGATAAACTTCTTATCTTGTTTTTTCGTTTTTCATAAATCCCTAATTTTTTCATTATTTTTTTAACAATAGGTTTAGCGTTACTTGATGGTATACCGTAATACCCAGCTTGAAATAATAATAACTTTTCAATTGAAAAAAACCAATCAGAATTAAAATCTTGTGGAGAGACTCCAATTTTTGATCGTGTATATCTAAAATCTTTAATTATATCTTTTCCGAAAATTGACACACTACCTTCTTCTAATTTTACTAAACCTGTAATGATGCCAATGGTTGTAGTTTTTCCAGCTCCATTAGGACCTAAAAGACCATAAAATTGCCCTTTTTTTATTTGAAGATCAATCCCATTTAAAGCTAATGTATTTTTATATGATTTTTTTAAATCTTTTATGTCTATAGCTAATTCCATAATATAAAATAAAATTTAAATTTTAGTTAAATAAGATAAATTTATTGTAAAAACGCAGCTCCAAATACACCTGCAGAATCACCCATTTTATTTTTTAAAATAGGGGTTTTAATATTTTTACTGAAAGTAAATTTTTCTATCCATTCAGGTCCTTCAGAATATAAAAAATTTACTTTAGAAACTCCACCTCCCACAACAATTACTTCTGGGTCAATAATATTAATTACGTTAGCAAGAGCCATTCCAAAATTATTTAAGAAATTATCTTTCCATTGTTTGGGGGGGTTTTTTGCGATATCTGTAACAATTGCTTTTTTATTTGTTAAATTAAAATAATATTCTTCTAAACTTGGTCCAGATAAATATTGTTCAACACAACCTGAATTTCCACAATGACATTTTTTGCCATTTGTAAATAAAATAGTATGACCCCATTCACCTGCAATATTATTTAAACCTGAACAAACTTTACCATTAATCGTGATTCCGCCACCAACGCCTGTTCCTAGTATTACACCAAAAACAATTTTTTTGTTTTTTGCAGCACCTAATGATGTTTCTGCTTGTGCAAAACAATTTGCATCATTTTCTAAAATAGGTTCAGATTTAAATATTTCGTAAAGGTCTTTTTTGATAGGTTTATTTATCATTACCACAGTATTACTTTTTTTTAATTTGTCACCATTTTCATTAAGAGGTCCAGGAACTGAAACTCCAAAATGAAACTTATTTACTAAATATTTTTTTATTTTATAATGTAATTTTGATAATTGATTGAGTATATGCTCATAACCATTATCTCTTTCAGTAGGAACTCTTGTGCGTATTAAAATATTATTATTTGAGTCTAATACAATAGCCTCGATTTTAGTACCTCCTATATCGATACCTAATCTATTCATAATTTTATTTTAAGTAATTCAAAAAATTCTTTTTCATTAATTACTCTAATATTTAAATCTTTGGCTTTATTAATTTTGCTACCTGGATTTTGACCAGAAACTAAATATGATGTTTTTTTTGATATTGAAGAAGAAATAATTCCCCCATTTTTTTCAACAAAATCTTGAGCTTTTCCTCTTGACATTAATTTAAGTGTTCCTGTAAAAACGAATACAGATTCATTTAACAAATTTAATTTATTATTTGCATCATTTTCTATTATTTTGAGGCCAGCATTAAAACAATTATCGATTATTCTCTGATTTTTTGAATTTTTGAAATATAATTCTATTGATTCTGCAACAATTGGTCCAATTTCATTAATTTCAATTAGTTCATCAGATGATAATTTTGATAATTGTTCTAGTGAAAATTTATTTGATAAAACATGTGATAGATGTTCTCCTACGTTTGCTATTCCTAAACCATGAATGAATCTCCACATTGAAGTAGTTTTTTTTGATTGAATTGCGTTTATTATATTTTCAGCCGATTTATCAGCCATTCTATCTAAATTAGATAACTGTTTATGGTTTATATTAAAAATTTGAGAAAAATCATTTATAATTTTTTTATCAACTAATTGATCAATCAATTTCTCTCCCAAACCTTCAATATCTAAACATCTTTTGCTGACAAAATGTTTAATTCTTGCTTTTATTTGTGCCTCACAACTGTAATTNTTNCATCTTAATGCAGATTCATCTTGTGATTTATTCGTTGGAGAATTGCAAATCGGACAATTTTTTGGTAAAAAATATTGTTTTGAATTTAAAGGTCTTTTTTGCTTTATTACTTTTACTACTTCAGGAATCACTTCACCTGCTCTATGAATTAAAACGGTATCACCTATTCTAATATCTTTTCGATTTACTTCATCTTGATTATGAAGAGTTGCATTGGTNACAGTTACNCCNCCTACCTTAACGGGTTTTAATTTTGCTACAGGTGTTATTATTCCTGTTCGTCCAAGTGATGGAATGATGTTTAAAATGATTGTTGAAACTTGTTGAGATTTGAATTTTCCAGCTAATGCCCATNTCGGTGATCTGCTTCTAATTCCTAAAATTGATCTTTNTTNGGGGTCATTGACTTTAATTACTACTCCATCAATTTCATAATCCAGAGAATTCTTTTTTACTTCCCATTTTTCTGTAAAAGTAATCGCTTCTTTTATATTATCACATATTTGAGTATTTTCATTTGTTGGGAGACCCCAATCTTTTAATTTTTTTAAAATTNCATANTGCTTTAANTTATATTTTCCNGCTAATTCATATGCAAAAAAAATTAATTTTCTTTTGGATGTAATTGANGAATCTAATTGTCTCAAACTACCAGCTGCAGCATTTCTAGGATTAGCAAAAGGTGTTTCATTTGTTTTTAAACGCTGATCATTTAATTTTTTAAAACTATTTTTTTNCATCAGAACTTCACCTCTAATTTCAACAATTTCAGAAAAATCTGACCCTTGAAGTTTTAAAGGTATTGACTTAATAGTCCTAAGATTTTGAGTTATATCTTCTCCTCTAAATCCATCTCCTCTTGTTGACCCCAAAATAAAAATTCCATTTTCGTAAATTAGTTCAACTGCAAGACCATCATATTTAAGTTCAGTTACATATTCAATTTCTTNTTCAGTTTTTAATNCTTTTTTNACTCTTTCATCAAATGCTAAGATTTCATTTTTTTTCATCGCATTTTCTAAACTTAACATTGGTGTTGAATGTTCAATTGTTTTGAATGTGTTTTTTGGTTTAGATCCAACTCTCATNGTTGGAGAGTCAAGTGTTTTGAATTGAGGATTCTCCTTTTCAAGCTTTTCTAGTTTTCTGAATAATAAATCATATTCATGATCAGTTATTTCAGGGTCATCATCAATATAATATTTTATATTATGAAAATTAATTTCTTCTTTTAAAGAATTGATCTTATTTGATATACTCACAATAGCTAAGGAGTTCTTTCATTATAATATTTAATAGGATCAACAAAATCTAATTCTATTGGATTCAACATCCCTTGATCNTTAATTGGAAATGCATACATACCAGAATTTGTTATTTTTGCGATNAAAAAATAATATATTTTTTTACCAGGATAAAATTTAGGATCGTACTTAAATCTATAACTTCCTCNAAAAAATTCTAATTTTTCTTCACGATAATTTTTGGATTTATCTGTTTTAAAATAAAAATTGATTGATTCTAATGAATCAAGAGGAATGTCTGAAAATAATTCAAGNAAATAAGGTCTTCCCTGAAAAAAAGGGTTAGGTGTTTTATGTAATAATTTAGATTCTAGGGGNAAAGTTTTTTTAAAAAGTGAACTATCTTGGGAAAAAATTTCAATTTTCAACAAAAAAAACAATAAAAAAANTTTTAAAACATCTTTCATGGATAAAGTCATTTTAAATTAAAGTTATGGAAATTTAATTTAAGAATCAGGAAAAGAATTNGGTTTTTGAAAGTTGATACACTTATTATACCATTCATCATAATTAATTGATTGCTCAACAAAATGCTTTGTTGCACATTTAACATCTCCTTTGCAAATAACGGGTGGTGATGATCTGCTGTCTGAATGAAGCACAGCAATGAAAGTCTTGGGAGGAATTTTAAAATAGGGTTGTAAACCAAGCATTGTATCAAAAGCAAAACCTAAACCTTCATTTTCCCTGGATCTATTTACTTGTAAATGAATTTGATAGGTTTTACCTAATTTTGAATCCACATATACTTTTGCTCCTAGGTAATCCGGAGAACCNGGCATTTTTTTTAAATAGCTTCCNGTCATCGCAACAATTTGTTCATTAGAAAATTTTGTTCTTGATCCCTGNGCAAAAGAATTATTCAACATTAAAAGGTNAATTAATCCAAAAAAGATTAANGAATTTTTTAAAATCATTTCTAAAAAGTGACTCTAAGAGAAGTTTGNACTGACCTAATAATAAGAAGAGCATCTGCGCCACCAACATTTCCATTTGGTTTAAATCCACCAGTTACTAAATCTGCTTTCATGATTCCTCTTTCTGAACAAAGAGCCATAGCAGGATATGCAAAATGTGAACTTGAAACATCAGAAAACCTTGATGGATTTTCTCCAAAATATCTGGTTTCAAGGGATTNATCACGCGTAACCATAGTAAGAATTTTAGCCACTGCCCGAGCATAACCAGCCCTAGTAACAGGTTCTGCGGGATAAAAATTCCCATCTGGATCTGCTTCAACTACACCTAGTTTAATTGCTTCTTCTATCCATCCAGATGCCCAATTATTGTTGACATCAGATGGTAGAATGAAATTTGAATTTCCCATCATTTGTGATGGTGTTTGAAAGGTTGNATTATTATTTGAAGGCATAAATCTTTCAAAGAGTTCAGTTAATTTTAATTCTTCTATAAACAAAACCGTCATATCTGCTCTAGAAATTTTCGTTTTTAAAGCAATTTTTTTGCCAGCAGTAGTGCCAGGTTGAGCTCGAACAATTTTTTGAGATAAAGCCCACATATTATCAGCTCTTCCAGTATAATCACCCTTTTTTTCAACTAGAATTCTAAATTCAGCATCAGCTAAAGAAAAATCATAATTCTGCATATAGGCCATTCCTCTCCAAAAAAAAGCAGCTTCAAATTCATCATCTAGTTTTAGTGCAGCTTTAAATTCATCAAGTGACCTAGTAAGCCACCTCTGGTTTTCATTTTTATGAGCAATCCACAATCTTCCTGATAATACTCTAATTTCTGGGTTTTTTTTATTGGTTTTTAATGCGGTATCCATATTTTTTCGACCTGTTTTTAAATCACCAGTTAACCCATATGCGAGCCCTAACCCAGCGTATCCCTCTGCAAATTTTTTATCCAAGTCAACAGATCTTTGGAAAGATTTTATTGCAGATTCATAATTTTCATCATCCAAATATCTCATGCCTGCTTTATAATGATACTCGGGAGTATCAACATCAGATTGAGATGTGACTTGAGGACCACATGCAAAAATAGATAGCAAAATAGGAACGATAATTAAATTTGAGTTGAATTTCAACATAAGTAAACCTCTCTATGTAAAGAATTTAGTTAAAAGTTAATGGCCTATCTTTTCAAAAAAAAACCATTTTTAAAATAAAATGATCTAAATCACATAATTTTCCAAAAAAAATTGATTAATTTTACATATAACAATTGTTAATCATATATATCTTAAATAATTTGCAATAGTGTTCTAAATCAAAAGGGAAAAAAAACGTTAATGAGAAAAATTTATTTAATTATTTCAACTTTATTTTTTAATTGTCTTCTTTTCTCTCAAAGTTCAACTATTAGTGCTGAGGGTTTTGGTATGACCGAGGACGCAGCAATCGAACAGGCAAAAAGAGCAGCTGTAGAAATTGGGGTTGGCACTGTAATGTCATCTGAAACAGTTGTTAAAAACTCTGTTTTGTTTTCTGACAATATTTTTGCCAAATCTACTGGTTTTGTAAAAACATTTACAGTTACAGATAAATTTCAAGGGCCTGATGGATTATGGACCATAACTATTGATGCTGTTGTTACTGAAATAATCGATGAAATTTTACAAGATGAATTAGCAGTTCAAACTTTATTAAATGTGATTT
>PAOF01000014.1 GCA_002707905.1 Fidelibacterota bacterium
TTTCTAACATAAGAATAAATGCATGGGGAGGAAGATTTTTTGAAACAGCACCCTTGAGAAATTATTATATAGGAACAGAAATTAAAATTTAATCATTTGTGTCGATAAACAATTCGACCTCTTGTCAAATCATATGGGGACATTTCAAGTGTAACTATATCTCCAGGGAGAATTTTAATAAAAAATTTTCTCATTTTACCTGAAACATATGCTAAAACTTCATGTTGTTTTTCACCAATTTCAATTTCCACTCTAAACATTGAATTTGGTAAAGCTTCTTTAATTGTACCGTCAATTGACAATGGTTTTTCTTTAGCCAATGATAACCTCTATTTAATTGCGGGACCGACGAGACTCGAACTCGCGACCTCCGGCGTGACAGGCCGGCGTTCTAACCAACTGAACTACGATCCCATAAAAAAATTACTTTTTAATTAATATTGATAATGGAATCACAATTAAATAACCAATAAACAACATTAAAGGTGCAAGAGTTAGAGATTGAAAACTATTCACTTCACCAGTTGTCATTAAAATGTAGCCAAAAATTACTAGTGCTAATCCACTAAAAAATAAAATATAATTTATTTTTTTTAATGACCAATTTTCAAATTGGCTTTGCCTAGATGTCTTTTTATTTTTTTCCACAAGGTTGGTAATTTACAATTAAGATACAAATTGAAACAATTCAATTTTGTTTTATTTTAAAAATAAGATTGTGGTACCAACATTATAAGAATTAAATTTACCAGTTCTAATAATTATGTATTTAAAAGAAAAACAAAACAAAACTGAAATTATCGGATTTATTTTTTCATTGATTATATTGTCAATTGTTGCTTTTTACTCTTTAGTAGTCTTCTGGCCTTTAAATAATAAAATTGAATCAATAAATTTTGAAGTTAAAAAGGGTTCCTCATTAAAAGAAATAGCTGAAGATTTAATTGAAAAAAAAATTATTGAAGATTCTCAAACTTTTGTACTAGCAGCTACTATGATGGGTCATGAAAAAAATATTAGATCTGGTATTATTTCAATTAGAAATCTTAATTCAAACTATAATTTGATTTCTGAATTAGTTAAAGGGAATCCAGTTTTAGAAAAAATTACATTTCCCGAGGGACTTACCATTAATCAAATATCAAAACTACTCGAAAAAAAATTAAATATAAATAAACAAGATTTTCTAGACTTGTGTAATGATAAAAAATTTATAAAATCTTTTGATATTAAAGCTTCATCCTTAGAGGGATTTCTTTTCCCTGAAACTTACTACTTCCAAAAAAATGAAAATCCTGCCGTAATAATAAATAAAATGATTAAAGAATATAAAATTTTTTTTAAACAAAATATTGCATATAGATTAAAAGAAATTAATTTTACTGAGTTAGAATTATTAACTTTAGCATCAATAATTGAGGGGGAAGCTTTGTATGATGTAGAAAGAACTAAAATCAGTTCAGTTTATCATAATAGATTAAATAAAAATATGAGACTTCAAGCTGACCCAACCATTCAATATATAATAGATGATGGGCCAAGAAGACTTTATAATAGGGATTTAAAAATTTCATCACCTTATAATACTTATCTAAATAAAGGATTACCTCCTGGCCCAATTAACAATCCCGGCAGACAATCAATGATAGCAGTATTAGAACCAGAAAATACTGATTTTCTTTTTTTTGTTGCTGATGGTAAGGGATATCATGTTTTTACTAGGAATGAATCAGAACATAACGTCGCAAAGAAACGTTTCAAAGAATTTAGAAAATCAATGAAACAAATGAAAAATTAATTATGAAAAAATTTATTTTAAACGAAGTGCAAAAAAAAGCTGTTGAATCTGTTGTTAAACCATCATTGATTTTTGCCGGAGCTGGCACTGGAAAAACAAGAGTTTTAACTCATAAAATTGCTTATTTAATTAATGAAAAAGGATATAACCCAAAAGAAATTTTAGCTGTTACTTTTACAAATAAAGCGGCTCAGGAAATGCAAAGTAGAGTTAAATTAATAATTGGTGATAAAATTAAATCACCTAATATTGGTACATTCCATTCAATATGTGCAAGATTCCTAAGAGAAGAGATTAATTTGCTTGGATTTAATTCTAATTTTGCAATTTATGATACCTCTGATCAAGATATGTTAATAAAATCAATTATTAACTCAAAAAAAATACCAACTAATGGAATAACTGTTCCTAGTTTCCGATCTCAAATCAGTTATTATAAAAGTAAATTAATTAATCCAATTAGTTTTTTAGAAAAAAGTAATAATCCTTTCGATATAAGCTTATCAAAAATTCTTCCACTTTATATGAAGGAATTAAAAGATAACAATGCTGTTGATTTTTCAGATTTATTACTTTTTCCTTTAGAGATTTTTAAAAATTTTCCTGAAATATTAACAAAATATCAAAATAAATATAAATATATTTTGGTAGACGAATATCAAGATACAAATGAACCACAATTTCATTTTATTAAATGTCTTGCAGAAAAACATAAAAACATTACTGTTGTTGGAGATGATGACCAATCTATTTATGGTTGGAGGGGAGCTGACATCTCAAATATACTAAACTTTGAAAAAACATTTCCAAATTGCGATGTTTTTAAATTAGAACAAAATTATAGATCATCAGGTAATATACTTTCAGTTGCTACTAGTGTAGTTGAAAATAATAAGGTGAGATCAAAAAAAACATTGTGGACTGAAAAAGAACGTGGTGATAAGATTGGTTTAATGGAAACTTTTGATGAACTTGAGGAAATTGATGGTGTAATTGAACTTATTCAAAAGGAAATTCATCAAAACAAAAGATCTTTTAGTGATTTTGTTATTTTATATAGAACTAATGCACAAAGTAGAGCAATCGAGGATGGATTAAGAAGAAAAGCTATATCATATGAGATTGTAGGTGGAATTAAATTTTACGAAAGAAAGGAAATCAAAGATTTATTAGCATACTTACGAGTTCTTGTAAACCCATCTGATACAATTAGTTTAAAAAGAATAATGAACTTTCCTCCTAGAGGAATTGGGGCAAAAACAATTGAAAAATGTGAAAATTTAGCTGAAGTTAAAAATTTGCCTTTATTGGAAATATTGAAAACACCAGAAGAAATGAATCTAAAAGGTCAACAAGCAGCAGGTTTAATACAATTTTATCAAATTATAAAAAAATACTCTGAGCTTCAAACCAAACTTGATGCATCTGAATTAATTTCTGTTTTAGTTGAAGAACTTGGTTTGATAAATTTTTATAATGAACAAAACACAGAAGACTCAAAAGAAAGATTTAGAAATATTCAAGAATTATTAACAACTATAAATCAATTTTGTGAAAAAAATGTTGATTCAACAATTAGTGAATTTTTGGAAGAAGTTTCATTGTTAACAAGTATTGACTCATGGAATGATTCATCCAATCATATAACCTTGATGACAGTTCATAGCGCAAAAGGACTTGAATTTCCTATAGTTTTTATAACTGGTTTAGAAGATGGTTTATTTCCAATTTCAAATTCGTTTGATGATCCAAAAAAGATGGAAGAAGAAAGACGATTATTTTATGTTGCAATTACTAGAGCTGAGGAAAAAGCATTTCTTCATTATGCAACTAATAGAAGACGGTCAAGTGGTGCATCAGGTATGGGGCAACCATCAAGGTTTGTAAGTGAAATATCAAGAGACTTCATTGAAAGATTAAATTTTCAATCTGCGATGACAAGAAGATTAGTTAAAGAAAAAAATTCAGATAAATATAAATTGAAGTATGTAAGAACAATTACTTCATTCAATGAATTTGAAAGGGGTGATAAAGTAGAACACCCAATTTTTGGAAAAGGTATGATTCTTGCTGTTGATGGTTCAGGTGATAATCAAAAAATCACAGTTGTTTTTCAAGGTAATATTGAAAAAAGATTAATTGGAAAATATGCTAACCTTAAGCCTATTAAGTAACTTTTGAAAAAAATAATTAAATTTTATTTCATTATTTTATTTTTTTTTATGAATTTTAATTTAATTGCAAATGAAAATTCTGATGCTTTAAAAGTTGAAACTAAAGCTTATATATTAAATCAAATTTCAAACAATGAAATTGCTTATCAATCATACAATCGAATAATTAATTCTTTTGAATCATTTGATATTGAACCAGATTATATAAAAAAAATTTTTTTAGACAATAGACTAAAATTTGATAAAGAAATAATTAATAGATTTCAAAATCAATCTGAGAAACTTTCTTATGAAAAATATAGAAAAATATTTATTACTAATGATAGAATTAAAAATGGTGTTATATTTTACAAGGAAAAAAAAGAGATCCTTAAGTTAGTGAATTCTAAATATGGAGTAGATTCTTTTCTATTAGTTAGTTTATCAGGTGTAGAATCAAATTATGGAGCAAACACATCTTCAAATTTAGTTTTTACTTCACTTCACACTCAATTACATAATGAAAAAAGAAAATCATGGGCTGAAAAAGAAATGATTGAGTTTATCAAATATTGTTATGAAAATAATATTGACCCTTTTTCATTGGGAGGATCTTATGCAGGAGCATTTGGCTTTGGTCAATTTATTCCATCAAGTTTTAGAGCTTATGCAGTTGATTTTGATGGTGATGAAATAAAAGAACCTTTTGAATGGTTAGATGTTTTTGCTAGTATGTCTAATTATTTAATTAAAAATGGATATAATAAAAGTAGTAATGATTTTTCCTTTAAAACAGATAATTGGAATTCAATTTATAGATATAATCATTCAAAAAATTATGTAAATGTTATTTTAGAATTAAGAAATAGCATAATGAAGGAATTATCAATTCAGTAAAGTTTCAATTTAATTAATGTAGATGGGGAGTGTTATGTTAGGTTCAATTTGGAGAACAATTAAATTTTTAACACCAGGTTTTAATAGAGCTTTATCAAAATTTGGTTATGAAATGGCAGCAAAAAATTTTCAATTTGAAGATTGGAGATTCATGAATTTTGGATATGTTTATTCTCATGATAAAGACAATCCAAAATTGGAAAAAAAAGATGAAAATGATAGATACTTCATTCAATTATATGATCATTTAATAAAAGATCTTAATCTAAAAGACAAAAAAATTCTAGAAATTGGTTCTGGAAGAGGTGGGGGTGCAAATTATATATCAAAATATTACAAACCATTATCTTATATTGGAGTCGATATTTCTCAAAACGCGATAGATTTTTGCAACCGTGTAAATAATATTGATATATTATCTTTTAAACAAGGAGATGCTGAGAAACTTTTTTTTGACAATAAGACTTTTGATATTGTAATTAATGTGGAATCATCGCATTGTTATGGAAGTTTTGATAAATTTTTGTCAGAAGTTTATAGAGTTTTAAATAAAAATGGAAATTTTGCTTTTACTGATATAATGAATGTTAACAAGTGGAATGAAGTTGAAAAAATAATTGACAAATCAAAATTCAAAATAATTTATGAAAAAGACATTTCGCAAAATGCTTTAAATTCATTAACTAAAGTTTCCGAATGGAGAAAAACATGGTTAGAAGATAAATTCCCATCATTTGTTCGTGGTGTTGCTGAAGATATTTCTGCAGTTAAAGGAACTAGACCNTACAATAAGCTTGAAAGTGGAAANTTAATTTATAAAACTTATTTATTTGAAAAAGATAAATAATTTAAATCCTTGGTATAAATACCAAAGTCCAAAAATACTTACATAGTGAAAAATATCATTTTTATTGAAGTTTTTATTTATNGATAGTCCTTTTTTCCATAGAATAAGTCCAAATAAAATTATAAGAAACCCTATAAGAATTTCTTTTGAACCAGGATAATTATTGATTAATTGAAAATAAACTCCNAAACTAATGAATAGTGCGATTGGCAATAAAACTAATNTGTACTTTTTAAAATTTTTAANNAAATAATNATAATAAAAAATAATAACAAAAAATGAAAAAATCGTAATGAGTATAAATTTAGAGTTGTTATTTAACAACAAATTTATATAAATAAATGAAAATAGAAGTAAAATCAAACCGANNGTAAATACTGCAATTTTAAAGTTAAACCCAATTAATTTATTTGATATCATCTTAGCAAACATATGAAAAAAAGAACCTAACATAGCACTGATTCCAATAAATAAAAANATAATCGAGGATAATAAATGTATATTTGAATNATATAGTAAAAAAATTTTTATTAAATCATAGAACCAGTAAAAACAGAATATTGATAGTATAAAATCTGAAATTGATGATGAAGGCTCATGTATTTTTCTAAAAATTTTCATNANTATATATATAAANTATTAACTTTTCAAAAAATAATCTCNATAACCAAAAAATTTTCTATCAGATTTTAAAATTTTTTCTAATTTTGANTTTAATGGGTATGAGAAATCGTTTGGATGAATTGATATTCTAAGAGGAGTATTACTATATTTTGAAATTTTTTCANTAATAAAATTTAAAAATGAAACTGAAACTACTCNAAATAAATTATCTGTTTCGTATCCNACTAAAGGCATTCTTGTAAACTTTTCCTTAAAATAAATTCCTGATAAGGTTTCAATTATTTTATAAGGTGAATTAAATATATCTTTGTTCGTGATTTTACCAAGTGCCCATGCTGGAGGTATGTAAGTTATGGGTTGTTGAAATTGATTTTTTTCAAACCATTTAAAACAATTCTCCATTAANATTATAATTTCTTTATTTGAAAGGCTTAAGTGTTCAGCAACATTTCTTGATATAAAAGCAGAGTGAAATTTATGATATAAAGTTGAAATATTTTTGGTTTCATGATACCATCCATGACCAGCTATCTCATAGCCGTCTTTTTGTATAATTTTCAAAAAATTTATATCATTTTCACTCCAANTTCTTCCTGGTACTACTAGTAANGTTGNTGGATTACATTTATTTTTTTCAAGTATCTTAATTATTTTTTTTATGTTATTAAGAGTGTGAGGCATAACATCATGAATTGAAATTANTGATTCATTCATAGTTAAATTTTTGTCGAGATTTGATTTATAATTTTCATCCATTCGTCAATAGTTTTTTTCGTTAACTTTTTTGAAATTTTTGNAGATTCCACGCTAATTTTTTTTATTTCTGAATGAGGTAATGAAATTATTTCTTCAAGAATATTGGTTAAAGTTTTTTNTGATGAAGTTTTAAATAAANATGATGATAGATCANTCCAATTTGTAATACCTGCCTCAGGTGAAACAATTACAATTCTACCTCTACTCATACCTTCAAAAGCAGCTGTACCAAAAGTTTCTAAACTAGAAGGTAAAACTAGTATCTCAGAATTATCCAATTCTCTTATTAATTGTTCTCTTTTTAACCAACCTAAATATTTTATGTTTTTAAATTCCTTTTCTTCATTAATAACTTGTTCCTTTAAAGGGCCATCTCCAGCAAAAGCAAATTTAATATTNGGGAGATTTTTTGCTGACTCTAAAACTTTATCAATTCTTTTTTCAGGAGCAAGCCTACCAGCAAAAAGAACTCTTTTTATTTTTTTATTAATAGGTTTTATGGGTAGATCTAAAAATTCTCGTGCTAGAGGTGTACCNATAGAAACAATTTTATTTGCGCCCATTTTTGTGGCTAATTTTTTCATATTATTGTTCATTATTAAGGTTAGTTTAGATGGTTTAAAAAAAAGGCGATTAAGCCATACAAAAATTTTATTAATTGTGAATCCAAGAAAACCTCCCCAATAAAATGATGCTAAACTTTCGTAATCATTATGTAATACAGGACATATTGGAATATTCATTTCTTTTGCTTTTTTTAACGCAGTTAAACCATAGAAACCTGGTGTTGGAAGAATTATAATATTTGGATTAAAATCTTCAATTTTNTTGGANAANTGATAATATTTTGGAATATATAATTTTTGAGTTTTGTCTCCNGGCATAGGGATAGTGAAAAATGTATTAATATCATTTTTTTCTGAGGGACCTAATAAAATTAATTNTTTTATAATAGGATTAATATGCTCTACTAAATCTCGATAATAACTTCCCGCTCCATTACGATCTGGAAGAACATCCAATACAATCATGACCTTTAGATTAGATTTTTTATTAATTTTAGGTTTTGTTGTCATCTAATTAAAATAGTCATAAACAAATTCAAATCTATTTTTTAGTTCTTTAGAATTAATATTAAAATTATCCAATTCATAATTATGTTTACTTGTGTAGTTCTTATTTTTTTTATTTTCTTCATTTAAAATAATATTAAAATCATGAGAAATATTATATCCAAAACTATTAAAAATTTTTATCATTCTTGATTTAAAATCNATTTTAATATCCTGAATTTTTAATATAATAAATCTTTTTTCGTTTTTGATTTTTGCTAATCTAATTAATTCCTTATAATAATTTTCAAAAATATTAATTATGGGATCTTTAAAATATTTATCTTCAAATTTATTATTAAAAATTTTCCATCCTTCTGCTAAAACACTTAACTGGGATGGAATAGTTTCTTCTGGTTTTCTGAAACAACTTATATATTTACTATCCGGAAAAAAATTTAGCAGATCTTCTACCCATGGAGAAAATGATGCATTTTTTGAAAGATATATTTTTTCTTCACCATAAAAATATAAATGCCTTTTTATCATATTTTTATAAAAATTTAATATTTTAAGCTTATTTGAATAATTGATTTTGGAATTAAAATATCCTAAATCCCAAATTTCTTTAAAAGGAAAAGGAATTATTAATAAAAAACATGCACCTATAGAAGTGAAAAGAAAAAAATCTTCTTCAGGTGAGTTAAACGTTGTTTTATGCATTGAATTAATATCATTAAATACTTTTTTTTCAATTGAATTAATAATTTTTTTGAATGGCTTACCAATGATGTTATCAATATCTATAAAGAAATGAAAAATTTTTTTTTGAGAAATTGATGGAGCAAAAATTAATTCCCACAATGAAAATGTTGTGAAAATCGATGAATTCTTTGATATTACATTATGAATGTAGGTGGTTCCACTTCTAGGAATTCCGACAATAAAAAGAGGTTTTTTTATTTTAACTTTTTTATATCTATTAAAAAAAACATTGTCCAAAAATAAAAAAATTCTATTTGATATCTGAATTGATAAAAACACTGGAATGAATATTATTAAAATAAGTAATCTCTTTAAGTTAAAACTTGTAACACGATTATTAAAAAAAAATGTTTTTAGTGATAATTTAAGTATTAATAAAAAATTATAATTGTTCATTTAGTTTTCAATAATTCTTTCAGCAAATTCTCTCATACAACCATCCCCACCTTTTTTAGAACAAATATAATCTGAAATATTTTTAATTTTATAAACTGCATTTGATGGACATGCAGATAATCCAACTTTTTTTAATAAATTTAAATCATTTAAATCATCTCCAATAAATGCAATCTCTGATAATTTTATTTTTTGTTCTCTACATAATTTTTTTACATGTTCAAGTTTGTTATTAATTCCTTGAAAAATAAAATCAACACCAATCTTATCCCCTCTTTTTTTTACAATAGAAGTATTTTCCGAAGTGATAATTGCAGTTTTAATTTTATGTTTTTTTAGTAGTTCTATTGCCCTTCCATCTCTAGTATTAAATTTCTTTAATTCATCTCCTTTTTCACTGTAATACATTCCGCTATCAGTTAAAACACCATCAACATCTGTACAAAATAATTTAATATTGTTTTTATTTTTAAAATTATTTTTATCAATTAAGTTTTCACCTATTTTCCAATCATTTTCTTCATCTATTTCAAAGTAACTATTTTCACTCATTTCATAGTAAGAAGTTTTACCTGAAATTCTACAATTTGATCTTAATAATAATTTTTTTGATGTAATGTAAAAAGCTCCATTTTCTACAAAAAAACCTTTAAAATCCTGTCTTCTAGGTCTTTTTTTTGGAAAGTAATTGTATGGTTTAATCAGTTCATTATTTTTTAGCCAAATAAACCTTTTTTGTCTTACAATTGAGATTAAACTGTCAAAATTATTGTTTAAATACTTTGTTATTCCACCATCCAAATCTTTGGATTGAAGAAAGGGTGACGTTGCTTGAATAAGCACTATATCTTTAAAATCAAATTTATTTGCAAAATCTATCATTGCACTTTCTGTTGTAGAAGAATCTTCAGCAGTATTTTTTGGTCTATCTATAACTTTTAGTTTTGGGTTAGAAATTTCATTTACAGTTTTTTGTATTTCTTTACCGTCTGTTGAAACATATACTTTATCAATGTATTTACAGTCTAATGCGGCATTTACTACCCAATGAATTAATGGTTTTCCACCAAAGGATTTTATATTTTTGTTTGGAATTGATTTGCTGCCAGCTCTTGCTGGAATGAATGCTACTATTTTCGCCATTTTATTTTTTTCAACTTCATTCTTTGAGGTAATTCAATTTCTAAAATTTCATTATTTTTTATTTTTAAACTTTCATTTAAGGATTCAAGATCCCTAATTAATTTTCTCATTCCTCCAGGTTCAAGAGATGCTGCATGATCAGTACCTTTCCAAGTACGGTCCAAAGTAAAATGTCTCTCTATCCATTTTGCACCTAACATGAAAGCCCCTAAATCAACTGCAATCCCTAAGTGATGTCCTGAGAATCCAATACTATGCACTTTTTTCTCATATGATTTTTTTAACCTAGAAATTTCTTTAATACACACATCTTTAAATGCAACAGGATAACCTGAGGTACAAGAATAAATTACTAAATCATTATTTCTGTTATGTTTTTCAAAAAAATTAATAATTTTTTTCTCTTCATCATGTGTTGTCATGCCAAAGGATAAATGAATCTGACCAGAATATTCTTTGCAAATTAATTCTAGCAATTCCATATTCATATTACATGCAGATGGTATCTTAATAAATTTTGGATTAATAGAAATTATATCTTTTGCAGACGAAACATCCCACACGGATGATGAATATTCAATATTAATGTTTTCACATAAATTTTTTAATTCAATATGATCATCTAAGCTTAATTCTAAAAATTCTCTATGTTTTCCATATGTATCTCCATATGAATTTGTTTTTATTGGATGAGGTGTTTTGTATTCTACTTCATCTAATAATTCTCTAGGATTTCTTTTTTGAAATTTTACTATGTCAACATTGCAAAATTTTTTCGCAATAACAACCATTTCTTTAGCAATATCTATACTGCCTTTATGATTACATCCAATTTCTGCTATAATTTTTGGTCTCATATTAATTTATAATGTCATCATCTGTTTAAATAATTTTCTATTGAATCAAATTCAAAAATACCTATTTCATTAAGAAGCGGTCTTAATTTATTTAATCTAATATCGTTTTTATTTTTAATGAGAACAACATTTAAATTTTTTTTTATTAATTTTGAATAAATCATCGCAGTTGATATATCACCTATTATAGTGGTGTCATCATCGAGGAAAGGTACAATGCATTCAAATGCAATATCAGGGTTAATAAGTGAGAACTTCTCGTCATTTTTAAAATTTAATGGATCTCCATTTTGAAAAGGATGATATTTTATTCCAATTTTATATGAAGATTTATTTAAATCAATCAAATTTTTTTTTAATTGACTGTAAAAATTCCAATATTTTTTTAATTCTATCTGATGAGGTAGAATTAAAATATATTTTAAATTCTTTATATTTTGCTTTTCATTAAATGATTTAAGAGTTTTTTTTAAAAAACTTAAAAAAATATCTTTTTTAAAAAAATCAATTTGCAACATAATAGGGTTATTTTTTTTTAAATATCGATGAACAAATTTTGGAAATGCTACTATTGAATTTGTTATAAATTTTGAACTTCCAACAATTTGTGTTTTATTATACCAACTCCCATAATATAATTTTTTTATTAAAATCTCTAAAGGAGATTCCCAAGAATATTTATGTATAATATAACTCATTATTCCATCATCAATATAAAAACACCTGATATTCTTATTTTTTTTTTTTAAAAATTTATATGAATAAATGAATTCAATTCTTCTATCATTGCAAGTGTAAATTTTTGAAAAGCTGATTTTACTTAATTCTATTTTCAGATTTTTAAAAATATTCTTTCGATGTTGGTATTTATTTAAATTTCCTGTCGAATTATAATATAAAATTTTTTTAAAGGGTGATTTATTCCACTTTTTAATTACATTGAAATAGTGATTTTCTCTATTTTTAGGTTGATCAATAAAGACTAAAACACAATTATAAGTTTTATATTCATTTAACGCAACAATTATCGAGTTGAGTATATGAAGTGGAGTAGATACAAAAAAAATACATGAGTTTTTCATATTTAAGTTAAATTTTTATTAGATAAATTTATTAAAATAGTTGATACAAAGAATAACAAAACATATTTCTAAAATTTATTATTAGGAATGTTTTATTTATAGATTTTATATTATTTCATCAACAAATAAATTATTTTAAAAATAATTCCTAAATTTAGAAATGATAAAAGTTTATACAGATGGTGCCTGTAAAGGTAATCCGGGACCAGGTGGTTGGGGTGTTGCTATTATAAGCTCAGAAAAAACAGTATATTTAAAAGGCTTTAGCTCTAAAACTACAAATAATATTATGGAGCTAACTGCTGTAATTGAAGCACTAAAAACAATTAATTTAAAAACAACTATTAAAATTTATACTGATTCAAAATATGTTAAGCTAGGTATCACAGAGTGGATTTTGAATTGGAAAAAAAATGGCTGGAAAACTAGTTCAAAAAAAGATGTAAAAAATAAAATATTATGGATTCAACTTGATAAATTAGTAAACAAGAATAAAATCAAATGGGAATGGGTAAAAGGGCATTCTGGAAACAAATTTAATGAGAAAGTAGATGAGTTAGCTAATGAAGCAATTTCGGAAAATATATAAATAAATTATTTTTTTATTTTTTGATATGCTAATAGAGCATCATTCCTCGAATTTTTAAGATCAACAATGGGTTTTGGATAATTATCACCTAATTTAATACCGACTTTTTCTAAAATTTCTTTTGGGCATTCCCATGGATTAAATAAAAATTTATTTGGAATGTTTTTAAGTTCTGGAATGAATTTTTTTGTATACTTTCCATTTTCATCAAATTTAAATCCCTGAATAACTGGGTTGAAAATTCTAAAGTAAGGTGCAGCATCAGCGCCAGAACCAGCTACCCATTGCCAACTTGCGCTGTTATTAGCTAAATCAGCATCAACCAAACAATTCCAAAACCATCTTTCACCATATCTCCAATCAATCAATAAGTTCTTTACTAAAAAAGAACCCACGATCATTCTTACCCTGTTATGAATATATCCAGTTTGCCATAGTTCTCTCATGCCAGCATCAACAATTGGATATCCAGTTAATCCTTTTTTCCAAGCATAAAATTTTTTTTCATCATATTCCCATGGAAAAAAATCAAATTTTTCTTGATAATTTTTTCTTGATAAATCCTTATTAAAATAAAGGAGGTTATAAGAAAATTCCCTCCAACCTAACTCACTTTTGAAATGATCTGTATTATTAGTTGGTTTTTGTTTTTCAATTTCAGACCATATTCTATTTATTGAAATTTCTCCAAAATGTATGTGAGGTGATAATCTTGAGACATTTTTTTCTGATGGGAAATTTCTTCCTTTCTTATAATTAGACAAACCGTTATTTATAAAATTTTTGAAACTTTTTTTTGCCCCTTTTTCTCCAATATCCCAATGTGTTTCAAGTTTTTTATACCATTTAAATTTGGGTAATAAATTCAGTGAATTTAAAGATTCAGAATTTTT
>PAOF01000015.1 GCA_002707905.1 Fidelibacterota bacterium
AATTCCCTTGCTTCCAGGTATTACTGGAACTCCAGCTTTTAACATTGATGATTTTGCATTTGCTTTTTTACCCATTGATTCAATTGTATTAGAACTAGGTCCAATAAATATAAAGTTATTATCTTTACATATTTGTGCAAATTGTGGATTTTCTGATAAAAAACCATAACCGGGGTGAATAGCATCAGAATTTGTTAATTCAGCTGCACTAATTATTCTACTAATATTTAAATAGCTTTCTGTACTTGTGTAAGGACCTATACAAATAGCTTCATCTGCAAATTTTACGTGTAAAGAATATTGGTCAGCAGATGAGTAAATTGCAACTGTCTTTATTGATAATTCATTGCAAGCTCTAATTATTCTTAAAGCTATTTCTCCACGATTTGCAATAAGAATTTTATTGAACATAATTAAAAATTTATTGTGGTTTAATTTGAAATAATTTTTGACCGTATTCGACAGGATCTCCATCTTTTACTAAGATAGAAATAATTTTTCCTTTAATATCAGATTCAATCTCATTCATTATTTTCATTGCCTCAACTATACAAATAGTTTGTCCTGAACTAACGTTATCATTAATATCAACATAAGGAGACGAATCTGGACTTGGCGACGAATAAAACGTTCCTACCATTGGAGAAGTTATATATTCTGAGTCAGAATCAAATTCATTATTTTTTAACTTTTGTTGATTATTTTCATTTGATTCATGTTTAGAATTATTTATTGAAAGATTTTCATTTGCATTTCCAATTTGATTAACAACTGGAATTGATTTTGTAATTTTAAATTTTTTACCAAAAAAACTAACTTCAATTTCATTAACGTCGCTCGACTCTAAAATGTTAATAATTTTTTGAAGTTTTTTATCCCATGTTTCAAACATATTACTTTACTCGCTCAATATATTCACCAGTTCTCGAATCAATTTTTAATATATCATTTTCATTTATAAAAAGTGGAACATTTAATGTAAATCCAGTTTCTAAAGTAGCTGGTTTTGTAGCTCCTGTAGCAGTATTACCTTTAATACCTGGGTCAGATTTAATTACTTTAAGATTAACAAATAATGGTGGATTGATACCAATTACTTCTTCTTCAATAAAATCTACATCAACATTTAATCCTTCTTTAATAAATTTAATTTCATCTGATATAATTTTGTTTGATATTTCTATTTGATCATAGTTTTTAGTATTCATAAAAACATGAGAATTATCTTGAGAATATAAATATTGCATTTTTTGAGTTTCTATTCTTATCGGTATAATTTTTTCACCAGATCTAAATGTTTCATCAATTACTTGACCTGTNATTATATTTTTTAATTTAGTTCTAACAAAAGCACCACCTTTACCTGGTTTTACATGTAAAAATGAAACAATCNTCATTCGATTGCCTTTATGTTCAATAACTAAACCAGTTCTTATATCAGCAGTGGTAGCCAAACGTATTATCCTTAAAAATTTAAAGAAAGATTATTTAATCAGACCTTAAAATTATGTTTGTATTTAAATCTTTTATAAAACTTTATGAACAAGAAAAGCAACTGATAAAATAAGTGATATAAAAATAAGTGCAACACCTATATTACCCTTTTTTATTTCTTCCCATTCATCAATTCCAACAGACATTATATCAAAAACTTTTAAGGCAAGACCTATTCCAATAGAAAAACCTAATGCTGCNACAACTGACCAACCAATTGCTCTAAAATAAGTTTGAAATAAACTTTGAAGCGAAAAAGGATCAAAATCCATATTTAATATTCTCCCTGATTTAATTAATTAAAGATATTTAATTTTCCTCACAAATTGTGAAGTATTAATTTTACCATCCATCAACTGATTAAGTTCAATAACTTTAGCTTTTGTAACAAGTTTAAATCCATCTCCAAGTGGTACATTAACAGTTATTAAAACTTCATCAAACTTCATACCAGCTTTTAATGCACTACCAGCAGAAATGTAACCAACAAGCATTACCATTTCAAAATTATTTCTATTGCTTGTTAATTCAATATTTAATGAAATGGAACCATCTTTTGAAACTATATTATTAATTTGATTAGATTTTATTTCGACTCTGTAATTTTTAGCAGTCTTTTGAATTTGTGAAATATGTTTTTGAGATCCAAAAATAAATGCAAATGAAAATAAAAGTAAAAATAAAAGTCTTGTTTTCAATGTGTGATTCCTATCATTTCCCACAGGTAAAATAACTTACGAAACTAAGATTATCAACTTTTAAAAAAAAAAAAATTAAAATTGAGTTTTAATTTTTTCAAAAAATTTTAAATTTTCTTTTTTTGAATCATAAGAAAAAAAGGAAATACCTGAAAAATTATTTTTTTTTGTAATTTCAATTTTTTCTATTACTGAATTTAAATCCTGATTATATACACCAATACCCATTATAATTTTTGATGGAAAAATATGATAAAGCTTAGAAATATTTGANTTAAAAATATTATTTTTCTTTGAATAATTCATTGGTACAGCATAATCAATAGATTTATTAATTATCCATTTTGACCAATCTTGATAANATCTATTTTGTGCCTCAATTAAATTTGGTTTTACTGCAGCTGTTATGATAATATCATATTTTTGTTTTTTTATTTCAAAACTTAAGTCTTTAATAAAATCAGATAATTGATTTCTTTTAAAATCATTCCATTTATGTTCGTATTTTATAATTATCTTATTATCTGAGAAAATATTATCATTNATATTATATTTTGTTTTAAATATTGAAATTGCATAATCATTGTAACCGTAGTCTATATCAGAATATCTTATATAATCATAATGAATACCATCAAACTCATAGTTTAATAATAATTCATTAATAACATTTTTTAAGTGATTTTTAACCGCAGGATGAGANGGCGATAAAAACTTAAAATAGTTTTCTTTTGTTTTATTTCCCAACAAAAAACTTTTATCTATCCAANCATTATGTTGATTNTAGATGTGTAAAGGATTTTTGGGTTTATTTTTTGAAGACCAAATTAGAAGCATATTTAACCACAAATGTATTTTAATATTTAATTTTTTTGATTTATTCAGTGCGTATNATANAGGATCAAAATTATCAGGNACTATTAAACTAGATTTTGGTACAAATGAACTATTATAAAAAGCATCTCCTCTTCCTCTCACTTGCAAAAAAATATGATTAAAGTTGTTATCACTTGCAAACTCAAATACTTTATCAATTTCTTTTTTTGAAACAAGAGAACTACGGAGAACCCAAATAGCTCTAAATTCTATTTGTGAATCTATATCTAAACTAAAANTGTTTTGATAAGGTAAAAAAAAACAACAAAGTAAAATTAATAGTTTACNTTTTTTAAAAATCAAAACTTAANANTTTAATTTGAATCGCTTGAAGAGGATTCAACAACTGAATCAGATGAAAGAACAAATTCAATTAATGAAATAGAGGCGGCNTCATTTTTTCTATAACCAAGCTTCGTTATTCGAGTGTATCCACCATTTCTATCTTTAAATTTTGGACCAATTTCATCAAATAGAATTGCAACAATATCTGGTCTTGATATTAATTTTAAAACATTTCTTCTATCGTGTAATGTACCTCTTTTAGCTTTAGTAATTAATGGCTCAATAAATTGTTGAGTTGCTTTAGCTTTTGAATGAGTAGTTTTTATTCTTCTATATTCTATTAATGAAGATGCTAAATTCGCCAATGTAGCTTTTCTATGACTAGCATTTCTTCCAATTTTATTTATTCTTTTTTGATGTCTCATAATTATTCTTCAACTACNATTATATATTTTTCAACATCCATACCAAAAGACAATTCCATCTCATCTAATTTTTCTATTAATTCTGATAATGATTTTCTTCCAAAATTTTTATATTTTAACATTTGATTTTCTTCTTTGGAAACCAAATCCATTATTGTATTAATACCTGCAGCTTTTAAACAATTATGACTTCTTACAGATAATTCCATTTCATCAATGGANCTATGCAATAACTCTCTAATCCTTAAAGATTCTTCATCAATATCTTCAGCAATTTCTAAAATTGGTTCATCATCTGAAATTTGAAACATTGCAAAATAATCAGATAAAATTCTTGAAGCAAAACTAACAGAATTTTCAGCTGAAATTGTGCCATCCGTAGTTACTATTAAATTTAATTTTTCCATACTATCCTTTGCTGATGAAACTGGTTTTACATCATAAGACACTTGCTTAACAGGATTAAAAATTGAATCAATAAATATCATACCAATTGGTGAGTCAATTCTTTGATGACTGTCAGCATCAACATAGCCTTTTCCAACAGTTAATTGAAGTTCAATAGTAAAACTAGCAGAATTATCTAAGGTTGCGATATACAAGTCAGTATTCATTACCTCATATTGATCTGATGCTTTATCAATATCTTTAGCAGTAAATACACCTTTACCATTGAAACTTAATTGAATTTTGTCAGGTTTTGGATCAGTAAGTTTAAATCTCACTTGTTTAAGATTTTGTATCAAATCAGAGACATCTTCTTTAACGCCTTTTAAAGTTGCATATTCATGTAAAACCCCATCAATTTTTAATGCATTTACAGCAACTCCTGGAATGCTTGTTAAAAGAACTCTTCTCATTGCATTACCTACTGTTATACCGGCTCCTCTTTCAAGAGGTTCAAGAGTAAATGAACCATAGGAATCTGTTCTCGTTTTTTTATCTACCTTAAATTTTAATTGAACATTATTAGAACTCATTATTTTTTTCCCTTTCTGAAAAACTATTTAGAGTATAGCTCTACAACCATTTGGACTTTTATTGTTGGATCAAAGTCTTCTTTTTCAGGAAGCTTAGTAATTATACCTGATAAAGAACCTTTATCTAATGATAACCATGAAGAAGTTAAATCACCTTTAACTTGCTTTACAGAGTCATGAACAATAGCAAGTTTTTTACTTTTATTTCGTATGCTAATCTCATCATTTACTTTAACAATATATGACGGTATGTTAACAGAAGACCCATTTACATGAAAATGTTTGTGAGATACTAACTGTCTTGCTGCTGACCGAGTAGGAGCAAAACCCATCCTATAAACAACATTATCTAATCTTCGCTCTAAAAGCTGTAAAAGATTTAATCCTGTTTCTCCATCCATTCTATCTGACCTCTTAAAAAATTTTCTAAATTGCCTCTCCATAAGACCATACATATGTTTAATTTTTTGCTTTTCTTGAAGTTGTAAACCATAATTTGAACTTCTTCTTTGTTTTGTGGGACCATGTTGCCCTGGAGTGTAATTCTTTTTTTCTAATATTTTAGAAATTTTAGAATTTCCAAAAATATTCTCACCAAATTTTCTTGCAATTTTTGCTTTTGGTCCTATGTATCTTGCCATAATTATTCCTTAAACTCTTCTTCTTTTAGATGGTCGACAACCATTATGTGGTATTGGTGTTACATCTTTAATTGAGATAACTTCAAGGCCTGCAACGCCAAGAGATCTTACCGCAGACTCTCTTCCTGAACCAGGTCCTTTTACTTCGACTTTAACTTTCTTCAATCCTAATTCAATAGCTTCCAATGCAGCTTTTTCAGAAGCTTGACCCGCAGCAAAAGGTGTGCTTTTTCTTGAACCTTTAAAACCTAAAGCTCCAGAACTCGCCCAAGAAACTACATTTCCATTTAAATCAGTTAATGTAATTATTGTATTATTAAATGTTGCTTTAATATGAGCCATACCCTCATCAGACATTAAAACTTTTTTTTTCTTTTTTCTTTGAATCTTAGCCATTCGATTTTTTTATCCTTTTTTACCTACAGTTTTTTTACCTAAACCTACAGTTCTTTTTCGACCTTTTCTTGTTCTAGAATTATTTTTTGTATTNTGACCGCGAACTGGCAAACTTCTTCTATGCCTTAAACCACGATAGGATGCNATGTCCATCAAACGTTTAATATTCATTGTGTTTTCAGTTCTTAGCTCACCTTCAACCTTAAGTTTTGACACTACTTCTCTAATTGAAGTTGCTTCACTATTTTTTAAATCTTTTACTCGAATATCTGGATTTACTTTAGCATCTTCTAAAACTTTTGAAGCAATAGTTTGACCAATTCCATATATATAACATAAAGCATACTTAATTTTTTTCTCTCTTGGCAAATCAANACCGGAAATTCTAGCCATATTTATCCTTGCCTTTGNTTACATTTTGCGTTAACACAAATCACTCTAAGAACTCNTTTTCTTTTGATGATTTTGCATTTATCACATATTTTCTTNACTGACGATCTAACTTTCATAATTTATGTCAAACCTTTCTGATTAATAAATCTNGTACTTAAAATTTCTCCACCTTCTTTTCGAACAACAATAGTATGCTCAAAATGAGCNGAAGGTTTCATNTCTTTTGTATATATTGTCCAACCATCTTTTTTTGTTAAAATTTCATTTTCTCCCATATTNACCATAGGTTCTATCGCAAAACACATACCTTCCTTGAGTATAATACCTTCACCNTTTTCACCNTAATTGGGNATTTGTGGTTCTTCATGAAGATTTTCTCCAATTCCATGACCTACCAAATCTCTAACAACTGAAAAACCATTATNTTCAACATATTTCTGTATAGCATATCCTATATCAGATAATCTNCCACCAGTTTTTGCACTTTTAATACCTAATGATAGACTTTTTTTTGTCACATCAAGCAAATTATTTAATTCTTTAGAAATCTTTCCCACAGCATATGTTCTTGCNCTATCACCATAAAAACCGTTTTTTAAAACACCACAATCTATGCTNACTATATCACCATTTTTTAATAATCTTTCAGATGGTATACCATGAACAACTTCTTCGTTAACTGAAATACATAAAGTGGAAGGAAAACCCATATATCCTTTAAAGGCAGGTGTTCCACCATTATTTTTTATATAATTTTCTGCAAATGAATCTAAATCTTTTGGAGAAGCACCTGGAGTTATTAATTCATTCAGAGACTCTAAAACATCAAAAACCATACCACTACTCTCTTTAATCAAATTAATTTCTTTTTGATTTCTTATGTTNATCAATTTCTACCCTCTTCTTCTTCCTCTTATTTTTCCTTTTTTTAGAAAACCATCATAATGTCTCATTAACAGATGAGATTCGATTTGCTGAAGAGTATCTAAAGCAACACCTACTATAATAAGCAAACCAGTACCTCCAAAAAAAGATGCTAAATCATATCCAATATCCATTGTATTCATCAAAATAAATGGGAAAATAGCAATAAATGCCAAGAAAAAAGATCCTGGTAAGGTTACTCTGGTCAAAATATTATCAATGAAATCAGATGTTTTCTTTCCAGGTCTCACACCAGGAATAAAACCACCATGTTTTTTCATATTATCTGCTACTTCTTGAGGATTAAATGCAATAGCAGTATAAAAATAAGTAAAAAATATTATTATAGTACCAAAAACTAACCAATAAACCCAATGTTGAGGGGAAAATACTCTCATCACTCCTTGCATAAACTCACTGTTTTGAAAAAACATTGCAATAGTATTTGGTAAAAACATGATTGATTGAGCAAAAATTATAGGCATAACACCCGAAGTGTTTACTCTTAAAGGAATATGAGTAGCTTGACCACCATATACTTTTCTTCCAACAATTCTTTTAGCATATTGTACTGGTATTTTCCTAACACCCTGAGTTAACAAAACTACAAAAGCAACAATAATAAACATTATCCCTAATAACAAAANTTCTGTAAGAGGCCCTCTGACACCCTCTTGAATTAATGATATTTCGGTAACAATTACGTTGGGTAAAGTAGAAACAATCCCTATCATAATAATGAGNGATATACCATTACCAATCCCTCTCTCAGTTATTTGTTCTCCTAACCACATTACAAAAATTGTACCAGTTACCAATGTTATCATTGTTAATAATCTAAATGCAAAACCAGGGTCAGGCACTACGCCAACTTGTAAGCCACTAACGCTTGATTGTAAATTCTCCAAGAAAATAGCAATACTGTAACCCTGAAGTGATGCTATTAAAACTGTAAAATAACGAGTAAGTTGAGTTATTTTCTTTCGCCCCTCTTCACCTTCTTTTTGCAATCTTTGAAAATAGGGAACAACAACCCCCATCAGTTGAATGATAATAGAAGCTGAAATATAAGGCATTATGCCAAGTGCAAATATAGTTGCTTTTTGAAAAGCACCTCCAGCAAACATATCATACAAACCAAAAAGAGTATTCTGAAAATTTTGTATGGCTGATCCCAACGCTACAGTATCTATTCCAGGAACAGGAACATGCGCACCTATTCTCACCACAACTAAAATTGATAAAGTAAAAACAATTCTATCTCTAAGTTCTGGAATAGAAAAAATATTTCTTATTTTTTCAATCATATTATATGAGCTTTTCCACCATTTTTTTCAATTTTTTTTATTGCAGTTTCGCTAAAAGCATTAGCAAAAATTTCTACAGATTTATCAATATTTCCATTAGCAAGAACTTTAACGGGTTTATTTAAGTTTCTAATTATTTTTTTCTCAATCATTACAGATAAATCAATTTTTTTTAAACCCAGTTTTGAGATTTTTGCTATTGATATTATTTGAAATTCTATCTTAAATAAAGAATTTGAAAAACCCCTTTTTGGAACTCTTCTTTGAAGAGGCATTTGTCCACCCTCAAACCAAGGTCTTTGTTTACTTCCTGATCTTGAATGGTATCCTTTATTACCTCTTCCAGCTGTTTTTCCAGAACCGGAAGCTCTACCTCTTCCTAATCTTTTTCTATTTTTATCTAAACTGGGTGGTGGTTTTAAATTATTTAGCTTCAAGACGATTCCTCAACTTTCAATAGAAAATTTATTTTTTTAACCATTCCTCTAATAATAGGTGTGTCAGAATGGACAACTGTTTGATTCAATTTTCTTAACCCTAAAGCAATAAGGGTTCTCTTTGCTTTTTTGTTGTGACCTATTCCACTTTTTATTTGAGTAATATGAAGTGATTTGTTAATTTTCTTAACCATCATTTATATACCTCAGAAATAGTAATACCCCTTCTGTTTGCTACAGATACTGGATCCTGAAGTTCTCTTAAAGCAGTCTCTACTGCTCTAACAATATTATTTATATTAGAGGAACCATACCTTTTTGTGAGTATATCAGTTATTCCAACCTGCTCAATTAAAGCTCTAACTGCACCGCCAGCAATAATNCCAGTTCCAGGTGATGCAGGTTTTAACATAACTTTTGCTGCACCAAACTTGCCAATTATTTTATGCGGAATTGTTCCCTTAATAATTGGAACACGAAANAAATTTTTTTTTGCATTTTCTTTTGATTTAGCTATTGCAGTTAAAACTTCATTTGCTTTTCCATGCCCTAAACCAACGTTACCTTTACTATCACCAATTGCAACTAGAGCACTAAAACGAAACCTTCTACCACCAGATACTACTTTAGCAACTCTATTAATTTTAACTACAGTTTCTTCATTTAAATCCAAACCAATAGGATCTACTTTTGTCAAAATATTAATCCTCCCTCTCTAGCTCCATCTGCAAAAGCTTTAATTCTACCATGATANNNANAACCATTNCTATCAAATACAACCTTTGAGATTTTTTTCTTAATAGCCCTTTTAGCTAATTCTTTACCCATTTTACTACTTATTTCAGACTTTGTAAGTTTTTCTTTNATAATACCTTTTTCTCTAGATGAAATCGAAATTAATGTAATATTATTAACATCATCAATTAATTGACCATAAATACTTGATAAACTTTTATATACTACTAATCTTGGTNTGGNATTTGTACCAAGCATCCCACCTTTGCCTCTAGCTCTTCTTTTTTGACGACGATTAAATTTTAAAATTTCTTTATTCATTATTCACCAACAGTTTTACCTTTTTTAATTTTTACATATTCTCCAACATATCTAATTCCTTTACCCTTAAATGGCTCAGGAGGTCTNATTGATCTTATTTTTGCNGCAACTTGACCAACTAGTTGTTTATCAATACCCGANATNGTTATTATACTTTTAGCAGTTTTTATATCAATNCCTTTTGGAGGNAAAAAATAAACATCATGTGAAAAACCAAGTGTTAACTTCAATCTTTCACCCTGCATCANGGCAGTNAACCCAACCCCTCTAAGTTCTAATTCCTTGATAAAACCATTAGTTACTCCAAATATCATGTTAAACAATATTGCTCTTGTGGTACCATGTAAAGCTCTTTGGTCTTTGTNATTTGTTTTTCTTGTTACATTGACTACACTTTTTTCATGGTTAACAATTATATCAGGATGAAATTTCATTTTCAACTCACCNTTAGGACCACTTATAGTAACTAAATTACCATTATCCTTTAAAAAATTAACATTTTCTGGTACTTCAATAGGTTTACTTCCAATTCTTGACATAATTATTCTCCATACACTACCAAACAGTGCAAATTATTTCTCCACCAACATTTAATTTTTTTGCTACTTTATTTGAAATAACACCTTTTGATGTAGTTAATATTGCAATTCCCAAACCATCTAAAACACGTGGGATTTCATTTGCAGCAACATAAACTCTTCTTCCAGGTTTACTACTTCTTTGAATATTTANAATAGCAGGTTNACCATTTATATCATATTTCAAAAAAACTCTTATTTTTTTCTTTATTGGGTTATTCAATAAAATAAAATTTTCTATATAATGCTCTTCCTTTAAAATAAATAANATTCGTTTTTTTAAATTAGANGACGGCATATCNATAATTTTTTTTCCAGAATGTAAACCATTTCTNATNCGNGTTAGTAAATCAGCTATAGGNTCTGTCATTGTCAAAATATCATCTCCNTCGCACTACCAACTAGCTTTTGTAACACCAGGTATTTCACCNTTNAGNGCTAATTCTCTAAAACACATTCTACACAATCCAAATTTTCTTAAATAAGCNCTAGGTCTTCCACANNTTNNNCAACGNTTATATNCNCTANTTGAAAATTTAGGTTTCATTTTTGATTTATTTATTAAAGCTTTTCTAGCCATTTAATTCCTTTTTTTTANTTGTTTTTAATTNNATTAATTTCATTATATTGTTTTTCATAGTAACTATCACTTCTGAANGGAAAACCCATTGATTTTAATAAAAAATAAGANTTTAAATTATCACTAGAANTAGTAGTTATTGTGATTTCTANACCTCTAATTTTATCAATNTTATCATAATTAATTTCAGGAAAAACTATTTGCTCTTTCAAACCAAAATTATAGTTACCTCTTCCATCAAATGATTTAGGTGATAAACCATTAAAATCACGAACTCTCGGNAAAGCNATAGAAATTAATCGTTCNAGAAACTCATACATATGCCATTTTCTTAATGTAACNCTCGCGCCAACTGGATCACCTACTCGAATTTTAAAGTTTGAAATNGCCTTTCTTGCTTTTGTAATAACAGCTTTTTGACCAGANATAGTTGTNAGCTCNTTAATTGCATTTTGCATAGCATTTTTATCATCTTTAGAACTACCNAANCCNACATTTAAAGAAATTTTNAGAATTTTAGGAACTTCAAGATTATTTTTTAAATTAAAATTNTTTTTTAATTGNGGCATTACNTTAAGNTTGTAATGATCAATTAATNNAGGTTTATAACTATCTTTTTNTTTATTTATTTTGTTCATACTNCTTTAATTTTTTTAAGAATCAATATCTTCATTGGTTTTTTTTGAAAATCTAACTTTTTTACCATTGTCNAAAAATCTATATCCAACTTTAGTTTTTTTACCTGAGGCAACNANCATNANACTTGAAATNTGTAATGAGGCCTCTCTTTCAATAATNCCACCTTGTTGATTTTGTTGNCTGGGCTTTGAATGCCTTTTAATAAAATTAACCCCTTCAATAACAACNCTNTNAGNTTTAGGATTAAAATTTAAAACTTTTCCTTGNTTACCCTTATCGTCTCCAGATATNACCTCNACCATATCACCTGCTTTTATCTTCATTATATCACCTCTGGTGCCATAGAAACAATTTTCATGTAACCTCTATCTCTTAATTCTCTTGCAACTGGTCCAAAAATTCTTGTGCCCTTAGGCTCTCCTGAACTATTTAANAAAACTGCAGCATTATCATCAAATCGCACATAAGAACCNTCTTTTCTTCTAACTTCTTTTTTAATTCTCACGATNACAGCTCTTGAAGTTTCACCTTTCTTAACCATACCACCTGGAATAGCATTTTTAACNGANACCACAACTATATCACCTAAAGATGCATATCTTCTTTTTGAACCTCCAAGAACCTTNAAGCANAAAACCTCTTTAGCCCCTGTATTATCTGCTACTTTTAATCTTGNTTCTGANTGTATCATCTTATTTAATACTTAAATTAAAGNTTGTTATTTTTCTCNATAATTTCATATACTTTCCACTTTTTAGTTTTACTGATTGGTTTNGANGATACAATTTTTACAGTATCACCATTTGAACATTCAAANTTACCAGTATCTGCACTAAATTTTTTCTTTTTTGTAATATATTTTTTATAAATTGGGTGTANNACCTTTCGCTTTACCTCAACTTTGACTGTTTTTTGCATTTTATCACTTACAATNATACCTACAATAANTTGTCTTTGACCTCTATCACNCATAATTAATTATCCTCTATTTTTCTTTTTTCAGAAAGATGTTGATTAATCAAAGTTTTAATCTGAGCAATTTCTTTTCTAATTGATCTAATTTGAAGAGGGTTTTCTANTTGTTGTAGAGCTTTTTGNAACCTTAANTCTTCCAAAANAGACTTTTTNTCGTTCAAACTTACTTTTAGCTCATCTAAANTCATTTCTTTAATTTCCTGATTGATCATAATTAAAACTCTCTTCTTCCAACGGTCTTGATTTTAACAGGTAATTTATGACCTGCTACTCTAAACGCTTCTGATGCTAATTCTTTATCAACACCCTCAACCTCAAATAAAATTCTACCNGGCTTTACAACTGCAACCCATTGGTCAGGCGCACCNTTTCCTTTACCCATTCTNACCTCTGCAGGTTTTTTTGTAATGGGTTTATCTGGAAAAAGTCTNATCCACATTCGACCGTGTTTTCTAATTTTTCTAATAATTGCGATACGAGCAGACTCNATTTGTCGNGCTGTTATCCANCCAGCATCTAATGTTTTCATTCCATAACTTCCAAACGCTACATGACTACCTTTTGTAGACAGACCTCTTCTTCGACCACGATGGTGNCTTCTCCACTTAACTTTTTTTGGCTCTAACGGCATTAACCTGAAACCTCCCCATTACAAATCCAAACTTTTAAACCAATAATACCATANGTTGTTNNTGCTTCAGTGATTGCAAAATCGATATCTGATCTTAATGTTTGAAGTGGTACTCTTCCTTCCATAAAAGTTTCTCTTCTTGCTATATCAGCACCNCCTAACCTACCAGCAATTCTAATTCTTATACCTTCTGCACCCATTCTCATAGTTGATTGAATAGCTTTTTTTACTGCTCTTCTATAACTAATTTTTTTAATTAACTGCTGAGCTATATTTTCGCCAACTAACTTAGGATCCATTTCAGGTCTTTTAATTTCAGAAACATTAACTTGNGTCTCAATTTCTGATAATTGTTTAATTTCTTCTCTCAATTGATCNACATCTTTACCACCTTTTCCAATAACAATTCCTGGTCTAGAAGTATTAATAGTAATAGTCAGTTTTTTTGATGTTCGATCTATTGAAATGCTTGANATTCCAGCATTAGATAGTCGTTGATTTATATATTTTCTCAATATGATATCTTCTGCAACATAATCAGAATATTTTTTTCCACCATACCAATTTGATGTCCATGGNTTATTTATTCCTAATCTAAATCCTATTGGATGTGTTTTTTGTCCCAAATTTATTTCCTCTTCTTGTTTTCATCAGTTAATATAATTGTAATATGNCTAGATCGTTTTCTAATTCTNGAAGCTCTTCCCATTGATGCAGGTCTAAACCTTTTTTGAGTTGGACCTTCNTTGACAAAAGCTTCTTTAATAAATAATCCATCCGCATTAAGTTCATTAGTCTCATCAGCTTGTAAATAATTCGCTATAGCAGATTGAATCGTTTTTTCTATAACCGTTGTTGCCTTTTGAGGTGCAAACTGAAGAGTGTTCAAAGCCACATCAACTTGTTTTCCTCTTATAAATTGAAGTTCCTTTCGAACTTTTTTTGCAGATTGATTGAAAAAATTAGATTTTGCAATTGATTCCATATCTATTTTCTATCTCCAGAATGTACTCTAAATGTTCTCGTTGGTGAAAATTCACCTAATTTATGTCCAACCATATTTTCTGANATAAAAACTGGAATAAACTGTTTACCATTATGAACTGCAATTGTGTGACCAACAAATTCTGGAACAATTATTGATCTTCTAGCCCAAGTTTTAATAACTTTTTTCTTACCTTCTTTTTCCATATTCTTAATTTTTTTTAATAATTTCTCATCAATATATGGACCTTTTTTTATGGATCTAGCCATAATCTAGTTTCTCCTCTTTGTAATATATCGATTAGATGGATTATTTTTTTTACGTGTTTTATAACCTTTGGTAGGCTTACCCCAAGGTGTTGTCGGATGATGACCACCAGAACTTTTACCTTCTCCACCTCCCATTGGATGATCAACAGGATTCATCGCAACTCCCCTGACTTTTGGCCTTTTGCCAAGCCATCTAGATCTTCCAGCTTTTCCAAGCTTAATTGTTTCATGACTTTTATTTCCAATTTCTCCAATTGTTGCTAAACAATTTTCAGAAAACATTCTTATTTCACCTGATGGCAATTTGATAGTGACCATATTTAAATCTTTAGCAACTATTTGCGCCCCCAAACCAGCACTCCTTACCATCTGAGCACCTTTACCTGGAATCATTTCAATATTATGAACTACTTGCCCTGCAGGAATTTTGCTTAAAGGCATTGTATTTCCAAGCTTTAAAGGAGCATTTTTCAATGAAGAAATTATTTCATCACCAACTTTAATACCAAAAGGAGCAATAATATATCTTTTTTCACCATCAACATAATTAAGTAATGCAATTCTAGCGGACCTATTGGGATCATATTCAATGGATGCTATTTTTGCAGGAATATCAAATTTATTTCTTTTAAAGTCAATGACTCTATATTGACGTTTGTGACCACCACCTCTTCTTCTACTTGTTAATCTTCCTTTGTTATTTCTACCACCAGTCTTTTTAATTGTTGTTAACAATGATTTTTCTGGTTTATTAGTTGTAATATCGTCAAAATTTGAAATGCTTTTTTGACGCTGACCAGGTGTAGTAGGTTTTAAATTTCTTACGCTCATATTTTAATTTTCTCTAGTAGATGATGAATAAAAATCAATAGACTCACCTTCAATTAAGGAAACAATAGCTTTTTTCCAATCTGATTTTTTTCCAGTTGTTCTGATAGCTCTACCACCACTTCTTACTGTCATTTGCTTACTTTTACCAAAAAAATTCATTGTTCTTACTTTCGCTACCTTAACATCAAATTTTGTTTCAACGGCATTTTTTATTTCAATTTTATTAGCCTTTACATTGACTTTAAAGGCATATGACTTATTTTTTTCCTTGTCTTCAAGCTTATTCATTTTTTCAGATAAAATTGGTCTAATTAATATTTCATTTATTTTCATAATAAGATTCAAACCTCTAATTGCTTGTTAAGAGCTTTAATACCTTCTTTATCAAACAACAGAACTTCTGCATCTAATAAATCATATGTTGAAGCATTTTTTGACACAACAATAGTCACATTTGGTAAGTTTCTAGCAGATTTAAAAACTACATCTGTATTTTTCTCAGGGAAAAAAGCAACTTTTTTATCATTTATGCCTAATGATATCATTAATTTTAAAAAATTTTTAGTTTTAGGAGTATCAAATTTCAACTCATCAACAACAATTATTTGCTTGTCTTTTATTCTTTGAGATAATACACTTCTTCTAGCTAGTTGTTTCATTTTTTTTGGCAAATCATATTTATAATTTTTTGGTTTTGGACCATGAGTAATTCCACCACCTTTCCAAAGGGGTGATCTAATTGTACCTGCTCTAGCTGCTCCTCTTCCTTTTTGCTTCCATGGTTTTTTTCCTCCACCACTAACCTCTGATCTGGTCTTTGTTGAACTTGTCCCTTGACGGGAATTAGTATTTTCAGACATTACTGCTCTGAAAATAACATCATCATTTGGCTTAATTTTAAAAACGGAATCACTTAATCTGACTTTTGAAATAATTTCTCCGCTTGAATTATGTATTGATATATCCATTAATTTACCTTGTTACCATC
>PAOF01000016.1 GCA_002707905.1 Fidelibacterota bacterium
GGACATTTAAAATTTTATTTTTCCATAAGTCACAAAAGTTTGATGATAAAATTCTCATAAATCCTATTAGTAAAATTAAATCAACTTTTTCATTTTTAAAATGACCAGATAATTCATCATCAAAAATTTCTCTAGATTTCTCTTTGTGTGAAACATAAAGTGATTTTATATTATTTTTTTTTGCTTTTTCAAGTATACCAGCAGTTTTAATATTTGAAATAATTAGTTTAACTTCAGCATCCAAATATTTTTTTTCTATTGAATCTATAATTGCATCTAAATCTGTTCCATTTGATGACCCCAAAACACCTATTTTTAATGACATATTATAATTTGAGTGATTTTATTTTGTTGACTTTTTTCAAAATTAATTCTTGGGTACCAATATCCTTCCTGTGAAATAAGGGACCTTGAATACTACTAATTGATTTTTCTGCCAATTTTTCTGCTTCAGATAATGATTTACCAACACCAACATATGCAACTGTTCTACTCCCAGCTTCTATTAATTCATCATTTATTTGATCTAAAGAACCAAAATACAAGTTTTTTTTATCTTGTAGTTGCGATATTTCAATTTTTTCACCTTTTACAGGATTATCCGGATACCCATTTGGAACGGCATATTTACATACTGTTGCTAGATTTTCAAATTCAACTTCAACATCGTCTAGGTTTTGATTACATATTGCTAAACATATTTCAAGAAAATCAGATTTAAGTATTTGTAATACATTCATAACTTCAGGATCCCCAAATCTTGCATTGTATTCAATTACTTTTATTCCATTTTTAGTTAGCATAAATCCGCCATATAAAATTCCTTTGTAGAAATCATTAAATTCATTTTTTAATGCAATTAAAATTTGATTATTTATCTTTTTGGCTTCAATCACATCACTTTCTGAAAGAAATGGAAGTGTGTGGTTTTCACAAGAGTAACTACCCATACCACCAGTATTTGGGCCAAGATCTCCTTCATACGCTCTTTTGTGATCTTGAACAATAGGCATATGTTTTAATTTTTTTCCATCACTAAAACTCATTAAAGAAAATTCTTCACCATAGAGCTTTTCTTCAATGATAAATTTCCCATTTTTATTAATTATATTTTTACAATATTCTAATGTTTCATCATGTGATTTCAAATGTTCACCTGAAACTTTAACGCCTTTTCCACCAGCTAAACCGTCATATTTTACAACAAACTCATTTCCTAATTCTTTCAAATATTCTTTTAATCCATTAATTTTATTAAAAGCCTTATATTTGGGACAACCATTTATATTGTATTTAATTAAGAGGTTTCGAGTAAATATTTTAGACGTTTCGAGTTGAGCAAGATTTTTTTTAGGACCAACAACTAATATATTATTTAAATCTAATAAATCAGTTATCCCAACTTCTAAAGGATTTTCAGGTCCAATAATTGCAATTTCAATATTATTTTTTAAGGCATATTCCAAAACATTTTTTTTATCATTGATGTTTCCAATTGAAATATCATGACAAATTTTTGCAATACCTGGATTATAATTTGATGCAAAACAAAAAATCTTATTCTTAATAGAAGATTTCCGAATTGATTTACATATTGCATGCTCTCTTGCACCAGAGCCAATNACTAGAACATTAATTTCCATTTCTATCATTTTTTCTAGATAATTCTAATTCTAATATTTTTTTATCATCAATATCTTTTGCAACATAATTTCCATCAAGACAAGCCATACATGGTCTATCAATATGATGATCACCTTTTCTTGTGACGGCTTCAATTAATTGATCTANATCTTGGTATAAAATTTCATCAACCTCTAAAAATTTTTTTATNTCATCAATAGATTTATTATTTGCAATTAATTCTTCACGAGTTGGCATATCTACACCGTAATAACAAGGAAATTTTATAGGAGGACAAGAAACAGCAAAATAAACTTTNTTAGCACCAAAATCTCTTAGCATTCTTACAATCTCTCTACTGGTATTTCCTCGAACAATGCTGTCATCAAGAATTAAAACTTTTTTACCTCTTATTTCTGTTTCTTGTGGAACAAGTTTATATTTTAAAGATTTTCTTCTTTCTTTTTGTTCAGGCATAATAAATGTTCTTCCAATGAATGGATTTTTGAATAATCCCTCAGAATATCTTACTCCTAATTCATGAGCAAAAGATAATGCTGCAGTATTTGCAGTGCTTGGAGCAGGAATTATAATATCAGGTTCAATATCAGGGAATTTATTTTTCCAGGATCTAGCTAGATTTTGGCCCATTCTTAGTCTTGACCTATAAACACTTACATCATTTAACCTAGAATCAGGTCTAGAGAAATAAACATATTCAAAAACACANGGATTAAAAGAAACTTTTTTTATTTGCTTTTTGAATTTTTTTCCACTTTCACTAATATAATAAAGTTCACCAGGANGAACATTTCCTTTAGGTTCAAATTCTAAAGAATAAAACATACTGTTTTCAGATGCAAAAATATAGTCAGTACCTTTCTTTGAAGTTCTTTTTCCATATACCAGGGGTCTNATACCNTGGGGGTCTCTAAATGCAATTAAACCCTTCCCAACAATCATTCCTACAATTGAATATGAACCTTTAACATTTTCATATATATATTCAATAGATTTACATAATAAATTAAAAAATTCTTCTTCTGAATTTACTTTTTTAGCTGAATGGAGTTGGTCAGCAAATAAATTCATTAAAACCTCAGTATCACTTGATGTGTTTAAATATCTTTTATCTTTTTCTGAAATTAAGTTAACTAAGTCACTGTAATTTGTAATATTTCCATTATGTGCTAATGCAATTCCATAAGGAACATTTGTCCAAAAGGGTTGAATTTCTCCATGTCCAAAACCACCATGGGTTGGATATCTGTTATGAGCAACTCCAACTTTTCCTTGAAGTTCAGACATTTTTTTTTCGTTAAAAACATCTCTTGCTAAGCCCATTCCTTTAGCTTTATGCATATGAGTATCATCATATGTCATAATTCCAGCAGCATCTTGGCCACGATGTTGTAAATGAACTAAACAATCAAATAAATCACTGGCTACATTATTTTGAGAATGAATTCCAGCTATACCACACATTATAGTTTTTCTGTTAAAATTGGAGCTAAACCAATGTAATTTTGAGGTGAGAGATTTAATAAAACTTCTTTGTCTTTATCATTTAAATCTAGACTTGTTATAAAGTTTTTAATTGAGTTTGCATTTATGGTTTCACCTCTGGTAATTTTTTTTAATTCTTCATAGGCGTTTTCTTTACCATATTTTCTTAAAATAGTTTGAATTGGTTCAGCTAATATTTCCCAATGTTTATTAAGCTCTGATTCCAAAACTTTTTCATTGATTGATAATCTTTTTAGACCTTTTAAAATATTTTTTAATGCTAAATAGGAGTGAGCTAAACCGACACCATGATTTCTTATAACAGTTGAGCCTGATAAATCTCTTTGCATTCTAGATATAGATAATTTCATAGCAAGGTGATTTAAAATAGCATTACTTAAACCAAGATTTCCCTCAGCATTTTCAAAATTTATTGGATTTATTTTATGTGGCATTGTTGATGAACCAATTTCCATAGCAATTTTTTTTTGTTTAAAAACACCTCTGCTGATATATAACCATANATCTTGGCANAAATCAATTANNATTGTATTANTTCTAACAATCCCATGAAAGCTTTCAGCTAATGAATCGTTTGGTTCAATTTGAGTAGTTATTAGATTGGGTTGTAGATCAAACGAAATTAAAAATTTTTTGGAAAATTCGATCCAATTAACTTCTTTAAAACTAACTGAATGTGCTGACCAGTTTCCTGTAGCACCACTAAATTTTGCCTCAAAAGAATGTTTTCGTAATGATTTTANAGATTTANTAATTCGATGGCTAAATACTGCAAATTCTTTTCCAACTGTTGTTGGGCTAGCTGGTTGTCCATGTGTCAATGAAAGCAGGGAAATGTTTTTATATTTCTTTGAAATTANTTTTAATTCATCAATTACTTTTATTAGAATTTTTATATATTCATTTTCAATAGAATCTTTCCACATTAANGTATAGCATAGATTGTTTATATCTTCAGAAGTAAGTCCAAAATGTATCCAAGCATGAAGTTCTTTTTTTATTCTTGTGTGTAAATAATATTCAATTGCTTTAACATCATGGTTTGTTTCTTTTTCAATTTTTTTTATTTTTTTTGCTTCNGATAGATCAAATTGAAGATAAATTTTTCTTAGATTGTCAATTTCTTTTTTAGTGAATGGNTTAAGACTTTTAATTTCTTTTTCATTGCTTAATGCTATNAGATATTCAATTTCAATTTTAATACGATATTTGATTAAAGACATTTCAGAAAAAAAAGATTTTAATTCTACTAAATCTTTTTCATATCTTCCATCTAGAGGAGATAAGTTGAGTAAATTATTATTCACCAAAAATTCTTTTTACGGCCAAAGCACAATTTTGAGGATCTATAACGGTCATAACTGGAGTATTGCTAGGCATTTGTAGAGTAGAATGAATATTTACTAACATATCAGCTTTATCAGAAAANGGGGGGCAACCTAAAGTNGGATGATTTGAATTTGCAGCNACAAAACCAGATANAGCATTTGATCTTCCTGCGATTGTAATATATATTAATTTNTCTTCNTTTTTATTGTCATTTAAAATTTCTAATACTTTAAGTGGTTGTTTATGTGCTGANGCTACATGTTGAGACCATGGTATATTAAACTCGTCTAAATGTTTGGTTATTTTGCTTGCGTGATTTTCATCTGAGCTTGAACCCATAATGATTACAACTTTCATATTATTCCTTTCANATTATTATTTATTCTGTTATGTATTGGTTCGTTATTCGGAAAAGTAAATTTTTCTCCAGTTATGGTTTCATATAAATAAATATATCTNTTTGATAATTCTACAATTAAATCTTCAGGGGCATCTGGAAGAGTTGAATCATTATATGGATCACAATTATCAACAAACCATAATCTTAAAAATTCTTTATCAATATTTTGTGGTTCCAAATTATTTTTTAATCTTTCATTATAACTTTCTTTAATCCAATATCTGCTTGAATCAGGAGTATGAATTTCATCTATCAATACAATCTCACCATCTTTATTAATTCCCATTTCATATTTTGTATCAACTAATATTAATCCATTAGCGTTTGCAACTTTTTGTCCAAAAGAAAATAATTCAAGGGCTTTTTTACTGCAATAATCCCAATGCTTTTGAGACATCCATCNTTCTTTAACGATGTCTTTTGGAGAAATAGGNCGATCATGGTCTTTTTCTTTTGTTGTTGGCGTTAGCATATTATTAGTGAGTTTTTGATTTTTTTTCATACCTTCTTCAAGAGAATTCCCACAATATTCTCTATCACCATTTTTATAAACTGTCCAAAGTGATGTAGATGTACTTCCTGTAATATAACCTCTTACAACAAACTCTATTGGAAAAACCTCACACTTTTTTGCCAATGTNATATTTGGATCGGGAATTTTGATAACATGATTAGGTATAATTTGTTTTGTTTGTTCAAACCACCAGGCACTAGTTTGATTTAGTACTTGACCTTTGAANGGTATAGAGGCTAAAATTCTATCAAATGCGCTTTGTCTATCAGTAGTNAGTAAAATTATNTTATCACCAATATNGTATTGATCTCTTACTTTTCCGGTTAATTTTTTACCTGTAGTTATTTTGGATTCTGTAATAGTATTGTTTAATGATGATTTGATTTCATTTTCATAATTAATTGGTAATTTCATAACATTCCTGTCCAAGTGGGTTTAATAAAATATTTGTATCTAAAATTTTTTGAATTTCACTTTCAAAGTTAATTAATTTTGATGATATTGTCCATAAAACACCATGCTTCAGTGATAAAATTTCTTTGATTTNAAATCGGCTTTTTAAAGATTGAAGTTTTGCTCTAGCATAAATATCATCTTTTTCTCGAATNAGAAATTTATAATTTTTTTTATTGTCATCAACTTTATTTATATATTCTTTATTAGAATTAAATAGTTCTCCAGTTTTAATAATATTATTTAAAATGTTTTCTGATTGTTTNTCAATTTGTATTTCCCAATGAATCTGTTTGGAAATACTCACATTACAATTTAACTGATCAAGTTTTTTTTGGACTGAAACAGATTCGTTGTCTGTAATAATTGTACTAATAACTAATTCTTTATNTTTTTTTGGTTTAATGTATTTTTTAACCTCAAGATTTACAGGTTCAATATTTATATTTGTTTTGAAAACAGGGTTTTTTTGTTCAATAAATTCTTTCATCGATGAAAAAATTTTATCTCCATTAATAGTTCTTTCTGGATGTGGCATCATTGCCATAATATTTCCATTCAGGTTTGATATAGCTGAAATATTAAATATAGATCCATTTGGGTTTGTGGGAAATTCATTGATCACATGTCCATTTTTATCACAATATTGAAATAATATTTGTTGATTTTTAATCATTTTTTTTAATAATGTATTATTTATTATAAATCTTCCTTCTCCNTGTGCAAAAGGTGCGTTAAAAAANNCATTTTTTTTGAAATGTCTTGTAAAAGCCGACCTTTTNGGATTAATTATCATTTTTAAATTTGACCAGTTATTATAGTACCCCACACCTAAAACTTCNTTATTATAGATTCTTTTATTTTTGGATAATGCTATCGAAATATTATAANTATTTATTCCTGGAACTAATCCTGATTCTACAAGAATTTGCGCTCCGTTACATATTCCAAGAACTGGTTTCCCTTTTTCAGATTCAATTTTAATTATTTGTAATAATGGGTCAAGCGCAGCTATAATACCAGCCCTAGATCTGTCTTCGTAAGAAAAACCACCAATAATTATGTAACCATCAAAACTAGTTAAATTTGATTCCTTTTCATTCCACATAAAGTCTACTGGGTTGAGCCCAACCCTTTTGCATGCCATACTTGTTTCTCTTTCAGTATTTGAACCTGGAAACTGTACTATTGCAATATTTTTCATAATTATTAAATCAATANAACCTTATTTTTGTTATTGTTCACAATTCCTATTTCAAAAACTTTGCAAAAATNTGATAGTAGATCCATTACCTTTTTTTTATCATTTTCATCTATGATTATTACCAAACCAATACCCATGTTAAATGTTCGAAACATTTCAATCTCACTNAGTTTTCCTAAATCTCTCATAACATTAAAAACAGGTAGTGGAAACCAAGAGTTCTTATAAATTTCCACTCCAAATTTATCAGGTAAGATTCTTGGAATATTTTCAATTAAACCACCCCCTGTAATATGAGCTATTCCTNTAATATCTATTTTATTATCCATAAGTGAAAAAACATGTTTTGTNTAATTAATATGTGGTTCAAGTAAAGTAAGCCCAATATTTTTTTCAAACTCTGGTATNTTATCTTTTACCTTAAATTTTCCTATATCAAAAAATAATTTTCTAGCCAATGAGTAACCATTTGTATGTAATCCATTTGATTCAATACCCAATAAAATATTTCCTTCTTTNATATTATCACCTGTTATAATGTTATCTTTTTCTACAATTCCAGTTATAATGCCTACAAGGTCATGTTCACCTTTATGATATGTGTCAGGCATTTCAGCTGTCTCTCCACCAACTAATGAAACACCATTTTCCTTACATGCTTTAACCATACCAGATACAATTTCTTTAATAATTAATGGATNTAGTTTATCATTTGCAATATAGTCTAAAAATGTTAGTGGTTTTGCACCCATAACAATGATGTCATTAGAACAAGCACTTAACAAATCAATTCCAATCGTATCAAACTTTTTTAATTTCCTTGCAATGATTGTTTTGGTTCCAACGCCATCAACACTTTGGACTAGAACTGGATGATTATAATTTCTTTTAATATCTGAAATATCATATAATGAACCAAAATTTCCTAAGTTGGTAAGAACATTTTTTGTAAAAGTTTTTTTTACTTCATTTTTTATTTTGTCTACTGCTTCATTTCCAGCATCAATATNAACACCAGCTTTTTTATANTTCATTTTCATTATTTTAATTTATCCCTTAATCCAAATTTCCACTTTTTATATAATTCTTCAATTTCTATTATTATTTTGTCATTAATATTAAGTAATGAAGAATCATTAGTTACACCAATGTTTTCATAATAAACATTGTTTTCTTTTAATATTTTAGTTGTTTTATCGTATGATTTTTTTTCAATTTCAATAATATATCCACCTGTTTCACAAAACAACTGTTTTGCCAAATCTAAATTATTTTGCATATTTATATTACAACCTATTTTATTTTTGAACATCATTTCAGATATTGTTACTGCAATTCCACCATCTGATATATCATGACATGAAGATAATAATTTATTATTAATACATTTAGAAATTGCTATGATTTGATTTTGAACTTCATTTAAATCTGGTTTTGGTAAGTTCTTTCCAAGTTTATTGAATAAACTATAGTAAACGCTTCCACCAAGCTCGTTTTTTCTTTTACCTATTAATAAAATTATTGAATTTTTATTTTTAAAATTTTTAGATAATACGTTTCCAATATCATCTAATTTGCCTACACAACTAATTATTGGGCTTGAGGGGATAGGGCCGTTCTTTGATTCATTGTAAAATGATACATTTCCACTTATTATAGGAATAGAATCATTAGGATGTTCTACCAATTTTAGATTTTCGCATGCATATTTAATTCCTTTAATACCTTGAACAAATTGCCACATTTGTTCAGGATTTTCTGGATTTCCAAAGCACAAACAATCAGTTAATGCTTGGGGAGTACCACCAACAGAGACAACATTTTGTATTGCTTCAACTACAGCATTAATTGCACACCAGTAGGGTGATATTTTTCCAAATCTTGGATTGTGGTCAGTAGAAATTGCAATACCAACATTTCTAATTTCTTGCGGATAATTTTCGTTATTAAAAGGTTGCATAACACCAGAATCAGCTTCACCTGATTCTAAAATTGTTCTTCCTTGAACTTGTTTATCATAATATTCATAAATTGGTTCCCGACAAGCAATGTTTTCATGTGAAAGAATTTCAAGAAACACAGACCTTAAATCATTTGAAATTTTAATATTTGGTTCTAAAATTTTTTTTTTTGGCTCTTTTATTTTTCTATTATAAACAAATCCTTTTGTAATATCTTTTGTTTTGGCATTAATTAAAATTTCATTCTTGCAATGAACAATATATTTATTATCTGATCTTATTTTACCAATTATACTAGCTCTTGCGTTATGAGAAACCTCTGGCAATTGAAATTTTAAATTATAATGATCAACAATCATTTGTGATATTTTAGGGTGTGCTACCCACATAAATCTCTCTTGTGTTTCAGAACAAAGTATTACTGATGGGTGCATATTTTTTTGGCTTACATGAGCATTATCAAGAAAAACTTCCGCTCCCAATCCAGCACTATCAGCCAATTCAACCGATGCACAAGCGATCCCACCTGCACCTAAATCTTTAAAACCTACCAATTTGTCTAATTTTTCGTTTCTTAGTTTATCAAATAAGCTATAAGTTGCCTTGAGTATATGCCGTTCGAGAAATGCATTTGGTTCCTGAACGGCAGCTTTTTTTAGTTCTTTTTCTTCTTCATTTAGTTCTAATGAAGCAAAACTTGCACCACCAAAACCACTATTATCCGTTGGTTTTCCAATCAAAATAATGTCATATCCTGCTGAATTTTTTGGAGCCATTGAATGAATCACATGATCTTCGCGAACTACTCCAATAGTTACAATTGTTACCAAACAATTATCATTGTATTCTTTATCAAAATACAAGTCACCACCAATATTTGGAATTCCTAAAGGGTTTCCATATCCAGCTATACCTGATATAACACCTTCTTTAATCCATTTTGTTTTTGGTGTATTTATATCTCCAAATCTTAAAGAATCTGAAATTCCTATAACTTTAGCACCCATGCAAGAAACATCTCTTACATTTCCACCAACACCTGTAGCTGCTCCTTCATATGGAACAATTTGAGACGGATGATTATGAGATTCATGACTAATTACTATCCCGTATCTTTTTCCTTTATTATCTGTAGCAACTGAAACAATACCCGCATCTTCTTTTGGTCCAAGAATAATATTTGGACCATCTGTAATCAATCCATCTAGATGAATCCGACTACTTTTGTATGAACAATGTTCTGATCCTTGAATAGACCAAAGAATACATTCTGATAAAGTTGGTGGACGTTTTAAAATTTTATTTTGTATTCTTAAAACTTCTTCAATTGATAGAGCAATATTATTTTTTTTTAAAATTTTTGTTATTTCACTGTGTGATAAAGAATTAAAATCAAAAATTTCGTTTTTGAATGACAACAACTACCTCAAAATTGTTTGATGTCTTTGTGGACCAATAGATATAATTTTTATAGGACAATTGATTTTGTTTTCAATGAAATATATGTATTCTTTTAAGGGATTAGGTAAAGAATTGAAACCTTTTTTTGATATTTTTTCTATTGATGCTTCACTCATGGATTCCCAGCCTTCCATTGAAATATAATTTGGTTTTGCTAGACGGATTTTACCCAAGCTCCCAGGAGTTTCCTCATATCTTTTTCCTAGAATTTCGTATGAATCACATATTTTAATTTCTTTTATTCCAGATAATATATCTAATTTGGTAAATGCTATTTCAGTGAAACCGTTAACTCTTACCGCTTGTTTTAATTGGACAAGGTCTAGGTGACCAACTCTTCGAGCTCTTCCAGTAGTTGTTCCAAACTCTTTACCTTTTTGTCTGAGAAAATTTGATTCTTCTCCAATTATCTCTGTTGGAAATGGAGAAACACCAACTCTGCTGACATAACATTTTGCAACACCAATAATTCTTTTTTTATCATTGAATTCTATTCCAGTACCCACATTTACTTGACCAGCTATAGTATTAGAACTAGTTGTGTGGGGATATAAGCCATGATCAACATCAAGTGTCATACCTTGAGCACCTTCAAATAGAAAAGTTTTATTCAATTTGTATTCTTCATAAAGTTTAACTTGAGTATCGACAATGTAATTTTTTAATAATTCACCATACTCTACATAATCAGTGTAAATATCATTTATATCTAAATCAAATTTTTTACCAAAGGCTTGTGTAACTACTTTTTTATTAAAATCATATGACCTTTTTAATTTTTCCTCAAAAATAGCTGGTTCTAGAATATCTCCAATTCGTATTCCGTGTCTATATGCTTTATCTGCATACACTGGAGCAATACCTCTCTTAGTACTTCCTGCTGCAAGCTCTCCTTGATGTAATGTTAAACATTCATCCATTACTATGTGATATGGCATGATAACATGAGCTCTATCGCTTATTTTTAAATTTGGTGTTATTCCTTTATCAATCAATGAATTAATTTCATTAATTAATTCTTTTGGATTAATAACAACTCCATTTGAAATCACGGATACCGGATTCTTGTATAAAACACCTGATGGTATATGGTGCAAATGATATTCATTTCCATTTACAATAACGGTATGACCTGCATTATTTCCACCTTGAAACCTAACTACATAATCGCAGTTACCAGCAAAATAGTCTGTGATTTTTCCTTTACCTTCATCACCCCATTGAGCTCCGACAATTATTGTTAATTGATTTTGAAAATCACTCATTTTGATTTTTTAATTAAATGATACATAATGAAAGACTAATTTTACATATCTAAATTCAAAAGTAAAATCTTAAAGTGAATTAGTTTCATTTTTTTTTGTTAATCCTGTCATTTCTAAAACAATCGCTGTGTTATCTTTGAAGCATTTGTGTTGGATAACAATTAATCTAAGAAAATGAAAAAAAGAAATATAAAATAAAATTCCATGAATCCAATTAGGAATTACTTTTGTATCAACACCACCACCAATTATAAAAACAGTCATTATTAAAAAAACATTTAACAATGTTGGAGGATATAATTCTCTTTTAATTTGAAAAGATCTCGCATGGAAGGAGCTGTCAAGTTTATTCTCTTGAACAAACTCCTTTATACTGACTCCAGTACCCACAAAGAAAAACATTACTAATACTTCTGTGAACAGATAAACTATTGCAGTAATAAACCCTAATGGAGTTGGAAATAATCCTCCATAAATGTTTAGTTTAAAAACGCCTTCAAATCCAGATAAAATTAATAATATTAATGAAATAAAAGATAAAATGTATGTTATTATCATAAAAAAATACATAACTAAACACTATACATTAAATTTAAAAAAAATAATGTCTCCATCTTTAACAATATAATTTTTTCCTTCAATTCGAATTTTACCTGCTTCTTTAATAGAAAGTTCATTTTTATAATTAAGCATATCATTATAGTGATATGTTTCAGCTTTAATAAAACCCCTTTTAAAATCTGTATGAATTTTTCCAGCAGCCTCAGGAGCTGTTGAACCTTTATTTATGGTCCAAGCTCGAACTTCTTCTGGTCCTCCAGTAAAAAAAGTTTCCAAATTTAATAAATCATAAGCTTTAGATATCAATTTATTCAAACCAATATCTTTTAAATTAAATTCCTTTAAAAACTCTTTCTTCTCTGACTTATCTAAAACCGAAAGATCCTGTTCTAATTTGCAACATAGTTTTATAGTATCATTTCCTTGGGATTTTGAATAGTTAGTTAATTCTTCTGAATATTTATTATGACTTTGAAATGCAATTTCCTTTTCATCAACATTTGCAACATATAGTATTCTCTTATTGGATAATAATTGAAGTTGACTCATTTCTGTTTTCATTTCATCTGGTACAGAAAAAAGCCTAGCAGGTTTTCCTTCATTACAATGTTTTAATAAAGAATTAAAAAAATCTAATTTTTGTTTTGATTCTTTTGATCCAGATCTTGAATCTTTTTTGGCTTTGATCAATTTTTTGTTAATGGTTTCAATATCTTTAATCAATAATTCTGTATTAATTATTTCAACATCTCTAAGGGGGTCAATAGATTTTTCAACGTGAGTTATATTTTCGTTATCAAAACATCTTACTACGTGAATGATAGCTTCTACTTGACGAATTTGACTTAGAAATTGATTTCCTAATCCTTCTCCTTTACTNGCACCTTTTACTAATCCTGCAATATCTAAAAATTCAATAGTATTTTTTACAACTTTTTTTGGATTAAAAAATGAAATAATATATTCTAATCTTTTATCATCAATATCTACAATACCAACATTTGGATCAACTGTACAGAACGGGTAATTTTCAGCAGAAATACCAGATGATGTTAGCGCATTAAATAGAGTTGATTTTCCAACATTCGGTAAACCAACTATTCCACATTGTAATGACACTTAAATTTTACTAAAAACCAATGAACAGTTTGTNCCGCCAAAACCAAAGCTATTTGACATAACATTATTCAAATGTTGATTTTTAAGACCTTGTTGAACAATTGGAAATCCTTCTGCTTGAGGATCTATATTATCAATATTAACAGAAGCAGGTATGAAGTTATTATTCAACATTAAAATTGAATAAATAGATTCATGAACACCAGCAGCTCCAAGAGAATGCCCTGTTAAAGATTTAGTAGAACTAATTAATGGCATATAGCCTTTATCATTAAATGCATTTTTTATAGCTATAAGTTCAGTTATATCACCAGCTGGTGTCGAAGTACCATGAGCATTCAAATAATCGATAGGTTCTTTTAAATTTTTTGTTGCCATTTTCATGCAAAATTCTGCTCCTTCCCCTGATGGTCTTACCATATCAAAACCATCAGATGATANACCATAACCCGTAACTTCACAATATATTTTTGCTCCTCTNTTTTTTGCAACTTCATATTCTTCTAGAACGATTGTTCCTCCACCACCAGATACAACAAAACCATCTCTGTCTTTNTCATATGGCCTGCTGGCTTTTTCTGGATTATTATTAAAATTAGAACTTAATGCACCCATTGCATCAAATGGTAAAGTAATTATATANGTTATTTCATCTCCTCCACCAACAAACATTCTATCTTGTAGACCATTTTGAATTGTATGAAAAGCATTTCCTAAACAATGACTACTGGTTGCACAAGCTGAACTTATGCTATAATTGAAACCCTTTATTTTAAATGCTGTTGATAAATTAGCTGAATTACAACTTGACATTATTTTTGGAACATAAAATGGATTAACTCTTCTAGCACCCTTATCTCTAAGAACATCTGACATTTCAACTATAGGTAGTCCACTTGATGCACCAGATCCAACAATTAGACCNGTTCTATTATTTGATATTTCATCTTGCGATAAATTGGAATCATTTATTGCTTCAGCCATTGAAATATGACTATATGCTGCACCATCTCCCATAAATCTAAGATCTTTTCTTGGAACTAGTTTCTTAATATCAGCTGAAATGTCCCCACATACATGAGAACGAAACCCAAGATCTGCTTGTTCTTTATTGAATGAAATACCACTTTTTTCTAATTGAAGCGATTTCAAAACTTCNTTAACGTTATTTCCTATACTCGAAACTATACCTAAACCTGTAATAACAACTCTTTTCATTTTAAAATGGTTCCTCCTCTCCTTTAGTTGGTGGATATGTAAGATTATCAAACAGACCAACTTGAAGGTTTTTAGCAAAATAAATTGTTTTGTCTCCAACCTCCAATGTAGCATCAGTCATACCCATCCAAATAGGTTTCGTTATAATTTTTTTTATATCAATTTTATATTTAATTAATTTATGATGGGGTCTTATTTGTCCTTTAAATTTTACCTCTCCGCAACCCAAAGCTCTACCTTTACCTGTTCCACCCAACCATGTAAGATAAAANCCTGTCAATTGCCAAAGTGCATCTAAGCCCAAACAGCCTGGCATAACTGGATCGTCTTTAAAGTGGCAATCAAAAAACCATAGCTTAGGATTTATTTCCATCTCAGCGATTATTTGTCCCTTATTATACTTTCCGCCATTTTCACTTATTTTATTTATTCTATCAATCATAAGCATAGGAGGTAGAGGAAGTTTTGAAATTTTTGGTCCAAATTCTCCATTAGAAAATTGAAATAATTCAGATTTATTATAATNTTCTTTTTTTTTCATCTTCATAAATTGTTTTTTCCTAACAAAATTATATACCTAAGTTTACGTTCAATTTAAATAATTTGCCCATTATATAAATAATGAGATAGGAGAAATATTATGAAACCTTGGGTTCTTGTTTTAGGATGTTCTACTGGCCATGGTGGTGAAACTTGTAGAAAGTTAGCAAAAAAGGGATATGGTATAATTGGTTTTCATTTTGATAGAGGAGAAATTAAAGTCCAGGCTGAAAAATTATTAAATGAGTTAAAAGATTTAAATAATGGTCGAGTTCATTTTTTTAATAAAAATGCTGCTGATGTAAAAGTGATGGATGAATATATTCCTACTATAAAAGATATTACAAAAGGAAATAATTTAAAAATGTTACTTCATTCAATAGCTTTTGGAACAACAACAAATTTTTTTGGATCAAAACCAGTTACTCAAAAACAAATGGATATGACAGTACATGTAATGGGAAATTCACTTTTATATTGGGTACAAAAGCTTTTTAAGGACGAGTTGATCGGTGAAGGTTCTAGGATTTTTGGTTTAACTTCAGAGGGAAATTATCTAGCAATGGAAGGTTATGGCCCTGTAAGCGTTGCAAAGGTTGCACTAGAAAGCATAACCAGACAAATTGGATGGGAGTTAGGTTCTTACGGTATAACTGCAAATTGTATTCAAGCAGGAATTACACCTACAAGAGCTTTAACAAAAATAACGGACAAATGGGAAGAATGGGTAGATAAAACAAGAAAAAGAAACCCTATGGGCAGAACGACAGAGCCTAAAGATGTCGCTAACATAATTAGTTTAATGTTAGAACCGGAGGCCGATTTTATTAATTGTTCAATAATTTATACAGATGGTGGAGAACATCGTTCAGGTACTTTTTAAAAATGGTAAGATTAACTATCAGAGTTAATTTCAATTAAATCAAGACTTTTTCTCTTTTTTAATAATTCTACCATTTCATAATTTTCTTTGGTAGGGTACATATTAAATGTCGTCTCTGCTTCTTTTAAAGCATATTCAAACCATCCTTTTTTTGAGTATGCTATCGCTAAATTATAATGAGCTTTAGAAGCAAGTTCTAAATCTTCTCTTTTCATTAATTTTATTTCATTTGGGTACAATCTAATAACTTCTCTGTACTCCAAAATAGCTTCATCAATTAAACCTTTTTCATAATACCAATTTCCAAGTTCAAAGTGTCTATTAGGGTTATCATTACAACCTAACAAAAATAAAA
>PAOF01000017.1 GCA_002707905.1 Fidelibacterota bacterium
ATTGGAAGCTTCTTTTCCATATCTTTTTTAATCTCTTGATAGGCAACAAGCTGATCTTTTGTTTCTGTATATTTAAAAGATTTTTTTAATTCATCATATAATTCACCATCTTTTTCAAAAGCAACCCCACTTTCGTTTGTTCTTTTTCCATACATTTCAACAAACGAATCAACTATTTCTCCAGCAGACTTCTTTGCTCTAAACTTTTCTTTTTCCCAAGAAGTTTTTCTAAGGTCTGTAATATTATCACGATTTTTAGGCCCAATATATTCGTCTAAAAAATGTAGATTTTCTAAAGGAACATGAACTTTATCACCGTGTTTATATTCAAGAACCACACACTCAACAACAGAGAAACCACTTTTAACTCTTGAGAGACCTTTGTAAACACCAACACCTAAGTTTTCATGAACCACCAAACTCTTCCATTGAAACGTATTTAAAAAACCACCAGAAAACTTAGAAACACTTTTCTCAACAGCAGATATTTCTGGGACTTCAAAAACATCAGACAGTTTTAAAAAAAAGAGCCCCAAAACAGATGAAGAAAAAGAATTTATAAGCTTAACATTAGAACTGTCAAAAGAGGAAAATACAACAGACTTTGTTTTATATGAAAGCTCAGGGTTAAAACACAAGACAAACTTATTTACACCCTCCCCCTTTTTCAAATCCACCAAAGGTTTTAATAAAGAAGTGTTTTTTTTAAACCCAGAATGGTTTATGCACGCAACATCATATTCAATTTTTGGCGTTTGATCATATAAAGAAACCGAAACCCCCCCACTCAAATCCTTTTTAACGAGTAAAGACTTGTAAAAAAAACCCACCCCTTTTTTATTAAAATTTTTTGAAGAAATAGGTTTTTCCAACCTAACCTCTTCTGGCTTTAACACCGAAACCTGTGTTTGGGTCTCTGTATCAAAAGAACGAACCGAAAATATTCTATCGATATCAAACTCAACACGCACAGGGTGTTTGTCCCCGAAAAGAAAAAAATCAACAACAGATCCACGAACCGAATAAAAACCAGGTGAGAAAACCTTGTCAGACAAATCCATATTTAAACTTATTAATAAATCTATTAACTCACGCCTTGTTTTATATGAAGACAAAAAAACCTCTTCGTTTTTTTGTGATGAAAAAAACTTAGACTTGAGAAAACTAAAGGATTTTTCCGAGCAAACCAATATCGAGTTGTTGTTTTTTTTAAACCTACTAATAGCGTGCAAGTCAGAACCAGAAATTTCCTCTAAATGATTACTTTTAATAAAACTAAGACACCTTTCTTTAAAAAAATGATTTATAATTTCAAACAGCGAAATTCTTAGAGAGTGGTCGTTGCAAACTATTACCATCGGCGATGGTTTTTTATCAGAAAATAAAAAAATTAAAAAAGGGAGTAAACCTTCAGAAACATTTTTAAAACCCACCTCCAAACCCCAAACCCCAAACGCTTTTTTTAGCCTAAGATCTATAAGGTTTAGTGTTTCTGAAAAATTCATAATTGTTTCACGTGAAACACTCATTTATTTGGCAGAAATCAAAACAGATAGAACAGCAATGTCAGATGGGGAAACACCAGAAATTCTTGATGCTTGTCCCAGGGTTTCAGGTTTTACAAAAGAAAGTTTTTCTCTTGCTTCAAGAGAAAGAGACTTGCACTCACCAAAATGAAAAGCAGGGGGAATTTTAAAGTTTTCATTGTTTTTTAATCTTTCAATAAGTTTGTTTTGACGCTCTATGTAGCCCTTGTATTTAATTAAGGTTTCACATTCATCAAGAACATCTTGTCTTTCGTTGTTTGAAAAAGAACTTAAATCAATATTAAAAAGTTTTTTTTCAATTAAGCTTATTAAAGATACAGCAGGTCTTTTTAAAATGTTTTGTAGTGAAGATTTTTGTTTTAAAGCAGATTCACCAAGCGTTTTTAACAAAGCATTTGATTTTTCACGCGAAAGGTTTTCTTTAGATTTCTTTTCTGTAAAACTATCAAAAAAAGCTTTTTTTGTTAATACAGAATCATACCTTTTTTTATTTATTAAACCTAGTTGAAAACCATATTTTGAAAGACGAACATCTGCGTTGGTGTGCCTTATTAAAAGCCTGTATTCGGCGCGAGAGGTAAACATTCTATAAGGCTCAAAAGTATCTTTTGTTACAAGATCATCAATTAAAACACCAACATAAGATTCGTTGCGGGAAAGAACTAAGGGTTTTCCATTTTTTATAAACTGTGTAGCATTTATTCCAGCGATTAGACCCTGCGCTGCAGCTTCTTCATATCCAGATGTACCGTTAATTTGTCCGGCTAAAAAAAGCCCTCGCACTTTTTTTGTTTCTAATGACGATTTAAGTTGGGATGGTAAGAAAAAATCATATTCAATTGCATATCCCGGTCTAAAAAACTCAACATTTTCAAGTCCTTTTACAGACCTTAAAGCTTTTATTTGAATATCTTCTGGAAGGCTTGTTGAAAAACCGTTTGTATATATTTGGTCTGAACCAACCCATTCCGGTTCTAAGAAAAGAAGGTGAGATTCTTTTTCTGAAAATTTAAAAATTTTATCCTCAATTGAAGGACAATATCGTGGACCAACACCCTTTATTTGCCCTGAAAACATCGGAGATCGCTTAAGGTTTAAATTAATTATTTGTTTTGTTTTGGCGTTTGTTGAAGCAAAATGACACGGTATGTTTAGTGGATTAAACCTCTTTGCTCCGAAAGAAAATGGTCGAGGTTTTTTATCTCCATAAAATTCGATTAACTTAGACCAATCAATCGTGCTTTTAATAAGTCTTGGAGGTGTTCCAGTTTTTAGTCGACCCGAAACAAAACCAAGCTCAATTAAAGACTCTGTTAAACCATCAGAGGATTCCTCACCCATTCTACCAGCTTTTATTTGTCTTTCTCCTATATGAATTAATCCGTTTAAAAAAGTTCCACAAGTTATTATTACTGAACTACAATTAATTCTTTTGTTATTGTTTAACATTAAACCGGATACCGAATTGTTTTTAATTAGTATTTTTTTAGCTTCTGACTCAATAATTTGAATATTTTTTTGACTTCTAACATAAGCGCTAATATTTTTTTCATAAACTTTTTTATCTATTTGCGCCCTGGGTGACCAAACAGCCTTACCTTTTGATCTGTTTAACATTTTAAACTGAATCCCCGAAAGGTCTGCAAAACTCCCCATAATACCACCCAAAGCGTCAATCTCTCTGACAAGATGGCCTTTTGCGAGCCCACCAATTGCAGGGTTGCAAGACATTCTTCCAATCGCGTTTTCATCCATTGTAATTAAGGCGGTTTTTATTCCCATTTTGTTTGCTGCTACACTAGCCTCAATTCCAGCATGACCGCCACCCACCACAACTAAATCAAATCTCATATTCATTTTCATATTTGTTTCACGTGAAACATTACTTTCCAATACAAAATTGTGAAAAAATATTATTTAAAATATCCTCGGGGGTTGTAACTCCTACAATATCATCCAAATTGCTTAAACCAAGTCTTAATTCAGCGGCAATAATATCTGTAGGGCTATTATCTTCACATAAATTCAAAGTGTTTTTTAAAGATGAATTGAGTTTTTCCAAAGAGCTTTTATGGCGAGGGTTTATGAGAAGCACATCGTTAAAAGACCCAACATCTTTTTTTAAAGAATTATATATTTCTTTTAATAGTTTATCAATTCCTATGCCTTTAAGCGCAGATATAAAAACCCCCCCCTTTTTTTTAAACCCTTGTTTTTCACCTAGAAGGTCAATTTTGTTAAAAACATATAAAAATTTTTTCTCTTTGAAGGTTTTTTCCAATTGAGAAAAGGGTTTTTCTGTTGTTTGTGAAGAATCAATAACATTAATAATGATATCTGCTTTTTCAATAAATTTTTTAGTATGTGCAATACCTTTCTTTTCGATTTTTGTGGCTTTGCTTCTAACCCCAGCAGTGTCAATAAACTTAACAGGAAGACCTTGGATTTGAAATTTTACTTCAATCGCATCTCGAGTTGTACCTGGTATGTTTGAAACAAGAGCTCTTTCTTCCGATAATATCGAGTTAAACAAGCTTGATTTGCCAGCATTGGGTTTTCCGGTAATAACTATTGTTGCGCCTTCAGTAATTAGTTTTCCAGTTTTATATGTTTCGAGAATGAGTTTGTTTGTATTAATTGATTTAATCGTCAAGCTTTTAATCTGGTCTAATGTAGTGCTTGTTATCTCTTCTTCTGAAAAATCAAGCTCTGATTCAATAAGGCTAATAGTATTAAGAATTTCTACCTTAAGTTTATTAATTTTTTTTGAAAAATCACCTTTAAGTATTTTGTAATTAGCGTTAGTGCTTAATATGTTTTCAGAAGAAATTAAGTTTGAAACAGCTTCAGCTTGTGAAAGATCAATTTTTCCATTAAGAAATGCTCTTTTGGTAAACTCACCCGGGTCTGCTGGTTCACAACCTAACAACAATAGATTTTCTATTAAGTTTTGTGTTATTATTGTGCTACCGTGGCATGAAATTTCAACAACATCTTCTCCAGTATAAGACTTTGGTCCTTTAAAATAAATAATAATTGCTTTATCAATCTCATTTTTTTGGGTTGAATAAATGGTTTTAAAGTAAGCATAGCGAGGTTTGGGNGAAAAATTATTTTCTTTTAGAAGTTTTTTTGTTATTTCAATACTTTTAGGACCGCTTATCCTAATTACAGAAATCCCCCCACGCCCAGGTGGAGAAGATATTGATGTGATGGTTGAATTAATTTTTAATAGGAACAGCACCTGCTCTAGGAGTGGAATCTCTGTTTATAAATCTTTGTTGTAAAATGGTTAGAATGTTAAACAATGTATAGTACAAGTTTAAACCAGAAGGAAATTGATTGAAGAGCACTATCATAAAAATTGACATAAATTGAGTCATCATTTTTTGTTGTGGATTTGCAGATACTGTTGACATTTTTTGCTGAACAAACATTGAAAGACCCATGATTAACGGAAGAATGCTTATTTGATCACCATATAGCGGTATAAAAAAGGGAAGGTCTATTAAAGCGTCTGGTCTAGATAAATCATCAATCCAAAACAAAAAAGGAGCTCCTCTTAATTCAATTGTAGACCTAAAAACAATAAAAAGAGCAAACAAAAGGGGCATTTGAAGCAACATTGGTAAACAACCACCTAGCGGATTGACACCATGGGTTTTGTAAAGTTTAAGAGTTTCTTGGCTTACTCTTTGTGGATCATTCTTATATTTATCTCTTAGTTTTTGAACTTCTGGTTGAATAGAAGTCATTGCTTTCATTGATTGATAACTTTTTTTGGTTAATGGGTATACCAGAAGTTTAACTAATATAGAAAATACAATTAAAACCATTCCATAGTTAGGTATATATTTATATAAAAAAGTAAGTAGCGATAACACAGCCCTTCCAATACCTCTTATTGGTGCAATCCCAAAGCTCATAGTGTTTTCTAATCCAACATTAAATTCTTTTAGATTGTCATATTGAAGTGGACCTAAATAAAGAGTTGCTTCNATAAAATCGTTTGAGTCAAANCCAATTTTTGNNTGATAAANAGGAACGTTTCCATCTATAAACAATTTGGAATTATTAACATTCGAATTAATNATTTGATTATAAGTATTAGGGTCATTAAAAGATAATATTTCACCATAGTTTGAAGATGATTTAGGTATTATTGCTGTAGTAAAATATTTTGACCTTGTAGACACCCAGTCTGTTGCTCCTGTTAAAAAGAGATTTTTTTTCTTGTTGTGCTTACTTATTTCTNNTCCTTGAGAAATATTTGATGCATAAAATGTACCCTCATCTTTTGGGTTGGGTTCAGTCATTGGAACCCCACCTTTCCACATAAGATTTACCCTGTTTTGGGAAATAGAGTTTGACAGCGATTTAAAATTAACCATAATATCAACAAAATATTTGTTTGGATAAAAAACCAATTTTTTTTCCACGGTAGAATTATTAACACTTGTTTGAAACGTTAATTCNAAGGGGTTTTGTTCAATTTTTATATTATTNTAACCGTAATTGTTGCTTATTANTTTCCAGTTGTGATCTAAAGATATGTTTTCACCAACAAAATTGGAGTAACTTAAAACAAGGTTTTTGTCGTTTAAACCATTTATAACAAGGTTAACTAAGGTTGAGTCGTTTAAAGAATAGTCTTTTAAAATAAAGCTTTTAATTGAACCGCCAGAATTTGATGAAATNATGGCATTAAAAAGATTTGTCTCTATGTTTATTTTTTCCTCAACATTTGTTTTAGAAAAACGTTGATTGGTGTTTTCCTGTGTGTTTTGTATTGTTTCGTTGTTTGTTGTTTGTGGTGCGTTGTTTTGTTCTACAAATAGAGAATCGTTTTCAGATATGGTCTGACCCTCTTCTTCAGGAGATATTCCAATCATTCTATAATAATAAGGCATAGCCATGAGTATTAACCCTATAAGAAGAAATGCTTGTAATGTTTTTTTATCCATATTAATTAATCAGGAACAGGGTCGTAACCTGATGATCCAAACGGATGACATTTTAAAATTCTTTTAGATATCAGGTATAAAGCTTTAAACAAATTGTGTTTTTTCAAAGAATCAAGAGCAAATTGTGAACAACTAGGTTCAAATCTACAACATTTTGGAAAAAGTGGTGAAATAAAAAGCCTATAAGTTTTTACAAAACAATACAATACATTGCTTATTAGCTGTAAAATTAGTTTTATAAAATTTTTTGTAACATCTATAATCATATTAAAAAAAATAAATTTAAAAAATAAGTTAAACCGTTAATTTTTTTCTACCCTTAGCTCGGCGCCTGTTTAAAACACGCTTTCCTCCTGGAGATGAAGAGCGTTCTCTAAAACCATGTTTGTTTTTTCTTTTGCGTTTGCTGGGCTGATAAGTCCTTTTCATAAATACACCTTTTTTGCAGTTCTAATATTAAACATTAATTCAAAATTGAGCAATAAAACCTTTAAAAAAAAATAATTTAAAAAATTTTTTTTTCAGCTTGAAAAAACATCATTAAAATAAATAAATTCTAGTAACAAAATACATGTGGAAAACTTGTGGATAACTTAAAAACAGAGCCGTTAGAACTATGGAATAACGTTACATCTAAGATGAAGAAAGTAGTTAGTGAGCAAGCATTTGCAACATGGTTTGAACCGATTAAACCAGTATCTATTGAAAAAGAAAGTCTAACGTTAGAAGTTCCTAGTAAATTTTATTATGAGTGGATTGATAGTCATTATGGAAATGTATTATTAGAAAAATTAAAAGAAATTACGGGAGAAAATCTAAAAATTAGGTATAGTGTTGTTATCGGTGAGCCAATAAGTAATTCGAATAAAGTTGATACGGTTTTTAAAGACGATGGGTTAATAAGTCCAGTAAACGAATATTATGATAGTGGTAGTAAATTAAATAAAAGGTATACATTTGACAACTTTGTTGAGGGTGCAAATAATCAATTAGCAAAAGCAGCATCAATATCAGTAGCTAAAGCTTTAGGAGAGACTGCTTTNAATCCACTTTTAATTTATGGAGGCGTGGGTCTTGGGAAAACCCATCTTATTCAAGCTGTTGGAAATGAAGTAATTAAAGANAATGTAGATACTAAAGTTCATTATACAACAAGNGAAAAATTTACATTAGATTTCATATCTGCAATTCAAAAGAACAATAGTTCCAAATTTTCAGAAAAATATAGAAATGCAGATCTTCTCCTTGTNGATGACATTCAATTCTTGCAAAACAAAGAACAAACCCAAGAACAGTTTTTTCATACATTTAATGATTTATATCAAAGAGGAAAGCAAATAATTTTAACAACAGACAGACATCCAAGTGAACTGAATGGTCTAAAAGANAGGTTGTTATCAAGGTTTCAATCGGGTTTAATTGTAGATATTCAAGCACCAAGCTTGGAAACTAGAATGGCAATTTTACAAAAAAAAGCAGAAGATGATGGTCTAAGCATACCATTTGANATAACAGAGTTAATCGCTACTAATGTTAGAGGAAATATAAGAGAAATGGAGGGAGCTCTTATAAAATTATTGGCATATTCTTCATTATCTCATTCGGACATAAATATGCCATTAGCAAAAAAAGCTTTACATGAAACATTAGGAAGATCAGAATCCAAAAAGTTAACTATNGACGATATTATACAAAGTGTAAGCGATGTGATGGAAATATCTGAAAAGAAAATTATTGGAAGAGGTAGGAAAATGGAAGTAGTTTCTGCAAGACAAATTGCAATGTATTTATCAAGAGAAATTGTAGGTGCNTCATTAGAAAATATAGGCTTACATTTTGGAGGCAGAGACCATTCAACTGTTATTCACGCTTGTAAATCAATAAAAATAAGAATGAAAAACAAACCGGATTTTAAAGAACAAATTAATAGCATTAGAACAAAAGTAGAATTATAAACAAAAAAATGGATATAAAATGATTGAAATAGGAAAAAAAATTAAACCTCATCCCTTANTAGATAAAAAAGGAAATCTTATAATTTTTCCAAAAAATAAGAAAAAAATAATTTTTTGTTTCCCCAGAGCTAATACGTCAGGTTGTAATTTAGAGGCGCAACAATTTGAAACCTTAATTTCAGTTTTTAATCAAAATAATTATAATATTTACGGTTTGTGTTCTGACTCTCCAAAAAAAATCGAACTAATGTCGGAGAAATGTAACATTTCATATGATTTATTGAGTGATGAAAGCCAAGATTTTTTAAAACATATTGGTGTGATAGGCATAAAAAAAATGTATGGGAAAGAATATGAGGGAATCATAAGAAGCACGTTGGTTTGCGATGAAAAAGATATAATAACACATGTTTTTGAAAAAGTAAGTCCCAGTGGTCATGCTCAAAAAGTTGCAGATACTCTTAATATTAAATAAACTTTAAAAATGAATAAAAATTTTAAAAGAGTAAAGCAATCAAAAGGAATAGTTGAGTATAAACATTCTAAAAATGATTTAAGCATTTTATTGTTAGAAAATGATAACTCTCCATTGGCGACTTTCATGATTACCTATCATGTTGGTTCAAGAAACGAGGCAATAGGTTATACAGGGTCAACTCATTTGTTAGAACATTTAATGTTTAAGGGTTCAAAAAAGTTTAATAAAAAAAACAATAATGCAATTTGGGATGTTCTTCAGAATGCAGGCGCATTACTTAATGCCACTACTTGGTTTGATAGAACGAATTATTTTGAGTTAGTACCATCTGAGCATCTTGAAAAGGCTGTTGAAATAGAAGCAGATAGAATGAGAAATGCTTTTATAAAAGAAGAAGATAAAAATTCTGAAATGACAGTTGTAACGAATGAATTTGAAAGAGGAGAAAATGATCCATTGGAATCTCTTGATAAAAACATTTGGTCAACAGCTTACCAAGCTCATCCATATCACCATTCAACAATTGGTTGGAGAACAGATATAGAAAATGTTTCTATAAATAGGTTGAAAAGTTTTTACGATACTTTTTATTGGCCAAATAATGCCACTGTTACAGTGATAGGTGATTTTGATACAAAAAAAATATTAAAACTTATTGATAAATATTTCGGTAAAATTAAAAAATCACCCCATGAAATACCTATAATGTATACTCAAGAACCAGTACAGGAAGGTCCGAGAAGATTTGAAATTAAAAGATCAGGGGAGCTACCAATTATAGGCATCGCTCATAAAACTCCTAATGGTTTAGACAATGATACTTATGGATTATATATTCTAGATAGAATATTAAGCTATGGAAAATCAAGTAGGTTCTACAAGAAGTTTATTGATAGTGGAAAAGCGGTAGATATAAGTATATCATATTACCCTCTTTTGGATAATGGTTTGTTTACAACTTATTTATTTGCTCCTAAGAATTCAAATTTAGAAGTTTTTGAAAATGAAATTTTAGATGAATATGAATCAATTAAAAAAAATGGAGTTTCACAGGAAGAATTAAATCGAGTAAAGTCACAAATCTTTTCACAAACTAATTATTCAAGAGATGGATCATATTCTGTTGCAAGTAATTTAAATGAAGCTATAGCGATAGGTGATTGGACATTTTATACTACTTTTTTAGATAAAATAAATAAAATNAACAAAGAAGAAATCCAAAAGATAGCNAATAAGTATTTATTTCAAGATAACAGTACAACTGGCTTTTTTACTCCAAAAAAAACATAAAATTGCAGATCTCAAATAAAATCGTTCAATCTGAACCTGTTAATGGACTAAATTTTTATTCTTTAAATACAGGCGTAAATAATTTCGTCTCTTTTAAAGGTAGTTTCTTGGGTGGAAAGCTATTTAACAAATCTAATAAGCTCGTTCCAGAATTATTAGTTGAAATGCTAGATAAAGGGACAAAGAAAAGAGATAAATTTAAAGTAGCAAATATTTTAGAAAATGTTGGAGCTAAAATTAATTTTTCTCATGGAAATTATAGGGTTTATTTTTCAGGTCAATGCTTAACTAAAGATATTTCAATGATTATTAGTTTAATTGCTGAACAGTTAATTGAACCTATGTTTAATGAAAAAGATTTAAAATCCGTAAAAAAGAGAAATATTTCAGAGCTTATTAATTTGAAAAATGATACAAGAGGTCAGGGAATGATAAGTTTTTTACAAAANTTATATCCTAAAAATCATCCAAACAGACCAGATCAAATTGACAAAGAAATAATTGAAATAGAAAAGTTAAGTNTAGAAGATATTATTCTTTTTCACAAAGAATGTTATGGCTTAGGTAATATGGAAATNTGCGTTGTTGGGGATGTTGACCATTCTAAAGTACATAAAAATTTATTTGAGTCTTTTAATAACTGGAAAACCTCCTCTCTCAGCTTAAAAAACATTTCTAATAGCTTAAAATCNAAAAAAAGAACAGGAAAGTCTGATATTATTTATATTCCAGANAAGAGTAGTGCAGATTTAATTATTGGTCATGGAATAGGAATTGACAATAATCATAAAGANTATTTTAATATAATGATAGGACACTTCATACTCGGGGGTAATTTTTCATCAAGGTTGATGTCTACAATCAGAGAAAAAGAAGGTCTTACTTACGGAATTCAATCATCTGTAAGTGGAGTTGACAACGGAAATGATGGATATTGGAATATATGGGGCACTTTTTCACCTAAAGATATTAATAAAGCAAAAAAATTAATTTTCAAGCAACTTGAAATATGGAGTCAAAAGGGAATATCACAAAAAGAATTAGAACAGAAAAAAAATACTATATGCGGAATGTATAAAGTTTCATTTGACAGAACGCTAGGTGTTGTTGCTCGAATACTTGATACTCTTCATAGAAACAAACCATTAAGTTTTATTGANGAATATCCTCAATTAATAAATGACATACAACTTAAAGATGTNAATAATTCTNTAGAANAGTATTATTCAANAGAANAATGTGTTATTATATCATCGGGAANNGTGAAATAAAGATTTGAAAATTATTTTAATTGNAGCAACAACACTNGATGGAAAAATTAGTAAAGCNACAAATGAATATGTTGATTGGTCTTTAGATCTTTCTTTGTTTAAAAAACAAACTTTAAATCANACCATCATTATAGGTTCAAAAACATTAACCACTTTAAGAAAACCGCTGTTAGATAGACAAGTTGTCGTTTTAGATAGAAATATGAACTTAGAACATGTTTTAGCTAAAATTTCAACACCTAAATGCTTTATTGTTGGTGGAACAAAGACATATTCTCTGTTTTTAAAATATATTACTCATTTATATTTAACCCCTCACCCCCTTTTTTTTGGTTTAAAAACCAAACCAATCTTTGAGAATGTCCATTTTAATAGAAAAATACAATTTGATAAAAAAATCTTGGCGCATAAACAAAAAAAAATATATCAATTGCAATATAAAGTCTATGATTGAATTAAAATCAAATGGTAATAATAATGAATTAGCAATTATTGGATTTCATGGTTATGGTTCAAATCCTTATAATATGCTTGAATTATTAAAAGCCTTAGATATAAAAGAAGCAGATTGTTTTTTTCCTTCAGGAACTATTTCACCTTTTGTTAACGATGAATTATCTAAAGCTTGGTTTTCAATTCCTTTTACATCAGATTTAAACAAAGAAATTGCTCAAAGTAGAGATATTGTTTTACCAAAGTTAAAATATATACTTAATTGTTATGAAAAAATAGTATTGTTGGGTTTTTCACAAGGAGCGATGATGTGTTTAGATATTATGTTAAATTTATCCAAACCGGTTTCTGGAGTCGTTTGTTTGAGTGGATTGAATTTAAGTATTGACGATAAAATAAAAATTGATGAAAAATTCTTAAAAATCCCAATATTTGTTGGTCATGGAATCAATGATGAAATAATTGACATTAATTTGTCTAAAAAATCTTTTGAAATTATTTCAAAGAGAGGATTTGTCACCAACTTGAATGAATATAATATGCGTCATGAGGTTATAGATCAAGAGATGCAAGATATAAAAAATTTTATAAAAAAATTACTTATTTAGCCCTTTTAGCTTTCATGATTCCAGCTTTTACTTTTGCTCTTAGAACACGATTCTCAATACTGTTAATAATTTCTTCATCTCCTGATAGAGCCTTTTGAACATATTCTTCTATACTTAATTCATCAGAACTAGCAGCAGATTTTTCTCTCGGAGATTTATTAACGATATCGGTTGATTCTTTTGATTCAGATTCATTGTCAAAAACTGGTATTGCTGTACCTATTCTTTTAGCTTTTAGATAAGCAGATTTTACTTTTGTTTTTAATTTAATATCCGCAATTCCCGCTATAATATTTTTATCACCATCGAGAGCTTTTTGAACGTAGTCTGATGTAGAAATTGATAACAATACACCTTTTACTTTTGCACGTAAAGCCCTGTCAGGAATTGAATTTATTAATTGTAAATCTCCTTCAGAGCCTTTTTTAATATATTCGCTTAAGGATAATAAAACTTGTTCTGAAGTTTCATCATTGATTTCAATTTTTATATTTGGAAGTGAATTTTTTAAATTGTTAAGAATATCTTTTCCTAACCAAGCAAACATAGGAATTGTTATAAAACTGAACAGCCCATTACTTCTTGATGAATAATTAACTTCTACACAATTTTTGTATGGAACAAGGTTGAAATTTACTATTTCTTTATTAAACGGAAAAAATCCCATTTCAAGAGTTAGGTTTTTTTGATCATCTAATCTTAAAAATCTGCAGTTTAGAGCTGGTATACCAAAAAAGGGTTGTATCTTAAAATAGCTTCCAACTTTCATATCATATTCAAGCAGTGAATGTTTCTTTGTGTAGCTGCTTACATCTTTATTAGTAACTTTTAAACTGTATACCCATGGAAACCATAAGTGGTAGTTTGATAAATCAGTTATATATTTCCATATAACTTCAATAGGAACATCTAAGTCAATAGAAGTGGCTACAAAAGATTTATTCGGGAAATACTCTGAATGCAAATTCAAGTCAATTTTTTGTTCAGAAGATGTTGACTGAACGAAGTAATAAATCAATAAAAAGAGTAAAACGGTAGTTATTCCAATTAACATTTTTTTTAAATTAAGTTAAAATCATTTAGATTTTGGTTGATTAAACGTTTATTTACACACTAAGATGTTATAAATTGTAGCAATGAAATCCAATTTTTTTCTAA
>PAOF01000018.1 GCA_002707905.1 Fidelibacterota bacterium
AGCTTGTGCAGCAAGATGAATTACTTTGGTAAAATTATATTTTTGAAACAGATCATTTAAATGATCTTTGTTAATCAGATCTCGTTTATAGAAAGAAAAGTTTTTGTAAGATTTTAAAATTGATAATCTGTTTTCTTTTAAATTTTTATCATAATAGTCATTTATATTATCAAATCCAATGACTTGATGTCCTTGATCTAATAATTTTTTAGATAAGTGAAATCCTATAAATCCAGCTGATCCTGTTATTAANATCATTTACTAAAATATTTTATTTAAAAATTGATTTGATGGATTTAATTGAAACATTTTTAAATTCTTCGAAAACTTGTTTTTCTTTTTTATCAATTATATTTANGTATCCTTTAATTAATGAAAAAATTATTCCAAAACCGAATCCTATTAACATAAANCCAAGAATTACAATTGGCGATAAAGTTCTAAAATAAGAAACATTTAAATAAATTGGAGATAAAGGAGGAATAGGATGATCAAGAATTTGAATGGTTGGAGACATTTCATACTCTTTTTGAATCTTCACTTGTTCTAGGTTTTGATATAATGTTGTATACAAACCTTTATAAATTGCTAAATCTCTATCTATTCTTTCNTTTTGAATCAATAATGCAGGACTATTAATTTGTCTATTTGTTTCAAGAAAAATNTTCATTTTNTCTTCAAGAATAGTGTATTCATCCTGTATAACCTTAAGTCTTTGCTCAATAAATTCTTCAGTTCTATTCAAATCTATTTTNTTAAAATAATCTGTAAATTCTTGCAATTCTTCTANTACAACATATGCAATATCAACAGCAAGTTTTGGCTCAATAGCTCTGGTAGTTATTGTTTGAAAGGATCCCATTTGATTAAATTCAACAAGGCCTGTTCCCAATGTATCATTTATAACATGCATATATTGCATAACTAGAGTATCTAAACCTTGACCTCTATCAATTTTATATAAATCATTTTCATCTTTATAAACTATATATCCACTTGGATATTTAATNCTTTTTAACAAACCAGATGGTTTATTAAAACTCTCTTCAAGCTCTAGCAATACGATTTCAAGCAATGTTTGCTCTCCATATTTATTTGTGTTGAACTTTTCTTCAAATAATCTTTTAGCAAAACTATGAGTTCTCAAAAATTGTGGATAAAGAGAGGGTGATGTTAATGTAGAAGTGGGTGGAAGACTGGAACCACCACCTGAACTTGATGATCTATTAATTCCNAACATTCCTAATATTCCACTTGANGAAGATGATGAAGATTGATTTTGAACTAGCTGAACACCNCCGGGAATAACAATTTTCGAAGTTGTTATATATGTTTTTNTAGGATCTTCATTTTTTAGTAAAAAACCAAGTAATTGAAAAACCAAAAAAATTAAAAGACCCAGAAATCCCATCAAAAAAGTAGATTTAATGGTGAATGATAAATTTTTTGCNATTGGTAGAATAATATTTGATAATGAAAAAAAATTGTTTTTTGATTCTAAATCAATAAAATCATTATCAATTTTTTTTTCTTTATTTTGGTTTTTGTTTTTCAGATCAAAATCATTATTNANAATAATTTCATATTTNGGAGGTATCCAACCTCTTGCTTTCCAATTACTTATTGATTGAGGACTAACTCGTAATTCTCTTGCACATTCAGCTANGGAATTAATCCCGTTTTCAGACATAATTTTTTTGAATTTTTCAAACTTCATTATTGTGNAGAATTTCCAGAGATTACGTTTCCTATTTGAGTNATAATAACATAAGTGGTAATNATTTGCGTAATCGTATTAGATATACCTTCTACAAATGTTAAAACTTGACCCACTAAATTTGTTGATTCTACTTTTTGATTAATTTGAATAATACTACCAGGNTCAACATTTAAGTTTGCAAATCTTTTCTTTATCTTGACAGAACCATCAACATAATATATTAAAATATTATTTAAATCAGCATTCGGTGTTAATCCACCTGCAATTTCAAGATATTCTTTAATTTTTCTGTTTGNTTTGTATGAAATCAAACCTGGATTAAAAACTTGTCCTTTAATCTCTACTACATTTGGAGTTTCTGGAACATTTATTTGATCTCCNTCTTTAACTATATTATTTAACCCCTCAAGAATGACTCTTTGATTTTTTCGTGTAAGAATTATTCCTTTTTCGTATGCTCTAGAAGTTAATCCTCCAGCTCTACTAATAATACTTGATATGCTNTCATTATCTTTTAGNATTGGATAAATACCNGGAAAATTGATTTCACCAAATAANTTAACTGTTTTTGGAGGTAAAAAATTCAAATTTGGATATACTGTTATTTGATCATAGTTCTCCAAAAGAATATTTTCATTTTCGTCCTTATTAATAATTTTTTCTAAATCTAAAGTAATTACTTNACTAAAGTTTGATTTTATATCTCTTCTNATTAAATCAATTTTTTCAATATTAACGGATTTTAAAAATTCGTTATCATTTATGCCACCAGCTAATTCTAATAAATCATATATTCTCATTGATTCAACAAATTCATAACTACCTTCATTTTTAACCTGACCATATGCATACACTTGTGAATTTGTATTTTTAATTCTAGGTATGATTATTTTATCACCATCAGAAAAATTAATTTTACTCAAATCTCTAAAGTAAAATTTTTCAAATGCATCATCGTCATTTANTCTTTCTGAACGACTCATAATTTTTGTGATTTCTACAACTAGACTAGCTTGTGGTTTAAAATCNCCACAAAATTTTAATAAGTTATTAAAATTTTCATTCTTTTTCATTTCATAAAAACCAGGTTTATTAANNTCACCATCAATATGAATAGTNGTTTGTCTTTTATCAACCAAAATAATATCTTTTGTTTTTAATCTAAAATCATGATTGTTTTCTCCAANAGTTAACAATTTATAAAAATCAACTTCTTTNTAGACATTACCATCTCTTAAAACCTTAATATTTCTTATTGAACCAGTTGTGTCAATTCCACCAGCTTGAGAAATTGCTGAAACAATATTTGAAAAAGGATGAANATTATAAGCTCCTGGAGAAACAACATGACCAATAACTTGAATATTAATAGATTGAATGGTCACCATAGAAACATCCATAAATGTTTTATCCTCATCAGAATATAACGTAGAATAACTTTTGCTGAATTCTTGCTTNAANAATTGTTTTAATTCAGCTAAGCTTTTACCGATNACAGGAATGAAACCAATAGAGGGAACAAAAATTCTTCCTTCCTTATCTACAACGAAAATTTGTTGTAAATCTGCCTGACCCCATAAAGATATCCTAATCTCATCACCAACACCTATTTCATAAAAACCAGGAATAGGTAAATTATCAAAAGTTGAACCCAAGCTTGAATCCGGTTGAAAAAACTTTAATCCAAAATGTTNATTGATAATTTCATTAAATTGAAATTGCTGCCTAACCAAATTTCCTCTTTGTATATCTGTTTGTAGATTTATTCGCGTTTGGGCATCTTTCAAATCTGAATTAATTGAACTAAAATTAGTAGAATCAATAAAAGTTTGAGCTAAAATAGTAAAATTTAAAAAGATTGTTAATAAGAAAAANTTTTTCATATTAAAACTTACATTAATAATTTATAAAAATAAATAAATAGTTTATTTTATCCANAACCAAGACGAACGATATTTTTGGATTTAGAATTTTCATACACGTTACGTGTATCTATGATAAGAGNACTGGAATTTTTTATTTTATCGTAATTAATATTTGTATGATCGGTTAAAATTACAATTGCACTATAACTATCTAAATTAATTTCAGAAAGATTAAGATATCCTTTTTTAATTTCTGAGTTCCATTTAATCTCTGATATATATGGGTCATAATAATCAACCATNGCACCTTGTTCTTCTAATAGTGCCATTATATCTAATGATGGTGATTCTCTTACATCATCAATATCTTTTTTATATGCCATTCCAATTAATAAAATATTACTATTCTTAATTGTAATAGCTAAATCATTCAAAGAATATCTTATTAATTCAACCACGTGTTCTGGCATTGCACTATTTATTTGACCAGCTAATTCAATAAATCTTGCCTTATAATCGAGGGTTCTCATNTTCCAAGCAAGATAATGTGGATCNATTGGAATACAATGTCCTCCTAAACCAGGTCCAGGAGTAAATTTCATAAACCCAAAGGGTTTTGTTGCTGCTGCATCAATAACTTCCCANGCATTAACTTTCAGTTTTTCACACATTATTGCAATCTCATTTACCAAACCAATATTTACAGATCGGAATGTATTTTCAAGAAGTTTTACCATTTCAGCTGACTCAGGNGAAGAAACAACAATAACTTCATCAGTTATTTTTTTATATAACTCAGCTCCTAAATTACCACATTCTTCTGTTACACCACCAATTACCTTTGGAGTGTTTTTAATATTAAAATGTTCATTTCCAGGATCAATTCTTTCTGGTGAAAAACACAAAAATAAATCCTCTCCTACTTTAGCNCCTGAGTTTAATAAAGCTGGTAAAATTAATTCTCTAGTAGTTCCTGGATACGTTGTACTCTCAAGCACCAATAATAAACCTGGATGAATATAATTTACTATTTCATCAATTGAAGATTGGATATATGAAACATCAGGATCTTTTAGTTTACTTAAAGGTGTAGGNACACAAATTGAAATAGCATCCATTTCAGAAATAACTGAGTANTCAGTTGTNGCTTTTAAAGATCCTNAATCTATTAAAGATCTTAGNTCCTTATCATTAATATCTCTAATATAATTCTCACCTTTATTTATTTTATTTACACGATTNTCNGAAATATCAATTCCTGTTACTTTAAATCCAGCTTTTGCAAATTCTACAGCTAATGGCAATCCAACATAACCTAATCCTATTACACATAATTTTGCTTCTTTAGAATTAATCTTGTTTTTTGTACTAGAAANCATTTATTCTCCGTTATAAATTTTATCTAAAAAAAAAGCCCAATTGTTTGTATCGGGCAAAACATTTTATTCTCAAACATAATTTTTCCAAAATATATATACATATAAATTAAACATAAAAAAATTAANTCTTAATGANTAAAATCAATTATTTTNTTGTTAANGACCAACTTCCATCCCAATTATCACCAGGAGAATTTTTTAAATAATATTCACACCTTGGAATGTATATTTGGCTAGGATTAGTTTTTCTGCCGGGAAACATGATTTCACATTCATTAGATTCTTTAAAAGCATCTATAGCTTTCTTCCAATTTTGCGATCTATATAAATTTAAAGCTTCATTATATACTTTAAGTAATTTATTATATCCATTAGGAATAGAATCAANCTCGGAAATTAATTCATATACTTTTGCTGGTTCNGTTTTTCCCATAACAACCACATAGTCTAAATCTCTCCATATAAATTTATCNTTACATTTTTCATAAGTCTCTTCAGCAACTTGAATATAAATACCATATTGTTTTGCAGAAGCTTCTAATCTTGCTGCAAGATTTACAGTATCTCCCATCATAGTATAATTCATTCTCATTGAAGAACCCATATTACCAGTTACCATTGGTCCTGAATTAATTCCAATTCTATTTTGCATATTNTGAACTATTTNAGGCCACCTATNACCCTCTGACTGCCATTTAGTACGTAATTCAGCTAATCTTTCTTGCATTTTAATTGCAGTNAAACAACCCCAATATTCATGATCTTGAACTGGGGCTGGTGCACCATAAAATGCAACTATTGCATCTCCAATATATTTATCTAAAGTTCCTTTATTTGCTAGTAGAATATCTGTCATTTCAGTTAAATAATCATTTAACAGCTCAACTAAGTCTGGTGCACTTAATTTCTCAGAAAATCCCGAAAAACTTTGAATATCTGTAAAGAAAGCTGTGTGATATCCCTCATTTCCACCAAGTTGAGGCTCCTCTTTGTTTTCATACATTTGATCAATTAATTCAGGTGAGATATAAGTTCCAAAAGTATTTTTCAAAAATCTTTTATCTTTTTCAGCAATCAAAAAATTATAAAGAAAAAAACCTATGTATGTACTTATAATTGCTATAATTGGTCTCACCATATCAANCATTATTAATTCATTTAAAAATTGATAATAAGAAAAAATTATCCAAATCATAACAGTAAAAATTGATATTGGTAATGACCAAAAAGGATTGGCTGGAACGCTAACTATTGCACCAATTATGATTGATAGTAATATAATTATCATTATTTTATTTTCAGTACTTAAGATNGACACAAACTCATTTTGCAAAATTGAATACATAACATTTGCGTGAATCTCAACACCAGGAAATGTTTCTTGAACAGGTGTATTCCTTAAATCGTATAATCCTGGTAAAGAAGTCCCCACAAATGCAACTTTATCTTTCCAATAATCTGGTGGGAGTAAATTTGGATCAACGCAGTACATATATGGTAAATAATTAAAAGTTTTATTTACTCCATAAAAATTCACGAAAATTCTTCCTTGATTATCAATTGGAATTTCCCTAACAACTTTTCCCGTAGTATCAGAAAGTGTTAAAATATTGTTTTCAAAATCATAATCAAATCCATTAGATGAAATTCCAAATATATCCATGATATTCGCCATCACTAAAGATGGATACACATGTTCTGGACCCTCAAAATAAACAGCTGTTGGAGCTCTTCGAGTTAATCCATCTAAATCTTGGGGAAATTCAATTGAACCAATTGCTTGTGATAAAGATAACAATTCAATATTTTTATTTCCAAATCTTTTTCCTGANGGAAGATGAATTGCATCTTCAATTGGAATATTTAATAAATGATCATTTCTCGAATATCCCTCAGGCTCTTTATCCATTTTGTATAAAAAATTTAATGAATCTTCATCTTCTAAGTACATTGCATGATAAACTTTATTACTATTGAAAGTGGAATTATAAATTTGTCTAGGGTTATTTTCTTCAAGATACTTTTTAGCTAAACTTTTATTTTCACCATTATTTTTAGAAATACTATCCACTAAATCATACGTAGTTGTATTTTCTGGGTCAAAAATAATATCAAACAATAAACCTTTTGGTTTAATCAAATTAATATTATCAACTAAAAACCCCTGATCAGAAGAACCATCCTCATAAATTGGTACTACAGCAAATTCATAATTTTCCCAATTATTTTTTCCTGATATTGTATACATATTATCATAAGCTTCGCCTAAAAATTCAAATTCGGAATCAAAATCAGTTAGGGATTTTCGAAAAAATTGATAATATGCAGGTGTTGGCTCATAAGGAGACCAAGTTATTTCAATTGTATTAGTAACTACATCAATAAGTTTTCCATGATAAGCTTGAGGCCAGTTATAAAATCTTCCTAAACCTCCACTCTCTTTTGGACTAGTAGACATCGCATCAATATCAATAATTACAACATCGTCAATTGATGCCTCTGGTAAATTTGCCTTAGCTTTCATTCTACTATCATAAAGAGTGAACTCATATTTATCTAGCAAATTATGAAAAGAAGGAATTAAATATGTTAAGCTACTTATTAATAGACCTACTACCAATCCAATTAATGAACCTATGAGTATTCTTTTAACTAAGTCAGACATAATTAAACTTTAAGAGATATTTATTTGGAATCTTGTTCTAAATTCCACATCACCCATGGATCTTTAGAATCAGCTTCTTTATCAAATTCAAACATACTATACTTACCATCTGAACGCAAATTAATTTGCATCCCTTCAACTAAAGTTATCCATTCTTCAAGTGTAACTTCATAAGGGCCTGCAACTTGTGTTGGTGCTTGAATTGTTTGAACTGGACCAAGTGAAAATTTAGGAGAACCACTCCCTTGTAGTTGATTTTGAAGATTTTGTTTACGCAGGTTAGACAAATTATCAGGGGTGTTAATATCTACTTTCCCTTCATAGACTAGCACCTCACTTTCATTTGAACCTGCCTTTGCTCTATATTTTGTACCTCTAATTGCTGCTACTGCAGTTGGAGTTCGAACAGCAATATTTTTTGTTTCACCAAAAGCTGCTTTTGCAGCAACCCAAACATTTCCCTTATTTAAGTTAGCATTGAAATCTTTTGCCATTGGTTTAACACTAGCTGTGGTCAACTCTAATTCAGAATTTTCACTAATTCTAAGTTTTCCTCCACCATTTAAAGTGATTTCTGCTCTAGCCTTAGGCTTTGTTCGGACCTTATCTCCTGCAAAGACAGGTTGCCGAACTTTAGCCCTAGTCCAATCATTTCCGCCTTTTGATTGCACTTCTACCATCCCGAGAGGTAGGGTGATCTTTCCAAATTCTGTTTTTGCAGGCTGAATTAAACTAATTGCACCAATAAAAGTTAAAGAGAACAAAAAGTATAAAATGAATTTGGATTTCAACCAATTTCCTTAATGTGAAAATTATGTTTAGTTATAAATGAAAAATTTGAATCTAATAAATGAATTAATTGATTTTTTAAAAGAGTAAACCTCATTATTTATTTTAACATGATCATTTTTCTTGAAGCACTATATGTTTTCTCATTATTTGAAATTGCTTCAATTCTTAAAAAATATACGCCTGTTGACAAAATATCACCTAATTCATTTTTACCATTCCAAACCAATGAGTGATTACCTGCAGAATAAATAATATCGTTTGATAGAGTAGTAATTTTCTTACCTAACAAATCATAAATTTCTAAAGATACCATGCTTTCTAATGGCAAACTAAACTTGACTGTAGTTATAGCATTAAAAGGATTTGGAAAGTTTTGGGATAATTCAAATTCTTTAGGTAACAATTCATAAGAATTAATTGTTCTTTCAGTAAATTCTTTTGGACCAGCGATTAAAACAAATTGTCTTTCTATATTTTCACATGCACAAATAAAATCATAAGAATTGCTATTTTTTAAATTTTTCATTTTTCCTATGGACTTATCAACTAATATCAAGTCCCAATCAGAAGGCAATTCATNTGTCCAGTTAATGTCTAAATTAACAGCTCCAGATTCATTTGAAAGGACACGAAATTTCCACTCATATCCCTCTAAATTTGATTTTTTAATATCTGACGAATAATATCCCGGTTTTTCACTCCAGGTTGTATTATCAAAAGCCAGAGAAATATATTGCCCAATGACTGGTGGCTCATTTCTATCTAAATAATCCCATTCATTTGAAGCATTTTCTATAACACCAAATTTATTATTTTTATCTTCAAAATTATTAATTCTTGCAGAAATTGAACCTTCCCAATCAAACNGTTGTTTTAAAATTTTTCTATCTAATTTTTTATCAAAATATAGTAAAAGCTCAGAATTCTCATTAGCATAGATCCAATATCCTTCACCAGGTTCAAAATCCGAGGAGATTGAATATCCAGAACCATTATATCTATAAATTGATCCTTGAATTTGTGAATCATCATAACTAAAAATTGGATTAAAATTAAATGGATTACCAATTTGATTCCAACCCTCATCTAAACTCATATAAAAAGTATCTTGTAATGACATTGAAACTCCTCCACCCGCTATCAAGTCGGTTGGTTCACGAGTAATAATCCAATATGCTTTTCCAGGTTCCATATCTGCGGAAAAAGCTTCATAATAAGATCCATTTTCCCAACGAAATGTTCTCCATTCTTCAGGATTTTCTTCGCCTAATGCATCAAACAATGAATTCCCTCTATCTAAATAACCAGGAACTGAAATCATTTTATATGATTTCGAGCCAGTATTAGTAACAAAGAATTCTTCATACAAAACATCTATATTTATTTCATCGCTTTCAGTAATATACCCAAATATATCTTCAACAATAATTCGTCCAACAATTCCATTTAAAGTAACGTCATCACTAGGAATAATTCCTATCCAGTCACCTCCTCCTAATGCATCTCCACCATTTAATGGAATGGAATATAAGTTATTAGACTCACCAATAAAGTAATCAAACTTAACGCGTACTATCTGCTCCTTAGTTGCAATACCTACACGTATTTCAGCATCATTTCCCTCATAAACATCAATTGGAGGATCAATATATACAATTTCAACAGTTGACTCTGGTTCTTCGTCTTCATCATCAAATAGGTCAAGCGCTATATATTCATAACCTTGGTCATTAGTATAAACTTCAGGCATAAATCGATATGGTTCTCCGTTATCAATGATTTGGTTGTTATTTAGATCAAAGAAAACTTCAATTTCATAGGGCCCATTATTAGGAGTTATTCCAGGATCGTTTATTTGAAACCTCCATCCTCCTTGGGGAGAAGGTGTGCCCTCACCTCTAGTAATAGAAACATCTGGAGATGAAAAATCGGAATTAGGAAACCATACATTAATCACCACATTACCATTTCCAATAGGATCAAATAAATGGACCTCTAATTCAATGGTATTTACTAAATCATTATCACCATCATTACCATTATCATTACCATTATCATCTCCACTATTGTCAAAGGCATCCAAACTTTCCCATACACCATTCCCATTGATAGTTCCATCATTTCCTAAATCAGATGAATCGAAAATGATACTTCCACCTATTTCATTAAAATGCCAAAGCAAAATAGTTTCATCATAAGGATCGTGTTTTACATTTGGTACTTCAAAACCATTTGGATATTCAAGAATGTCAGTCATAATATGAACCTCATCCATAGTATATGCAGATTCTATACCTCCACCACCAAATTCAAAATTATAACCATTTCCAGGAAAGAGAGCATTNTCAATACTCAGATGAGAATGAAAATGCTTAGAATTATTTCCAACAAAATTTAAGTTAAGTTCTTCACCATCATAATTGACTAAGACATAATTAAAAGCAGGTCCAAGCAATACATCCTGTTCAGGAATTGAAAGAGCTAACGGCTCATCTTCNGGTGTGAATGAATCCAAATAAAACTCAAATACCAAAGAATTACTTTCGGTATCCATTGATGATTCCAACCAAATATCTCTATCTCCATCACTTAAATATCTCTCAAAAAAAANCTGNTCTGCATTTCTCCATGTATCCCCATGAAAAGCTATAAAAAATTCTATACTCCAAGCCTCAGCATCACCCAATTCACCCAAAGCAACGTTCACTTCATCACCTTGCTCAAAATCATATGAATTATTTCCGATTTGCGAAAATAATGAATTATTAAATACAATAAAAAAAGTAAAAGAAAATATATGAACTAATTTTAAAAAATTTTTAATCATTAAAGTTCCTTAAATGAATTCTAGTTTGGGGGACCTGGTGGCAATTCNAATTCAACATTTNACTCATCATCTGAATCTANCATTCCAGATGAAAAAGCATATCCTGCTCCACCNCCTGCAATAAGAAGTAATAAAAGACCTGTTCTNTTTTTTTTCTTTTTAGGTTCTTTAACTTGCTCTATTGTTTCCTCAACAATTTCTTCTTCAGTAGGTATGCCTGCCAAATCTTTTGATACCAACTCAATTAATCCTAATAAACCTTCAACNCCACCTTCAAAATCCCTACTTGAAACCTTACTTATTTCACCTGTTGCAACATNAAACATTCTAACATCAACAGTATAAACTGAACCTAATTTACCAATACTTCCTGAACACATTGCTTCAACACCAAGCAATTTACCAATCTCAACTGCACACTCAGTGGAAGTACAACCTGTTTGTTGGAAGCCCTGCTCATTTAAAATTTCTTCCATTTGACCTCTTTCAACTACTTGAAATGCTCCAACAGAAACCATTTCAGATCTTAATCTATCAGTTAAAGTTGCAGCTTCTAANGCTGATATACCCTTNCCTTCTAAATCTAAAACAGCAACAGCTGTTTTATCNTGAGAAAATAATGTTGTGGGAAATGAAATGAAAAAAATGAGAAATGAAAGTATTGTACAAATAAATTTTTTNAACATAAACAACCTTTAATTGTAAAAGGAAATGTCAACCTGACCATATCAAAACAACTCTTAACTTTAAGAAAATCATAGAATCATTTCAAGAATAATTAATAAAAATAAAAAATTATTTTACTAATACCATTTTTCTATTTTGAATTTTTAATGAATTGCCTTTTATATCCGCTATTCTACCAGCGGCTAAATAAACACCACTAGATAAAATATTTCCGAACTGATCTTTACCATCCCAAATAAAAGTATAATAACCAGCAGGTCTATGTTCTTGTGTTGCCAAAGAAACAACTTTTTCACCNAATANATTATAAATNTCAATGTCAATAATCGCATTATCCATTAAAGAAATATTGAGTGAAGTTTGAGAATTAAATGGATTTGGATAATTTTGAGAAATATTAAATTCATTTGGAAAAAGATCAATTCCCCCATTATTAGCATTTAAAAACTCTCTCTCACCAACAACCAAACGAAGTTTTCTAACTGAATTCANAGAAGCAACATCAAAAAGATAGTCGGATTTCCACTTCAAATTTTGAGATGTTTTAATTGATTTATCAATCAGAAAAACTTCAAAATTTTCTGGAATATTTTCCAAACCGTCAAATTTCAAAAATGTATTAAAATCTATATTTCCAGATACAACTTCAAAATCCCANAATTGACCTTCATCAGAAAATTCACGAAAATCAGTAGTATAAATATCACTGTGCTCATCCCAATCATCATGAGGAATTCTTAACGATACNCCTCCAGGAAGCATTGGAGGCTCGTATCCATCACGATGATCATATCCATCTTTAGAACCATGCTTNATACCTACTCTGTTAAACTCATCTANTCCAAAACCATTATCAGCAACAATGTCAATGTACCATTCACCATCTTTTAGAACATTTGAAAAAGTAGGGACTTTTCTACTAAATGAATTATTATCTTCTCCGTTAATATTAGGTTGAATAAAGACTCTATTTGCAGAATTTGATTTATATGCAATACCTCCCCATGGCTCTAATACAGAGGCAGATCTCCATTGTCCATTTTTAAATTCATAAACATTAGGGTCATCACTTAAGTAATTTCCTTCACTNGTTAATATCATTGATAGAGGAACTGGAAAATCAAAGGGATTTCCAATTAAAGTCCAATCTCCCTGATTAAGACTTACTTGATAATCTTGAACGATACTTGCAGTCCTTCCTTCATCTGAATCCACAATTAAACCTGATTCACTTGTAATTAATAAATAGGACTTACCTGTTTCAATAGTAGATGGATATTCTTCATAGGTTCCATTTTTAAATCCAAATAATCGCCATTTTGTATCATCATAAGGNCCTAAATCATCTTCGAANAAGCTTGCGGTTGATTTATNATTAGGTAAGATTGGAAAACTAATTAATTGATAAGCACTAACTTCTGTTCCTGATATTAAAGGAGAACTCTCNAANCCATCACCAGAAATTATAACTCCTACATCAACTGGTCCATAAATTGAAATATTACCTGCTTCATCATAAGCATTTATTTGATATGCTAAACCAGCTTCAGTAACCTCTGCTCCAGATATACTAAAACCTGAGCCTAAAATATCTATAGGACCAATCCAAGAACCATCACCAATTTTATAAAATAATTCTACTGATTGAAGGGCATTATTATCAGCAACACTAGCTGTAATAATTGGTGTGCTTTGACCCAAATCAGTTGTCGAAAGAGGTATATGACTTATAGATGGCGGTGATCTATCAATATTTAACGTTCTGATTTCAGAACCTTTCATATTTCCTGCATTGTCAANTGCATTAACAGTCCANTNNATTTCTCTTTGAGGNAGTGTGGGTTCGTGAATATATATTATATCATTTCCNGCTTCATAATCCTCATCGTCAATTTCCATAAAGAAAGATTCATTATCGATAATTATTTCATATCCATGTATGCCAGAGGCATTATCAGAAGCATATTGCCATACAAATTCAGTGGATTGTCCAGTTGTCCAATATCCAGGTTCATATAAATCAAATTCATATGGCTGAACATTATCATAACCAACTGTAAAATCTATATAATTATCTGGGTCGTTTTGATGGAATATATCTTGGAACCACATTTTACCATCAAAGATTCCATTACGAGGTAAATTNAAAGACCATTCAGTNACCGATTCAGAACCTTCTTCAAAAGCAAAGAATTCAGGTTCTTCATTTTCAAGTTCGATCCAAATTCCCTCCATTGGATATGGCCAATCCGGGGCTTCCCAACTAACTGTAAAATCATTATTATTTGACCAACCTCCATCAAATTCAAATAACGCTATTGGAGAAGGGAGTGGAATATATTCAATTTCACCTACAGAATAACTTTCGGAACTAACGGTGTAAGAATCATATAATTTTGCCCTTACTTGAAATTTAAANCCTTGAGGAACTGATTCACTTATTTGAATCGTTACCTTTACACTACCATCAGAGGTTANAGAATCACTACTCACTATTGAAACAAATCCTTCATCTGGAAAAACATCCCAATCTATTTTTGTACCATCTGATATTTGTTCTCCATTAACTTTAAGAGAAAGTAAAACCTCATACTCTNAACCAGCATCTACAATTTGAGATTGAGATGAAAAATTTGCTTCTAATGACAATGCAAAATTACTTTCAAGAGGACTTTCGATAGCACCAATATCTGATATTGAACCTACTGGAGAAGGTCTTTCAGCTCCAAANAAATCATTTTTGAGAAGATACCCATTACCCTCATTAACGTAAGAGTTTTCATCCCCTACACAACAACCTGCACCTATAGCTGGTGAAGATGGAGATAATCTAAAATTACCATCTGATGCATTAACAAATCTTGGAAAAAGGGTATCACTGTTTGCACCCTCCAAATAATGAAGTGGCGATTCAACAAGATTATGGTTTGATATTGATAAATCAGAAAAACTTTGTAACAAAACTTGTTCAGGAATATATTGCTGACTAGCAGAAGAAGACATACTTGATGCGTTTTCAAAAACAATATTNTTAATATTAGTTAATTTTGTTGCTTCATCCATATGTTGAATAAAAATACCTGATTGAGCAAAATTATCAGAACTTGCACTCTCTGCTGAATTATATATAATATTGTTATTTGCGATATATCTCCTTTCAACATCACCCTTTACGATTCCCTGCTCTTGATCAAAATAATAAGGTCCCTCATAATAAATTGAACCTTGGGTGTAACTATCNCNAGGATCATAACTAATANCTCTATTGTTTCTGATCAAATTATTTGTAATATCAGCTTGANCCATCAATACACTTATTGCAGACCCTACNGCTCTATTCATTGAATGAATTTCATTGTCAATAAAACGACATCTATTAATAATAGTTACATGATCCTGTTCATGACCATGAGCTATGGAAATTGCTCCACCTCTTGCTTCACTATATTGATTGCTATTCATTGCATAAACTTTATTTTCNCTAAAAACNCAATTTATAAAACTTCCTTTTGCTCCAGAAACCCTAACTGCACCTCCATCTGAATNAGCNTTATTATTAGATTCAGATTGATTNTTNANAAATAAAACTTTTGTAAATGTTGGATTAGCAAAATTTTCTANAGTAACAGAACCACCTTGATATTCTTCAGNACCATATCCATTAGCNAATGTTATATTGTGAATTNTCATATTATTTGACTCACCATAAAAAACCATATGAAAAGTATTGAATTCAGCATCGATGATTGTACTATCTGGCGGATAATCAGGATCTCCCATTATGGTAAGACCGGAATAATTAGAATTACCTGCATCATCAAAATAAATTTCTGTATTTGATAGACCTTTATGAGTTCCTTTGAGAAAAACTATNGTATCTAANGGAGATTGAACAAGATCNAANGCTGTTTCTAAATCTAGGACTGGANTATCTATAGTACCAGAATTTGAATTTGAACCAGTTGTTGAAATATAAAATTTAGGTGAAATAACCCTATTAGGCTCATTTAAAGAATTTTCAAATGCTCCAATATCAGGAGGAGTTCCTCTAGAGTTACCATAAATATCAACCGTTGGAGCTGTAATCTCCCATAATGAGACCGCTCCCGCGCCAATTAGAGGTGACTCATCAGACAGATTGAAAGAACCATCATCTTTAAATCGGGGATTT
>PAOF01000019.1 GCA_002707905.1 Fidelibacterota bacterium
TATGAAAATTTCTAGAATTGTTCTATTAATAAAATATTCCTTAACTGAAATAAAAAGAATGATTCACTCAAGAGCAATAATTCCAATTAAAATTGGAAATAGAACTATTAATGATGAAATTATTAGAAACACTCTTGGTTTTTTTTTAATTTATCTTTTTATATTTGTTTTAACATCCTTAGTCCTTACTTTTTTTAATCTTGATTTTGTTTCAGCACTTGGCGCCTCAGCATCCGCAATTGGTAATATTGGTCCAGCTTTTGGGGATTTTGGTCCTACTGATACATATAAATCACTTAATTCTATTGCAAAGTGGTTATTATGTTTTTGTATGTTGTTAGGAAGGTTAGAAATTTTCACGATCTTAGTTTTTATAAATTCAATAATTTCTAAAAAATAAGTATAAATTTTTGTGAAAAAAAACGACTATATAAATAAAAAATTAATTTTATTACCTAAAAAGCCAGGTGTTTATTTTTTTAAAGATTTAAAAGGAAATTATTTATATATAGGTAAGGCAAAATTACTAAATAGAAGAGTGCGATCCTATTTTCAAAATAACTCTAATCTATCTTTAAAAATTATATCAATGCTAAAAAGAGCTGAAGATTTTGAATGGATTGTAACTAGAACTGAAATTGAGGCATTACTTACAGAAGCAAATTTAATTAAAGAGCATGGACCTTATTATAATGTTCTATTAAGAGATGATAAAACATTTCCTTATATAAGAATAACAAATGAAAATTATCCAAGAGTTTTTATTACAAGAAAACTAATTAATGATGGTTCAAAATACTTTGGTCCATATACTGATGTTAAACAACTTAGATTTATTTTAAAGATTTTACATAAGTTATTTCCCTTAAGAAGTTGTGATTTTAATATTAATAAAGATACTATAGAAAATAATAAACATTCAATTTGTCTAGACTATCACATTAATAAATGCAACGGACCATGTGAAGGGTTGATCAGTAAAGATGGATATAATAATATCATCGAAAATGTCATTTATTTTTTGAATGGAAATATAAAAAAAATTATTAAAGAAATATCAACACAAATGATTAATGCATCAAATTTAATGGATTATAAAAAAGCAGGTCTATATAAAGAACAAATAGATTTAATTATGAATTTTACAAAAAAACAGGGAAAAAGTATTGCTTCATTTGAGGATAGAGATATAATTGCAATTTCATCAAAAAATAATTTTGCATGTGGTGTTGTCATTAGAATAAGAGAGGGTAGGATTTCAGCTAGAGAAAAGATAATGTTAAAAGGAGCTTTGAATGAAAATAAATCTAAAATGATTTCAGATTTGATTCGTCAATTTTATTTGATTACGCATTTTGTTCCAAGTGAAATTATTTTAAGCGATCAGCCTGATTATTTAGAAACAATAAAACTTTGGTTAGAATCTAAAAGAAATAAAAAAATCAAAATTACAAATCCAATTAAAGGAGAAAAACTTAGATTGCTAAAAATGTGTCAACAAAATGCTGATCTTGTGCTTAAACAAGAACTTTTGAAAAAAACTTCTAGAAAAGAATTAGTTCCAAAAATGATAAATCAATTAAAAGAGGATTTAAATTTGATTAGTCCACCTCGAAGAATTGAAGCTTTTGATATATCTAATATTCAAGGTTATAACCCAGTTGGTAGTATGGTTTGTTTTGTTGATGGTAAACCAGTCAAAAAAGATTATAGAAAATTTAAAATTAAAACAGTTAAAGGTATAAATGATTTTGAAATGATTAGAGAAATTGTTTTGAGGAGATATAAAAGAATTAAAAATGAAAAAGGTGTTTTTCCAGATTTAATAATAATTGATGGTGGAAAAGGTCAACTAAATATGGCAGTTTCAGCTTTAAAAGAGTTGGGTTTAAATTATATTCCAATCGCATCTATAGCAAAAAAATTGGAAGAAGTATTTTTGCCTGGTATTCAAGAACCTCAAAATATTCCAAAATTTTCTTCAGGTTTAATTTTAATAAGAAGAATTAGAGATGAAGCTCATAGATTTGCAATATCTTTTCATAGAGATAAACACGCTAAGAATTCAATAAATTCAATTTTTGATAAAATTAATGGATTTGGTCCAAAAACTAAAATCAAACTTTATAGTAAATTTTCAAATATTTCGATTATCGCAAAAACTACACCATCAGTCATAAAAGAAGAATTAAATATTAATTTAACTTTGGCTAATGAAATAATTAGCGTAGCAAAAAATCATAAAAAAAATTAATGAATAAAGTAAATTTTAATTCTAAGATTTTAAAAAGGCATAATGAAAAATTTAAAACCAAAAAATTTAACAACAATAATACTGTTATTAAAAACGATTACATTATACTTTTAGGAAGTTTTAAAAAATCAAATAATGAAGATAATATTAAAATAAAAGAAATAGTTAATTCTCTACGTAAAAAAAATATTATAAAATATTCAATTCAAACATATGATATTGGTATTGGAAATGCTTTATTATGTTCTATTTTTCATTGCAATAATATTGCAGGAATGAAAATATATATAAATAGTTCTAATAGTATCGAGGATTTATTATTTAATGTTAAATATTCTAATCATATATTATTTTTATCAGAAAAATATATTTTTGATGTTCAAAAATACTCTAATGTCAAAAATATTAGTTGCTTAACAATTGGGAAAGTAACAAGTCAAAATCATTTAATTATAAATGATGGATTAGTGGATTTGGACATAAATAAGTTATAATATTAATTTATTAAATTTTCCCGTATTTTTTCGTGAATTAAACCATTTGAAGATAAAATTTCTTTATCATTTAAAGTAATTTTTTCTCCATTCACTTTTGTTGCTAAGCCACCAGCTTCTTCAACAATAATTATACCAGCACCAATATCCCAAGGATTTAAATCTAATTCCCAATAACCATCCAACCATCCTCTTGCTACATGACATAAATCTAATGCTGCAGAACCTGCTCTTCTGACACCTTGTGTTAAATGAGTAAGCTTTTTGTGTAGAATCATATTNTTTTCCCAAATTTCTTCATGTTTGTATCCAAAACCTGTGGCTAATAAACTTTTTGAAAGATATTTAGTTTTTGAAACAAAAATTTTTTTATTATTACAAAATGCACCATTTTGTTTGGTTGCATAATAAATTTCACCTGAAGAAATATGTTTTACAANACCTAATACAGGNTCTTCCTCATAAAAAAGAGAAATTGAAACTGAATAAAAGGGATANCCATGAACAAAATTTGTTGTACCATCTATTGGATCTATTACCCAACAAAAATCTGAATTATCAAAAATAAATCCAGATTCNTCAGTTAAAAATTTATGNGAGGGAAAGTTTTTTTTTATTTTATCAACTATTATTTCTTCTGATTTAATATCAGCATTAGTAACTAAATCAGAAACACCTTTAAAATCAATTTTTATAATTTCTTTAGTTTGTGTTTTAATAAAGTCGGATGCGTTTTCAGCAGCTTCTATTCCAATTTTTAAGTATTGTGCTAAATTCATTTGTAACATTAACTATTATATTTTGTATGTTTTCTTGAAAAATAATCATTTGTTAAATCTTTTAANATATTCATTAATAAAATTATTGCTAGNAAGTTCGGAACCGCCATTAAAGTCAATGCAATATCACCGAAATTCCAAACAAAATTAACAGGTAGGACNCAACCTAAAAAAACAAATAAAATATAAATATATCGGTATATATTTAATTTTGTAGAACCAAATAAATATTCTACACATCTGTCACCATAATAACTCCATGCTAGCATTGTTGAATAAGCAAAAAGTAAAACTGAAAGATTGATAATTGTTGCTCCTATAAATGGTGCAAAATAAAATCCTCTTGTAAAGGCTTCTTTTGTTAATAGTGCACCTTCAAAATTTGAATCTAGTGCTCCTGTTGATAGTATAATTAATGCAGTCATAGAGCAAATGATTATTGTATCAATAAATGGGCCCATTAATGCTACTATTCCTTCTCTAACAGGTTCTTTTGTTTTTGCAGCAGCGTGAGCAATTGGTGCAGATCCTTGACCCGCTTCGTTTGAATACAATCCTCTTCTAATTCCCCACATTATTACAGTGAATAATCCTCCAATTCCAGCTTTTAAAGAAAATGCTTCTCTTAGAATTAATTGAAATGAAGGTATAATTCTGTCATAGAAAAGAATTAAAATAAAAATTGCACTTAAAACATAAACTAATGACATGGTTGGGACTAATTTTTCAGCAAATATTGAAATTCGTTTTATTCCACCAATTATAACTAAACCAACAAAAAAAGATAAAATTAATCCTGAAAGCCAAAATGGAATGCCAAAGTTATCATTATAAGTTTGGGCTATGGTATTTGCTTGATTCATATTGCCTGAACAAAATGATGCTATTATTGTAAATGCGGCAAAAAAAATTGCTAATAATTTCCATTTTTTGCCTAACCCTTTTTCAATATAATACATTGGTCCGCCAGAAGCTTTACCATCTTTATCAAAAATTCTAAATTTAAGAGCTAAGGTTGATTCAGCATATTTTAGTGACATGCCAAGAATTGCAGTCATCCACATCCAGAAAATAGCGCCTGGACCTCCTTTTTGAATAGCAAATGCTACTCCAGCTATATTACCAATACCAATTGTAGCTGCAAGGGCAGTCGATAAAGCTTGAAAATGAGTTACATCTCCTTTATCAGCTGGATTATCATATTTACCAGTTAAAACATCAAAACTATGTTTTAATCTTTTGATTTGAATAAATCTTAAGGAAATTGTTACAATTAAACCTGATCCTAAAAGAATAGGAATTAGAGGAGTTGCAATTATGTTACTTATTTGCGAAGTTAAAGAGTCAAGCGATATGATGAATTGTTCCAAAATTTTCTCCTTTAATAATTTATATATAATAACATTAATTTGTAATAAATAAGAATNATAAATTAGGACATAAAAATATATTAAAAAATCATATGAATATTAAGAATATAAGAAACTTTTCTATTATAGCTCACATAGATCATGGTAAATCNACTCTTGCTGATAGAATTCTTGAAGCAACGGATACTTTAGGTAAAAGAGAAATGATGAATCAAGTATTAGATAGTATGGATCTTGAAAGAGAAAGAGGAATTACAATTAAAAGTCATCCAATTCAAATGCATTACACAAATCAAGAGGGTATAAATTACATTTTTAATTTAATAGATACACCTGGACATGTTGATTTTTCATATGAAGTATCAAGATCATTAATAGCTTGTGAAGGAGCTTTATTATTAGTAGATGCATCACAAGGTGTGGAGGCTCAGACTGTAAGTCATGCTCTTTTAGCATTGGAAAATGATTTAGAAATAATTCCTGTTCTCAACAAAATAGACTTACCAACATCAAGACCAAATGAAATCTCACAACAAGTAATTGATTTAATTGGTTGTAAAGAAGATGAAATAATCAAAGTTAGTGCTAAAACTGGAGAAGGAGTTAATAAATTATTATCTCAAATTGTAACTAAAATTCCACACCCTAAAATATCAATTGAAAATTCAACTAGAGCATTAATATTTGATTCAAATTTTGATTCATATAGAGGAGCAATACCATATGTTAGAGTTTTTAATGGTAAAATAACTCCAGGAATGACAGCTAAGTTCATGTCAAATGGTAAGGAAAGAGAAATTACAGAAGTAGGAAATTTTGTTTTAAAACGAATACCAAGTAAATGTTTAGAGGCTGGAGAAGTAGGTTATGTAGTAGTTGGTTTAAAAGATGTTAAAGAATTAAAAGTTGGAGATACAATTACAACAAAAGAATTTGAGTCTAATAAACCTTTACCTGGATATGAAGAAATGAAACCAATGATTTTTTCAGGACTCTTTCCAACAATTAGTGCAGATTATGAAAAATTAAGAGATTCTATAGAAAAATTAAAACTCAATGACTCATCTTTGAGTTTTGAACCTGAAACATCTACAGCTTTGGGTTTTGGATTTAGATGTGGTTTTTTAGGTATGTTACACATGGATATTATAAAAGAAAGATTAGAAAGAGAGTTTAATCTTAATCTTATTACTACTATACCTAATGTTAGATATGAAATACTAAAAACCAATGGTGATATAATTGAAATTGAAAATCCAACTGAACTCCCAGATAATGGATTAATTGATGAATTAAATGAACCTTATGTTTTAGCAGAAATCATAGCTCCATCAGAATTTATGGGATCTCTAATGAAATTGTGTCAAAATAGACGTGGAATTTTTATTGACACTCATTATTTCTCAAAGTATAGAGTTCAGCTAAAATATGAAATACCTTTATCTGAGATAGTTTTCGATTTTTATGATAAATTAAAATCTGTTTCAAAAGGTTATGCATCATTTGATTATAATCACATTGGATATAGATCAGGTCCATTACAAAAGTTAGATATTTTAATCGGGGGAGATGTTGTTGATGCTTTATCAATTATAACAGATAAAAACTCTTCCTATTTCAAAGGTCGTGAATTATGTAAAAATCTTAAAGAAGTAATCCCAAGACAAATGTTTGAAGTTATTATTCAAGCAGCAATTGGATCAAAAATAATCGCTAGAGAAACAGTTAGACCTTTTAAAAAAAATGTAACTGCTAAATGTTATGGTGGTGATATTACCAGAAAAAGAAAATTATGGGCTAAACAAAAAGAAGGTAAAAAAAGAATGAAACAAATTGGTAAGGTTGAAGTTCCTCAAGAGGCCTTTTTAGCTTTATTTAAAGTTGATAAAAAATAATTAAAATTTAAATTTTGTTTAATAAAAGCACATATTGGAGATTATCAAAATCACCTTATTATAGTTTTATATTTATTATTCCATTTTTGATAATTTATGAATTTATGGTTCTTATTTTAAGTAGAAACGAAGTTTCAACTTTAAGAAATGGAGCAGATATTTTATTGAGACAATTTATGTCATTGTTTGGTGACATTGGTTTATACATCACTAGCATTTCATTTTTTTTAATATTTTTAATTATATTTTTATTGCAAAAAAAAAATGTTAATGATACTTCAATTAAAAGTAATTATTTATTATTTATGCTTTTGGAAGGTTTTTTGTGGGGTATAATATTATATTTTTTTATGATATTTTCACAAAATCTTTTAATGTTTCCAACAAGTAAAGAATTAATTTCCCAGATAATTCTTTCTATTGGTGCAGGATTATATGAGGAATTAGTTTTCCGAGTTTTACTAATTATGGTTTTAACTAAAATTTTTAAAATAATTTTTTTATGGAATAATTTCATATCCATGATTATTTCAATGATTATAAGTGCTATAATTTTTTCTTATTTTCATTTCTTAGGACCATATGGTGATGAATTAAGTTTTTCAGTTTTTATTTATAGATTTCTTGGAGGATTTTTTCTAGGTTTTTTGTACATTTTAAGAGGCTTTGGTATTACTGTTTACACTCATATAAATTATAATTTATTTATAATTTTTTCTTTAACTATAAATGAATAAAAAATTTTTAATATAGATGATAAAAATAAATCAGATTTTTTTAATATTTTTAATAACGTTTAATAATCTTTATTCTAATGATTCCCCTTTTGAAAATTTTGTTATATCATTTTGGCCTGAATATGATAAAGAAGGAGTATTGGTAATTTTAACAGGTCAAATAAAAGAAGATCGTCTACCTTTAAATATTAAAATACCAATTCCAAATGAGGTTGACTCAGTATTATCAATTGGACATGACATAACTTCTAATGATTTAACTTTAATAAATATTTTTTCTAATTCAAATGGATCGCAAATTGATGAATTTTACTATTCCAAAGAATTTCAAATAGAATTTTATCATAACCCATTTGGTAATTCTTCTTTAAGAAATTTTAATTATGATTTTAAAATTAATCATTATTTAAAAGATTATTATTTAGCAATTCAAAAGCCACTAAGTTCTAAAAATTTTGTTTTTTCAGAGGTTGATTTTGATACAATTTCAGATCAACATGGATTAGAATATTTTAGAAAAAGATTGTTTAATTTAGACGCTAATAAAAATAAATTAATCAACTTAAACTATTTAAATGATGAAAAAAAGTTGAGCATTGAAATTTTAGAACAATCATTAAGTAATTTTTCTAATGACGATGTTAATAATCAAACTAATATTTCAACTATGATTCAAAGATATAGATTGCCAACATACGAACCATATCTCTTATTATTTATAACTTTTTTTATAATTTCGATTATTTTTTATTTTTATGAAAAAAATAAAATCACATTAAATTCAAATAATAATATTAATTTCTGTCATAGTTGCGGAAAAAAAATTAAATCATCAATTAATTATTGTCCCTATTGTGGAGAAAAAATAAAATGATGCCCTATCTTTTTGAGTTTGGACCAATTAAAATTCCTTCTTATGGAGTCATGTTAATGACTGCATTTTTAACTTGTTATTTTTTACTTAACCGCGAATTTAAAAAAAAAGGTAAGGATCCAGAAATGGCAAGTGATGCTATTTTTTGGGCAGCTTTGGGTGGTATTCTTGGTGCCAAACTTTACTATTTAATAGAAAATTATAAATTAGTTATTGCTGATCCAATAGGAATGATTTTTAGTGGATCTGGTTTAGTTTTTTGGGGTGGTTTAGCTGGAGGTATGTTTGCTGTTATTTCTTACTTAAAATATAAAAAAGAAGATTGGTTAGAATGGACTGACTTTATTTCTCCTTTATTGATATTAGGTTACGCTATTGGAAGAATTGGATGTACTTTAGTTGGTTGTGATTACGGATTACCAACTAATTTGCCTTGGGGTATGACATTTCCAAATGGGGCTCCTCCAACATTTATTTCTGTTCATCCAACTCAAATTTATGAAACCTTATTAGGATTAGTAATTTTTTCCATACTTTGGAATTTAAAATATAAATTAAAAAAAGGTTTTGTGTTCTCATTATATTTATTATTAGCTGCCTCAGAGAGGTTTTTTATTGAGTTTATTAGAACAAATCCAAAATATTTTATTGGTTTGTCAGGTGCACAAATAATATCAATTATAATTATCTTAACAAGTTTATTTTTATTTTACAATTTTAATAAATTGAGTATTTCAGAACCTAAAAAATCTTAATTGAAGATTTTATTAATAAAGTTATTTTTTTTTTTAAATTTTTTATTTTCACAATATGAACTAAAGGATTTAACTAAAGTCAGATATCCTGACGATTTAAAAATAAATAAATATTCTTTTTCAAAAATTGAAATAAACAATTTTAATGATATTTATTTAATTGACAGTTTTTCTTCAAAGATCATTTCTTTCAATAAAAAAAATAATAAATTATTTTTTTCAAAAGGATTATCTTATTCTACACAAATTAATGCTTCATTCACGGATATTACATCAAGTCTAGGTCTGGAAGTATTTGTAACAGATTACGATAATCATAAAATACATTATTTTGATAAAAAGTTAAATTTTATTAATTCTATTAATCTATATGATTTTGAAATTNCAATTGAATTTCCAACATATATTCGAAGAAATTCGTATGGTTATTTATGGGTTGTAAGTGAAAATTTATTTTCTTTAAATCAAATAAATATTAATGGTGAATTCATAAATAAAATAGAAGGTACTAGGTTTAATAGTTTTTCTGGTATCAAGGGATTTGACTTAAATAAAAAAAATCAAATAGGACTGATTGANAATAATAACATTTTTTTTCATTTTAGTGAAAATGGAAAATTGATTTGGAAAAAAAAAATTGATTTCAATTTAATAACTGTTAATGCTTTTGAAAATGGTTGGGTTTTATTTACAGACAAAAATAATTTTTTTTATATTGATATGGATCATTTTGCATTAATAAAAAAAAATGAAAATTCTCAACTAGAAATTTTAGATTTTAAAATAAAAAANAATGAAATTTATTTTTTAACTAAAAATAATTTAATATTAAATGCTAAGATTGATATTAATTTTAACTAAGCTTATACTTAGTTTATTATTANTTATTGAANATTTAGAGGCTTCTANCCAAATCTTAAAAATAAATGATTTTTCTGAAAAAATANAAATTACTTCAAATGACTCAATTATATTTTTATCGAAAAAGTTTATAATAAATGGTTCAGAAAAAATTTATTTAGATGAAAAAAAGATAGATAATTATNAACTTGATGAGATAAACGGTAAAATATATTTACATAATCTTGATTTAAGCTTAAGTAATGAAATTTTCATATCATATCAGTATCTNACTGGAATNACTAATAAAATTAAATCTATNATATCTACTTTTGATACTATTAATAATAAAAATNCTTTAATTNATAGAAAAATTGATAATTCAAATAATGATTTTGAACTTAATTCATTTCCAATTGCAATTGATGGTACATTTTCTAGAAAAGTAGATTTTTCANCAAGTAGTTCAACTGCATTAAATGGAGGTTTGAAATTAAATATTCAAGGAAAATTATTAGATGATATGATTGTTAATGCAGTTTTATCCGATCAAAATATTCCGATTCAATCTCAAGGAAATACAAAAAGTTTAAATGAATTTGATAAATTATTTATTGAGATAATTACGCCAAATTCAANTATTAAAGCAGGGGATATTGATTTTAAAAATTCCAATTCCAATTATCAAAATCATTTTAAAAGGTTGGAGGGAATGAGTTTTTCTTCAAATTTTTCAAATTTAAAATTTGAAGCTACTACTGGAACATCAAGAGGAAAATTTCATTCAATTGATTTTAATGGAATTGATCAAAATCAGGGTCCATATCCACTNTATGGATTAGATGGCTCAAGAAAAATATTAATTACACCTAATTCTGAATCAATTTGGATTAATGGTATAAAGATGNCTAGAGGAGAATCAAATGATTATTTAATTGATTATTATAGTTCAGAAATTATTTTTACTCCAAAAAATATAATTAATATTAATTCACGCATACATGTTGAATTTGAATATCATGATTTTGGTTTTCAAAGAGATTTTACTTCAACTTCATTTGAGACTAAAAATGAAAAATTTAATTTTAAAATTAANTTTATTGATGAAAAAGATAAAGAAATAGAAAATAATCCAATAAATTTTTCATCTAAATATCATGAATTAAATAATACTCCACTTAATGATGAACATTTATCTCAAANAGANTCATTAGGGAACTATATTAAAATATCAAATCCAGATAATTTGAACGACTCAATATATTTTTATTCTCCAAAATCNTTATACGAAAATTACAAAGTTACATTTATTAATTATGGAATTAATGGAGAGTATTCAAAACAAATATCTGATGATGGTAATATTTATTATGAATACNTAACTNTAACGAATAGAACTAATTTAATTGAACTTTATTCCCCATATGTAAAGAAAATAAATCCTCAAAAACACAATGTAACTAGTTTTATATCAAATTATAAAATCAACGATTTATCTGAATTCAANNTNGAGATTGCAACTTCAAATTTAAAAGAAAATATTAATCTAAAAGTTAAACCATCTAGTGGTATTGCTTCAAACTTATCCTTNAATAGTAAAATTATTCTTCCATTTGACATTGGNAATTTATCTTTTCATTCAAAACTAAAGAATTCTGGNAAAAATTTTTTTTCACATCAAAATAATAATGATATTGAATTTTGGAGGGAAAGAAATTTGAATAAAAAAACTTGGGATTTAAATATNAATGAAGGTTTAGGTTATCAATTTACTGATTTAAAAATTATCCTNAATAAAGATAAAAGGTATGATTCAACAATAAAATTTGGAGGTTATTCNGATTTTTATCAAAAATCAAAAAATTTTGATTTTAATACTTCATATAATGGTGAATTAATTAGAATGTTTAAATTTAATTTTACAAATGCTAAAACCAATTCTACAATAAAAGATAATTCAATTTGGACTAGAAAAAAAATTGATCTAAAAATATTAAAAAGTTCTTTAAGTCCAGTTATTAGTTATAATGAAGAATTGAGAACAAAAAATACTAAATTTTATGAATCTTTAATTGGTTTAGAATTTCAAAGAAATAAAATAATATCAAATATTGGTTTTATTAAAAGAGATGATTTTAATTTTTTTAATAATTCATTTGATATAATAAGTAGTGGTTTATTATCTAATTTNGAAATTAAATCNAAAGGAAATAAAAATATAAATGGTTCCCTGATTTTTAAAAATCAAATAAAAAAATTTTTNAACAATCAAGAAAATTTAAATTATAATTTATCAAGAGGATTTTTTAAATATAATTCTAAAAATAAAAATTTACAGTCTAGTTTAGATTTTCTATTAGAAAGAAATTTATTTGAAGAAAAAATAATTGTTTATGAATTTATTGGCAAAGGATTGGGTAATTATAGATTTGATTCTAATTCTCAAATTTATTTATTTGATCAGTTTGGTGATTATTTATCTTATAGTATTCCTTCAGGAATTAAGTCTCCATCTACCCATTTTTTATCAAATTTTAGATTTAATAAAAAGTTTTCAACCTCAAAAAATAAATATTTAAGATCAACAACCTTAAGATTTTATTTTAAAACAGATTACAATGGTACTAAAATTTCATATGAAAATATTTTAAATCCATCTCATACAATAAATGATTTAAAGTCATCCAGATTAACTGTTCAAACTGACATAAGATATGTTCCTAAAAATTCATTTCGAAGAATGGGTTTAAAAATTATTAAAAATCATCAAGTAATAGCAAATACACTACAACCGTATAAAGATGAAAAAAATAGTCAAATAAAGTTTAATTTTGAAGAACCCATTACAAATAAAATTATTTTTAATTCAGAATTAAATTACTTTAATACTGATTTCAAATCTTCTCAAATTTCTTTATCAAGAAAATCTCTCGGTTGGTATATTGACACAGGTTTTAATTTTAAATTACTCAAATTAATTAATTATGGTATTGATTTTGTTTATGGAAATGAAAATGGAAGTTTTGGTTTATTTACGGATGAAATAGAAACTTCTGGTTTAGAATTTAATTCAATTATTTTTTTCAAAAAAAATGCAAGAATTGACGCAAACATATTTTTTTATAATATAAGTTTTGCTAATAAATCCTTTAATTCATTACCTCCAGAATTAGCAAGAGGATTTCAACCTGGTTTTAATACTAAATCTACCATATCAACTATTTTCAATATTAACAATGAAATAAGTTTAAACTTTAATCTATCCTATCTTGATGATATTTACCGCAACAATTTTATAATATTTTCTGGAGAAATTCGTGCACAATTATAAAATATTTTTGTTTATTATTTTAACTTATAGTTTTTTGTTTTCAGAAAATGATACTTTAAAAATTAATTATGATAATAATTTAACAAAAAAAAATTCTTTAAAATATTTTATTGAAAATTGGAGATCTGAAAATTTTAAAAATGGAGATTTAACTAATGAATTAATATTAAGCTCAATTAAATATTATAATGAAGATTTGTATCTAGTTTGGTTAGATACTTTATCAAAACCTACATTTATTGATACAATATTTTATGAAAATAACAATACAAATAAATTAATTAAAAGTATTATTAATTCAAATTATTTAGGCACAAAAGCAACAAAAGATAATTTATTTGATTTGAAGAAAAAATTTAATTACCCCTTTATTAATTTTATATCAAACCCTAGTTATATGATTTATAATGAGGATAATTTAGCCTTATTCGTACCAATGAAATTAAATTTTAAAAATTTTTTTTCTGGAATCTTTGGGTATAATTCACAGAATAGATTATCAGGAAATATTGATTTATCATTGAGTAATATTTTTGGTTTATTAACAACGCTAGATTTTAATTGGTTTCGTTTAAATGAAAACTCACAAGATATTTTTATGCAATATTCAATTCCTTTTATTAAGATTTTAAATTATGGTATTAAATTTAATTTTTCTCAGTCTCTTCAAAATAATCTTTTTGTAAAATATTCTAATGAATTTGAGATAACCTCTTTTTATTCAAATTTTGGAAAATATTCTTTTGGGATAAAAAATACAAAAAACAATCCTACAGATTTTGGTTATGAAAATGGGTATAATTCTTATCAAACCAAAAATATATTGTTAAATCATTATTATGAGATAAAAAAAAATTTATATTTTAATCAAAAAATAACTATTGGAAACTATATTCAAAATTTTGAAGAAAAACAAATTTTAAATTATTATTTTGATGGTTTTCATAGTTATAAATTAAATAATTTATTCAATTTAAATTTTAACTTAAGATATGGAAAAGTTCATATAAATAATGAAATATCAATTCCTGATGGTGAAAAATATAGATTTGGGGGAGCAAAAACATTTAGAGGTTATGAAGAACTCTTTTTTATTTCTGATGAATTTTTAATTAATCAGATCGAGTTAAGATATGGTACAAATATAAATTCAACAATATTCGTCTTTACTGATTTTGGAAAAGCTAATATCGAATTAAATAATATTTTTTCTTATGGTGTAGGAATAATACAACCTGTTTCAATTGGTTATTTAAAATTAGAATATGCTATTAATAAATTAGATAAATTATCAAATGGTAAAATTCATTTCACTATATTATCAAGCATAAAATGAAAACAAAAATTATAGAATTGCTTAAATCTAGTAAAAAAAAATTTTTACGAAAGCGTGAAATTTCTAAAATTTTAAAAATTAATCAAAAAGAATATAAAACCTTTAGAATTGTATTAAAAACCCTCTTAAATGATGGAGTTGTTGCAAAAAATAAAAAAGGTCATTTCTTTTTATTGAAATCAAAAAAAATAAAATTTGGACTTTTATCATTAACTATACATGGTTATGGTTTTGTTTCATTTGAAGACAAACATGAAGATATATATATAAATCCAAAAAATTTACTCGGTGCATTAGATGGTGATTTAGTAGAAGTAATAATTTTACCTTCAACTAGAAGGCACAAATCCGAAGGTATTATCAAATCTATAATAAAAAGAAAATCAAATGAATTTATAGCTCAAGTAATTAAAAATAATAAAAAAATTTTATTAAATATTGAACCTGTAACACCACTAAGAGGTGTTTTATTAGAAGATATAAATAAAAATTTTAAAATTGGAGATATTATAAGAGTTAAAGTTTCTAATTGGGGAAATGAAAATTCACACATCATTGTTAAATATAAAGAAACTATTGGTTCAATAAATGATCCTAGTACTGACATGAAAATTATATGTCAAAAATATGAATTAGATAATACATTTAATGATTACATATTAAAATATTCAAATAAATGGACTGAAAAAGATATTTATAAAGAAAAAAAAAACAGAAAAGATTTAACTTCATTAAATGTTTTAACAATTGATCCTAGTGATGCTAGAGATGTTGATGATGGAGTTTCAATTTATAAAAATAATAAAAACAATTATGTTGTTGGTGTTCATATTGCTGATGTTTCTTTTTTTCTAGATGAAGGTTCACCATTAGATTCTGAAGCACAAAAAAGAAGTAATTCGGTTTATTTCATTGAAGGTGTCATTAGAATGATTCCAGATAATTTGTCTGCAAATATTTGTTCTTTATTACCAAATAAAGAAAGGTTAGCAATTTCTTTTTTTATTGAAATAGATAAAAATATGAATTTATCTAATTTCAGATTAGAAAAAACAATAATAAAAAGTAAAAAACAGTTTTCGTATTCTGAAGTTCAAAAAATTATTGAAAATAAATCTGGTGAATTTTTTGAAGACATAAATAATTTAAATAAAATTGCAAAAAAATTAAGAATTCAAAGAGAAAATAAAGGAAGTATAGATTTTAATATTCCAGAACCATTAATTAAACTTGATAAAAATGGTATCCCTAATCATATTTCTCAGAAAGAAAGATATGATAGTCATAGATTAATTGAGGAATTTATGCTACTAGCCAATCGAGTAGTTGCTGAAAAAGTTATAAATAAACAAAAAATAGATAAAGATGGTTTTGTTTTCAGAATTCATCCTAAACCAAATTTGGCTGATATGGAAATTTTTTTTAATACATTGATTAAATTAAGTATAATAAAAAAATTTCCTTCAATGATATCTACTCTTTCTATTAAAAAAATTCTTTCAAACCAAAAAAAAACTGAACACAAAAATATAATTGAAAAACTTGCATTGCGAAGCATGTCTAAAGCTATATATTCTACTAAAAAAGATGAACATTTTGGTTTAGCATTTAAACATTATTGTCATTTTACATCTCCAATAAGAAGATATTCTGATATAATAGTCCATAGATACTTAAAGAAACATTTTTTAGGTGATAATAAAAGAATATTATCTTTTGAAAAGGCTTCAAAAGTTGCGGAAGAAATTACAAAATCCGAAATTAAATCATTAGAAGCTGAAAGAGAATATTTAAGATTAAAGCAACTAAGGTGGTTATCATTAAGAATTGGCCAGAATTTTTCTGCAATAATATCAGGTGTTATAAACTCTGGTTTTTTTGCAGAAATAGATAAAATTTTTGTTGAGGGCTTTATACCAATTACCAAATTGAAAGATGATACATATTTTTTTGATGATAATCAAATTTCCATCATTGGAAAAAATTATTTTAATAAATTTTATTTAGGTAAAGTAATAACAATAGAGGTATTAAATGTCGATTTTAAAACCAAAAGAGCTGAGTTTACTCTCATTGATTAAATGAATTTTTTTATTTTAATTCTTATCTTATTATTTACAAGTTGTGATTTTAAACCAAGAGCCGAAGGGGTTGAGAATCAGATTCATGTTGTGGTTTCTTTTGAGGATTTTTCTAAAGTTAAGACAATTATTGATTCAATTTTTCTGCCTGAAATTTTAACTCCTGAGCCTGAGTCTTTTTTTGAATTAAAATATATACTAGCCGAGGATTTTGATAAAATTAAAAATTATCATAATATTTTGGTTTTGTCAATATTAGACATTCCTGATTCAACTGGCGATAAACTAATTTATAGTTTTTTGCCAAAAAATAGTTCTGAAAGAAATGAAAATAAAATATTTTCAAAAAGAGATGTTTTTGCTCGAGATCAGGTTTTTTCAGTTGTTTATGGAAAGGACTTTGAGGATTTTAAAAATACTTTAATAATAAACTCTAAATGGATTTATAATAAATATTTTAATTTTTATCGTGATCGCCAGGAAAAACATTTATTTAAAAGAAGAGAGCAACATGATTTATCTAATTTGATTTTTGAAAAATTTAATTGGAAAATAAGAATTCAACATGATTTTACTTTAATAAAAGAAGATTCAAACAATAATTTTATATGGCTTGGTAGAGCATTTCCATTTAGATGGCTATCTTTTAATTGGAATGATTATAATAACAAACTTACATTTGAAAATTTAAATTTAGATACACTCTTAAATGAATATTCAAAATTTTATAATAATGATATTTTATTTTTAAAAAAATATAGAAATATTTCTAGAGATAAAATTGGAAATTTTGATGCTATAAAATTAGAAGGTTTATGGGAACATAATTCTGATGTAAAAGGTGGTCCATTCATATCTTATTTTTTTTATGATACAAATTTAAAAAAATTATTTCACATCAATTTATTAGTTCATAATCCTGGAAGAAAAAAATTACCCTCATTATTACAATTAGAAATAATGTCAAAAACTTATAGTTCAAAATTAAAATAGAATTAATATAATTATTTAATTTCGTAAACTAAATTAAACTAGATTTACGTTGAATATTTTTTAATAATGGGTAAACAAATTTTAATAACAGGAGCATTTGGTCAATTAGGAGAGTCAACTCTTTTGGAATTGCAGCCTTATTTTGATATTATTGCTTCTGGAAAAAAAATTCCTAAAATCACAAATTATCCCTGTAAATATGTTGAATTAGATATAACATCAAAAAATAACGTTTGTAAAATAGTTGAAACCTATTCCCCTGAGATTGTTGTACATCTTGCTGCCATTACAAATGTTGATTTGTGTGAATCTAATAAAGAATTAGCATGGAATAATAATGTAAAAGCAACTGAAAATATTTTAGATAGTATAAGAGGAACAAAGTGCAAAATAATTTTTATTTCAACAGATTATGTATTTGATGGATTTTCTGGTCCCTATTCTGAAAACGATCAACCTAACCCTATTAACTATTATGGCAAAACAAAATTAGCTGCTGAGAATATAATTAGAGGAAGTGGACAGCCTTGGGTGATTATTAGAACCAATGTTTTATATGGAAATTCTTTTATTAATAAAGCAAGTTTTGTTAAATGGGTTATTGATTCTTTATCACACAAAAAAAAAATAAGTGTTGTAGATGATCAATTTGGGAATCCTACATGGACAGGTGCTTTATCAGAAGCAATTAAATTGTCAATGATAATGAATGTAAATGAAATTCTTAATTATGGAGGTTCAGAATTTATTTCAAGATTTGAGTTTGCAAAAAAAATAGCTAAAATCTTTGGTTTAAATTCATCTTTAATTTCACCAATTAAAACTCGTGATTTAAATCAAATAGCTAAACGGCCCCTTAAATCCGGTTTGGTTACATCTAAAATTGAAAATATTTTAGGTGTAAGAACCTTCGGCTTAGATTATTGTTTGAGTAAAATGAGAGATGGTATAATCACATGAAAATATTTGTTGTAACACCAACCTTTAATGAAAAGAAAAATATTAAAGAATTAATTGAAAAAATCAATCTAGCAAATGATAAAATTGACATTTTAGTAGTTGATGACAATTCTCCAGATGGAACACATGAGATTGTTAACAATTTAAAAAATAAATATAAGAACTTACATTTATTAAAAAGATTAGAAAAAGGTGGTTTGGGTTCAGCTTACATAGCCGGAATGAAATATGCTTTAAATCATAATGCTGATTTAATTATACAAATGGATGCTGATATGTCACACGATCCTGCAAGCATAAATGATTTAATAGAAAAATCTAAAAATTTTGATTTAGTTATTGGTTCTAGATATATTTCAGGAATAAATGTTGTTAATTGGCCATTTCACAGATTGATAATTAGTTATGGAGCTAATTTATATTCAAGAATTGTTACTGGACTACCTATCAAAGATGCAACTGGTGGTTATAAATGCTGGAAAAGAAAAGTGCTTGAAAATATTAATATCGATTCAATTGAATCTCAAGGGTATTCTTTTCAAATAGAAATGTCATATAGAGCTTGGATAAAAAAATATAAGATTTGTGAAATACCAATAATTTTCATTGATAGAACAGTTGGTCAATCAAAAATGAATAAAGAAATTATGATTGAAGCCTTCTTTATGATTCCAAAATTGAGATTATTAAAGCTTTTAGGAAAATTTAAATAATTTTAAAAATGAATTCATTGATTTCTATAATTATAGTTAATTATAACGTAAGAGATTATTTAGATAATTGTTTGAATTCAATTTATAAGTCTAAACTTATAAAAAATATTGAAATTATTGTCGTAGATAATGATTCAAGTGATAATTCTGCACAAATGGTCATTGAAAAACACCCTAACATAAATTTGATTCAGAATAAAACTAATTTTGGATTTTCTAAGGCAGTAAACCAAGGAATCAAAATATCTAGTGGTAAATATTTGTTATTGTTAAACCCAGATACTGTATTAGAAAAAAATACATTAAATATTTTAATTAATTATATGGAAAATAATAAAAGTGTTGGAATGTGTGGACCTAAAATACTGAATAGTGATGGAACTCTTCAACTATCATGTAAACGTAGTTTTCCAACACCTATTGTCGCATTCCCAAAATTAATTGGTTTAGATAAATTATTTCCAAAAAATAAATGGGTGGGAAGATATAATCTAACATATCTAGATGAAAATCAATGTCATTCTGTAGATGCAATAAGTGGTTCTTTTATGTTTATTAGAAAACAAATTTTAAATGAAGTGGGTTTTCTAGATGAAGAATTTTTTATGTTTGGTGAGGATTTAGATTTATGTTTTAGAATTAAAAAACATAATTATCAAATTCATTATGTTCCAACAACTCAAATAATTCATTTTAAGGGAGAAAGTGTTAAATCTGTTCCTCTTGAAAGTATAAAATGGTTTTATAATGCTATGGATTTATTTGTTAACAAACATTTTTCTTCAAAAACATCGTTTTTATTCACTTTTTTATTAAAAACCGGAATTTTTCTTAGAAAAATTTCTTCTATTTTTAAATCAGGAGTTGTGAATGTTTTTCCATTAATTTTAGATATATTTACAATTTTATTCTCTTTTATGATCGGTATTTCATTGAGATTTAGTACACATGAAACAATTTTTCATAATTATATACCTATTTTAATTATTTATTTAATTATTTGGATTTTTATTATTTTCCTTTTTGACCTATATACAAAATTTATACTTTCTTATAATAGAGCTCTAATAGCATCTTTCTTAGGATTTTTAGTCAGCGTAACATTTACATTTTTTTTAAAAGATTTTGCATATTCTAGAGCAGTACTAATTTATTCTAGTTTTTTGATTTGTATTTTAGTTCCTGGATGGAGATTAATATTAAATATTTTAAGATCTAAAGGATATGTAAGTTTTTTAACTCAAAGTGATAAACCTATTTTTTCTCGACCAGCAATTATTGTTGGAATTGATAAAGAAGGTATAAGAATATTAAATAAAATTAACAAAAGACCCGATACAGGTATATATGTAATTGGATTTGTTGAAACTAAGGTTAATACTATAAATATATTTGAACTAAAAAAAAATAATATAAATCATCTAGGTCCCATTAATAAATTAAAAGAATTAATTAAATTACATAAAATTAGAGAATTAATTTTTACTTCCGAAAAACTCGAAATCAAGGAAATGCTTGAAATAATGGATAGTTTAAAATCTTTTAGACTGACTTATAGAGTAGTTCCTAAAGATAAAGATATTCTACTTGGCAAAGCTTCTGTTGAGGATATTAGTGATATACCTTTTTTAAATATAGAATATTCATTATACCATAGAATAAATTTTTTTTCTAAAAGAATATTTGATATCTTTTTTTCAGGAATTTTGATTATAATGTTTTCACCAATATTATTTTTATCTTTTCTATTTTTCAAATCTAATCAATTATTAATTTGGGGTTTAGAAAATAAAAAGATTAAAATAAATTTGATAAATAGTAATATTGGTTTTTTTAGAAAATTGCCTCTTTTATTTAATATTTTTTTAGGTCAAATTAGCTTTGTTGGTTCAGATATAATTTCAGTTGATAAGAAAGCAAAAAACATTATTTGCAAACCAGGTTTAACTGGAATATATAGAATGAAAAAATTTAAATTGGGTGTTAATGATAATAATATTTATGACCATTATTATGTGCAAAATCAATCTTTTGCTTTTGATTTGGAAATTTTAATAAGGACTATTTTTTTTTAAGATGTCAGAATATCATTTAGATTTTGAAAAACCTGTAATTGATTTAGAAAAACAAATTAATGAATTAATTGAATTAAATTCAAAATATGATAAAGACCTTTCAAATGAAATACTAGCTCTCAAAGAAGAAAAGAAAAAAATTTCAGAAAAAATTTACTCAAATTTAACTAGGTGGCAACGTGTGCAATTAGCTCGTTTTCCAAAGAGACCATATACTCTTGATTACATTAATCGAATTTCAAATGATTTTATAGAATTGCACGGTGATAGAAAATTTTCTGATGATCAGGCAATTGTAGCTGGTATTGGATCTGTAGATAATAATGAAGTTGTATTTGTTGGTCATCAAAAGGGTAAAAATACAAAAGAAAATATTCAAAGAAACTTTGGTATGGCAAAACCTGAAGGTTATAGAAAAGCCCTTCGAGTTATGAAGTTAGCAGTAAAATTTAATAGACCAATTATATGTTTTATTGATACTCCGGGAGCATACCCAGGAGTAGGAGCTGAAGAAAGAGGACAAGCTCAAGCAATTGCTGATAATTTAGTTGAGATGTCTTTAATACCTGTACCAATTATTGTAATTGTAATAGGAGAAGGAGCAAGTGGTGGTGCTTTAGGTATAGGAATTGGTGATAAATTTATAATGCTTGAAAATACATGGTTTTCAGTAATTAGCCCTGAGGGTTGCGCCTCCATTTTATGGAGGGATGCTAGCAAAGCTAAAGATGCAGCCGACGCAATGAAAGTCTCATCTCAAGATTTGTTAGAAATGGGCATTTGCGATCAAATAATTCCAGAACCATTGGGAGGAGCTCATAATAATTATGATCTCATGGCAAAAAGAATAAAAGATGTAATAATTAATGAAATTAACAATTTAAATAAAATTAATTCCAGTGCATTAATAAATCAAAGAATAATAAAATATGAACAAATTGGTTCATGGCAATAGCGTTGTATATATATCATGTCAAATGAAATAATATTCATTATTCAAACTTTAATAGGTCTTTTTTTTACATTAATAGCTTTTAAGCTAGGTAAAGTATGGATTTACGCATTTATTGCTTCCTGTGTGATTTTAGCTAATATATTTGTAAATAAACAAATCACTTTGCTAGGTTTAAATGCGACAGGTGGAAATGTGGTTTATGGAGCAATTTTTTTAGCTACTGATTTATTATCCGAACATTATGGTAAAAAAGAAGCTAGAAAAGGTGTTTTTATTGGTTTTTTTGTTTCATTATTTTATTTGTCTATGACTCAGATGATCTTATTGTTTAAAAAAAATTCAGATGACTGGGGAGCATCTGAAGCCATGGATATAATTTTCGCAACATCCCCTTCAATAGTTTTTGCAAGTTTAATTGCTTATTTAATATCTCAATTAAATGATATTTGGCTTTTTCATTTTATTAAAAGTAAAACTAATGAAAAATTTTTATGGCTTAGAAACAACTTAAGTACTTATTCTAGTCAATTATTTGATTCAATAATTTTTAGTTTTTTAGCTTTTTATTTATTTCCACTTTTTTTCAATACAGAACAACTTCCTTTTCAAGTAATTATTCAAATAGTTATTACAACCTATTTATTGAAATTAATTGTTGCTGCTATTGATACACCATTTATTTATTTAAGTAAGAAGATATAAGTAAACTTATGTTAAAAATAATATTTTCTATTATNAATAATTTTTGCTTTNTTCTTAAGACCATCAATCCATTCCGTTATTGTTTGGTTTTGCTTAGCTGTTAACAAATTATTTTTNATTAAATCTTTCTTTATTTCCCAATCATCNTTATNAATTTCTTCTTTAGAAACTAATTGAATAATAACGGTTCCTGAAGAAAAATTTAATGGTTCTAAAATTTCGCCAGGTTCAGCAGCTAGCAATGAACCAATTATTGATTGTTCTTTTCCAATAATTTCAAAAGGTGAATTTAATTTTGATTTAACTTGATTTAAGAATTTTGTATTTTCATTCTTAGATGAAATGTTTTTTAATGTTTGATTATTATTAANTATTTCATTGTATAAAGCTTTAGACAATTCTTGNGCTTTTTCTTTTTGTTTGTTTAATTTTATTTTTCTTGAAATTTCAAATTTTACTAAATCAAATTCTTTTGTTCCTTCNTGACTTATAGAATCAAGTTTTAGTACAACAAAACCAGAGTTTGTTTCTAATGCTTGGCTAGTATTATTAGTTGTATTATCAAATGCAAATTTTGTTGCTTGTGGAAAATATCCTAAGGCNGGTATAAAAGTTGATGATTTTAGTATTGGTGGTAATTTATTTAATTTATAACTAGGATTCCTTTTTAANGCATCTATAAAACCATAATCTTCTACATCAAAAATAAATTGTGTTGCTTTATTTTTAATAAAATTTAAAGTACTTGGTCCAGTCTCAATTTTAAGCAAAATATGACTTGCTAAAATTTCTTCTTCNTTATTTTCATTTTTTCTCTTGTCAANAACTTTAATTATGTGAACGCCAAAATTNGTTTCTACAGGATTGCTTANTTCACCTTTTCTAAGATTAAAAGCTGTTTCTTCAAAAGATTTAACCATTTGTCCTTTACCAAACCAACCAAGATTACCATTATTCCCCATCCCATTTTGTGATAAATTACCAGGNTCTTCNGAAAATTCATTAGCNAAATCTTCAAATTTTTCTCCTTTNTCAATTNTCATTAATATTTCATCAACAGTNGAATAAGTTAACAATGTATCNTTTTTTGAAGGTTTTTTCNCCCANAATACATAGCTTAAAAATCTCTCTTCGTTTTTTTTAAATTCTTCTTTATTNTGAAAATAATAATTTTTTANTTCTTCTTTGTTTGATTCAACNCTTTCNGAGTTAAAACTACTGTTATCAACAACTAATGCATTAATTNTAAAATTAGTATTATTTATGATATACTCATCTTTAATCTCATTTTCTGATACTAAAACTTGGGAGCTAATTTCATCAAATAATTTTTGCCTTGGTAAATATTGTCTGATATATTGCTCGACNGGTTGCCACTCATCACCTTGGGGATTTTGTAATGCAAGTTGATATTTGGCATCATCAAACTGTCCGTTTGTCATAAAATCTGGTATATTTTTTATTTCAGTTGGTGGATTATTTAATAATTCAAAAAAAACTTCATCATCTGAAACNGTAATTTTTCTNTTTTTTANCTCGTTTTCAATTAAATAACTTTGGATTATTTGGTTATAAACTTGTTCTCTTTCTATATCAACTCTTCCTTGATCATATTGAATTCCTTGAGATCTTGCTTGTTGCAATCTTTGATCAACTTGTGAAAAAAATAAATCTGGNGAAACAGAAACTCCATCTATAACAATTATAGCTTTTGANGGATCTACTCTNCCAAATAATTGATTTACAATATCAGCACCACCAACTAATCCACCAACACTCATACTTCCAACAAAAAGAATTAAAAGAATCCATANAATTACTTTCATTCTTGTTCTCATTGCATTCATAATTCCCATAGCAATTATAAACCTTTCGATTTTTTAATATATAATGTTAAAATTTAAATAGATTATATAGCTTCTACAAGCTGAGAAGCGCATAATCAANATTTTTATTAAAGGAATAAATATTATTAAATCAGANCTTTCAATNAAAAAACTTAATAATTCTATTATTGAATGTACATTATGTTCAAGATTNGTTGATTTTAGAGAAAAAATTGCAAAGGAAAAAAGAAAACAGTTTTTATCTTGGGATTATTGGGGAAAGCCNGTACCTGGATATGGTTCAATTTCCTCNGAGTTGTTACTNACNGGTTTAGCACCAGCTGCGCATGGTGGAAATAGAACTGGGAGAGTTTTTACNGGAGATANATCAGCNGATTTTTTAATGAAATGTTTAAATAAAGTTGGTATATCAAATCAATCTTTTTCCTATAGTTTAAACGATGGATTAATATTAAAAAATACGTATATGACTGCAGTTTTAAAATGTGTNCCTCCGCAAGATAAACCTAAAAGAGAGGAATTGATTAATTGTTCAAAGTATTTAGATAGAGAGNTNAGATTATTAAATAATTTAAAGTGCATAATAGCTTTGGGGAAAATAGCATTTGATTCNACTTTAAAATTTTTTAATAAAAATAAAGAATATAAAATNAAAGATTTTCCNTTTGGTCACGGAAAAAAATATATNTTNAATAATGGTATTTTTTTAATTGGTTCTTATCATCCAAGTCCAAGAAATGTTAATACTGGAAGACTAAATGAAAAAATGATGGTTGAACTTTTTGAAGAAGTAAAGGAAACTATGAAATAATGAAAGTCTTATTAATAAATATTATAGTATTATCTCAATTATTATGTTCACAAAAAAAATTATCAATAAAGGAAATTTCAGATAATTCCCCATTTAAAGTCGCATCCATCCCTAATATTAAATGGTTAAATAATCAAGATGCATTTACGTATCTATCAAAATCCAAATCTATTTACAAAGTAAATTTAGTTTCAAATGATACAAATATATTCTTAAGTAATACAACTTTTAAATTTAAAAATAAAGAAATAAGTATCGTTGATTATGAAATTAATAACACAGAAAATTATATATTAATTCAATCAGAAAAAGAAAAAATTTGGAGAAGGTCATTTTTTGGTACTTATTTTATTTATGATANTNAAAAAAAAGAAATGAGAAGATTAACTGAANAAAATAAGCTTTTGAGAAATGTTAAATTTTCTCCTGATGGAAATAAAGTTAGNTATGTAAGAAAAGATAATAATTTATATGTNTATGATATTAAGAAAAAAAAACAATATCAATTAACTAANTCGGGATCAGAGAATTATNTAAATGGTATTTTTGGATGGGTTTATGAGGAAGAATTTTCATCATATGATTCATATAAATGGTCNCCAGATAGTAAAAAAATTNTATTTTGTGAGGAAGATCAATCGGAAGTTCCAATTTATACAATGATTGACGAATTAAAATTATATCCCAAACTTAAAACTATTAAGTATCCAAAGGCTGGTCAAACTAATCCTAAAATAAGAGTTGGTATAGTTGAGGCAACAGGTGGTTCTATTAATTGGATTGATTTACATGGTAATAATTATGATGATTATTATATCCCAAGAATTTATTGGGCGAAAAATCAAAAAATATTTATAGTCAAAATTGATAGACCACAAAAAAAAAATGGTATTGTTTTTTTATGATACAAAGTCTGGAAAAATTTCAGAAGGAATTAAAGATGAGGATATAGTTGGATGGGTTGATTTGAACGATGATTTTCAGTTTTTAGATAATGATGAAATTTTATGGATATCTGAAGAATCAGGATTTAAACATATTTATCATAGTGATATAAGTGGAAATCTAATTAATGTTGTAACAAAAGGTAATTGGGAAGTAAGCAAGATCTTGAATTATAATTACAGAGTTAATAAGATATATTTTTTAGGAAATCGTAGCTCAGTAAAGGAAAGTCATCTTTTTTCAGTAGACCTTGATGGATCAAATTTAACTCAAATTACTAAAGAAGAAGGATTTCATCGGGTAATTATTTCTCCTTCAAAAAAATATTTTATTGATTCTTTCTCATCAATTAAATCACCTCTTAAAATAATTTTAAAAAATATGAAAGGTAATCCTCTTAGAGTATTAAATGAAACAAACTTAAATCAATATTTAGAATATGATTGGTCATTTCCTAAATTTGTGAATTTTTTATCAGATGATAAAACTGTTTTATTAGATGGAATATTAACTTTGCCACATAATTATGATAAAAATAAAAAATACCCATTGATAGTATATGGTTATGGTATGCCAGGAACTCAGATTGTTTTAAATAAATGGGGTAGTATTTTGAATCAATTTTTTGCTCAAGAGGGATTTATGGTTTTTTCAATGGATTCAAGAGGTATGGGAGGAAGAGGAGAGGATTTTAAAAATTTAAGTTATGGTGACATGAGTAAATACTTAATTAAGGATATAACTTCAGGTGTTAATTATATTATTGAAAATTACAGTGTAGATAAAAATAAAATAGGAGCCTGGGGTTCAAGTGGTGGGGGATATTTTACAGCATTGATGTTAACAAGACTATCTTCAATCTTTAGTGTTGGTGTTTCTATATCACCTGTAGTTGATTTCAGGTTATATGATTCAATTTATTCTGAAAGATCAATGGGAAATCCATATTCAAATGAAGCAGGGTATGATTCAGTTTCAATTATGTCCCATATTAAAAATTTTAAAGGGAGTTTGCTTGTAATGCATGGAACAGGGGATGATAACGTACATTTTCAAAACACAACTCAATTAATTGATGGTTTTATAGATATGAATAAAATGATTGATGTATTTATTTATCCAAATAGGGACCATTCATTAAGAGGAGGTACTACTCGATTTTATGTAAATACTAAACTAATCAATTATTTTAAAGAAAATCTAAAATAATAAAACACTGAAATGTATTTTATTATTTTAGAAAAAATTTAAATATTAAATTTTAAGTTCTAGGTCTAGCTTCGTTAACAACTAACTGACGGCCTTGGACTTCTTTTCCATTTAACTCTTCAATAGCTTTTTTACTTCCATCTTCTGAGTTAATTTCAACAAATCCAAATCCTCTAGAACGACCAGTGAATTTATCTTTAATGATCTTTACTGATGTAACTTCACCGTATTCGGCAAAAGTGTTTGAAAGGTCATCTTCAGACATTTCATAGCTGATATTTCCAACGTATAGGTTCATTTTGTCTCCATTTAATTAATTTTTAAGTATTTTTAAGGTATTTAATTTGAAATATAATAATAGTAAGTAAGTTTTAAGTGTGAAATAGGGTAGGTATATTTATAATCTGCTCATTTGAATGTCTTAATATTAATAAGAATTATCGAAATATTATAATATTTTTTTATTTATTATAAATTATTTTAAAAGTAACATCTTTTTTGATATTGAATGATTTTCAGTTTTTAAAACATAAAAATATGTACCAGATGATACTTGTTTATTATGCTTATCTTTTCCATTCCATATAATACTATAATTTCCAGCATATTGTTCTTTGTTTACTAAAGTTATAATTTCTTGACCAATTAAGTTATAAACCTTTAGCATCACTTTTTGATCCAATGGTATTTGATAATTAATCGTCGTGATTGGATTGAAAGGATTTGGATAATTTTGACTTAAATTAAATTCACTTGGTATTGATTGAATAATTTCATCAACTTGATCTTTAACCCATTTTTCAGGACCATGAATTAATGAAAATTTTCTTCCTAAATTTTTAGCATGACCTTTTTTAATAGTAAATGTTTTTTTACTTAACAAGTCAAATGTCTCACCATTACTTCTATCAACTAAAATTAATTTTTTATTTTGATGGATATTTTCAAGGTTACTTACTGTTAACTTCAAATCAGATTGATTTTTAGAAGTTTTTAATATTCCATCCCATATAAATGTTGAGTCAGCACCATTTTTAATATCTTCTAGAAGGTATTTATTAAAACCATTAATATCTTTTAAAATCCAGTCAAATTTAAAGGCATTTTCATTATTTGGTAATGGTGGTTCAGTTATATTATCATATTCATCAAATGACTCAGATGCATTTGGATTGTATCCAAAGAAATTATTATTATCTGAAAATTTAGAACTTTTAAAACTTATTTTTCCTCTAAAAAAATTATTTTCTTTATTATTTTTATTATTTGAAAAAAATGTTTTAGAAAGGTTTAAATTTGAATCACCTGATGATTTAAATACTATGGTTGAATCAGTTTTATTACAAATTATATATCCTCCAAAAGGGGAAATAGTATCCTGATGATCAGACCAACCACTATTAGAGCTAAATTCTAATGGACCACAATATAAGGTATGATCAATTTCTCCCATATTAAATGAAAATGGATATGGATTACCAACTAAATTCCATCCTGGTTTGAGTTCCCATTCAAGTGTGTCTATTTGTGTAATTACTCCACTTCCTAAAGTTAGATCACATTCTTCACCAACTTTTTGATAAATCCAATAACTTAATCCAGGTTCAATGGTTGAAGGTTCAGTATAATTACCATTTTCAAATTCCCAAATTACAAATTTTTCTTTATCAATATTTCCAAAACTGTTGTAAAAAACATCATTTATTCTATTTTCTTCAAGATCAGTTGGTATTGAAATTAATATCCATTCATTAGGAGGAATACAATCAGGAAATTTAATTAACCCATTAGAGGTTTTAATAGGAATTGAACTTATTTGTGAATCTGAGGCATATCCAAGTATATCAGAAGCAAAATAATAAAATTTAATCCCCCTTTCATCTAAATTTTCAATAGTTATAGTTTCTTCAGTTTCTAACATTCTAATACCATTTTCAAAATCTATCGGGTAGGATAAATATTCATTTGAGCCTCCCTTTCCAACTTTTAGAATAACTGACTCCAAAGGTAATGAGTCTTTTATTGTGGCTTTAATTGTTATTTCCTTTGAAGATGAAAGACGGGCTAATGTATTTTCTAATAATAAAGTATCTTTATTGGTTGAAATATTATAAACACCTGGTGGAATATCATCTTGATAAACATTTATATAAACACTAGAAGTATCACAAAGTTTTTCAGAATCACATATTGAATAATAAATAGAATCTATACCTGTAAACATTAGGAGATTTGAATAATCAAACTTGATTGAAGAATCTTGGACTGTTGCAATTCCACCTTTATTTGTTGGTGTTGTTTTAAATGATTGATTGCTATTTTTATCTTTAAAAATTAAAAGAGTAGAGTAATCAATATCATTTTCAGGATCAGTATCATTTAATAAAACATTAACTCTACCAATGCTATTTTGAAAAACTTCTATCGAATCGTTATTTGCTATGGGAAATTCAGGAACATTTACAACAGAAATTATAACTCTTGCTTCAGCAATATTTCCATCTTGATCTTCTACACAGTATCTAAAAATATCATCTCCATAAAAACCTTTTTCAGGAGTAATATTAATTTTTGGTGATTCAATTGAACTAACTAATAAAATATCTCCATTTTTTAAAGTATCAGTATCAGAAAATTGAGTTAAAATAGAATTTGAAGCTTCTTGACATAATGTGTAAATAAGAGTATCTCCATCAGCATCGGTTGCATTTAAAAAAAGATCGTTCAAAGGTTCTCCCTCTTCAATAAAAACAGTAATTGGGTCAACAACTTCCTAATAAGTATTGCAATCCTTATCTTCTGGATACCTCTTAAGCAAGTTCCTGGAATTGGAACGATTCTTAATGCAATTATTATTGCCTCTACTATAGACTTAACCTTGCCTTATCTGCCCCAACCAAATGATACTTACTTAAAGCTATTACAAGCATGCATGGGGATATTTGTTGTAGGTTTGGGAAGTGGAATCTACCTGATCAGTAATCTTGGACCCGGACCGAGAGATGGCTTGATGATAGGGCTACAAAAGCAGACTGGTACTTCAATACCGCTAATAAGAACCATTTTAGAATTGTCGGCTGTAATTTCGGGATGGTTCCTTGGCGGAGTTGTAGGCATTGGGACGGTTCTATTTGTTTTTGGTATTGGCCCTTGTGTAGGGATAGGACTCACACTTGTAGAAAAGATTTCAAAGAAACCTTAAATTAAAGACTTGAAAAGAAGGTTATTGTTCCTTCTAATGACCTAATAACTAATAGAGATACACATGAAAAGAACTGTAACCATACCAGCAACATTTATAAGTATAGCCTTAGGAGTCATTATTGCTCTAGCGGGCAGTCAAGGGTCAGAGCTCTACAATGGAGTGGCACTATTTGCTATATGTGCAAGTGTTAGCTATTTGCTGCACTGGATAATATTCATACCCTCTTATATTTATCAAACAGAACATTATTTTGATCTAACAGGTTCTATTTCTTATCTTAGTGCTATTGGTTTGGGTTTTTATCTCAATCCATCTATGGACCCTAGGGACTTACTGATTGGTGTTTTGATAGTGATTTGGGCTGTAAGACTTGGGACATTTCTTTTCTCAAGAGTTAAACAGGATGGTAAAGATGAAAGATTCACAATCATGAAAACTCAATTCCATTGGTACATCATGACTTGGACTTTAGGAGGTCTATGGGTCTTTCTAACAATGGCAGCAGGATTAGCTGCAATTACATCTAATGTAAATATTCCTCTTGGA
>PAOF01000020.1 GCA_002707905.1 Fidelibacterota bacterium
TCTTTGCAGTTTTATTTATTGAAATATTAATTATTTTAATTGCTTGGGTTGGCTCGTCTATTATCCCATTTACTGAATCTGGTAGATACATAATGATTTATCTTAGTTATAAAATTTTACCACCGTTACTTGGATCTATAATGTTAACAGCAATCATTGGTATAATAATTTCAACTGCTGATTCTTATTTGCTTGTTCCAGCAAATGCTATAATAAATGATATTTTTCTAAAGTATTTAAAAAAAGATTTAACTAGTAAACAAATTGTTCTATTTAGTAGAATTACAGTTTTGATTCTTGGTCTAATAGCTTTTTATATGTCTAATTTGTTTTCTAAATCAACAACAATATTTGAAAAAGCATTATATGCTTATACAATTTATGGAGTATCAATTACACCATCTCTTCTAGCAACATTTTTTTGGAAAAAAGTAACTAAAGAGGGAGTTATTAGCTCAATTATATCTGGTGCATTAACTATTTTATTATGGAATAACGAAAAACTAATTCTCAGTTTTTTACCTGAACAAGTTTACAATAATATAGATGAAGTTATTCCAGGTATCATTATTTCTAGTGCTTCATTAATTTTATTTAGTTTAATGTATAAAAAAAAATAATTTTTTAATTTGAGAAAAATATTTAATAAGATAATTTCACTTCAAATCTTATATCCATTTAGATTTTTAATTGTTATATCCCTGATTACTATTTTTTCAATTATTCAATTATTTTTTTTAAAGTTTGATTTTACAATTGAAAACTTATTTCCTGAAAATGATCAAGAGGTGGAACAATATTATAGTTTTAGAGATGAGTTTGGTAGAGAAGATAATATTATTTCTCTGACATATAATTGTGATGACCCATTTTTATTAAAGAATTATCTAGAAAATAAAAAAATAACACAAAATCTGTCTAAAATAAATGGGATTTCAAATATTTTATCAATTTCTAACTTAGGAATTGAATTAAATATCTCAGAAACAAATTTGCCTGATGAAAATTTAACTCAAAAACAACTTGATGAAATAAGAAATTATATTTTTAAATATTCAATTTTTACAAATAATCTGATATCTGAAGATGGAACTATAACTTCAATTATACTTGAAGTAGATGAAAGCTTCAATGATCACCCTGGAAGATTAAAAATTATGAAAGATATTGGAAATATAATTGATAATTCAAACTGGGATTGGTACGAAACTGGAATTCCCGTATTGCGAACTAAATATGTTCAATATATGATTGGTGATTTTATAAAATTTTTTCCACCTGTAACAATCATATTATTGTTAGTCTTGTATATGATGTTTAAATCAATGAAAATAGTTTTATTACCAATTTTGACAGTTTTCATATCTGTTATTTGGATTCTAGGATTAATGAGTTTATTTGATTTTTCTATTAATATTATTACTTATATAGTTCCAACATTAGTAATGATTGTTGGAGTTGCTGACTCAGTACATATTTTGATTAAATATAATCAAGATATCAAGATATCAAATAATACAAAAATTTCTATAAAAAAAACAATTCAAGGTATTGGTAATGCAATTCTTCTTACAAGTTTAACAACCTCTATTGGGTTTTTATCATTATTAAGCACAAATATTGTAATGATAAAAGAGTTTGGTTTTTTAGTTGCAATTGGAGTTTTAATTGCTTTTTTAGTATCAATATTTTTAATTCCTCCATTATTAATTTTAATGGATAATACATATCCATTAAAAACCAAATCATCAAAAAAAGGAATAAGGTACTATATTTTAAAACAAATTGTTGAAGTTAATAAAAATCATCATTTCATAATTTTAATAATTTCGTCAATATTTATAGCTCTTTTTATTTATTTTGCCTCAAAAGTTGAAAGCAACTCAGCTTTATTAGATGATTTAAGTAGTGGGAATGAATTGTTTGACGATATGAAATTTACAGAAGAGAACATGGGAGCTGTATTTCCTTTTGAAGTAATTATTACAGCTAAGGATGAAAAAAATAACTTCATTGAAAATGGTATAGCAAATTCTAGAATCATAGTATTTGTTGATAAAATTCAAAAAAAAATAAATTCTATACCCGAGATTAGAAAAACAATTTCAGTTGTTGACTATTTAGAGATTATTCATGATAATTTTAATGAAGAATCTGAAGAAAAATCATATTTAAATGATGGATTAATTTTTCAATATTTTGTTTTGAATGAAGATATTTTTCAAAATTTAATCAATTTTGAATATTCAAAAACCAGAATATCAGCTAGAATAAAAGATATAAACTCAACTAGAGCTAAAGAGATTGTAAAAGAAATCAATGAATGGAAATCAGAAAACATTCCTGATGATATTCAAATCAGTTTAACAGGAACAACCCTTATGGCTTTAAAAGTAAATGATTATTTAGTTAATAATTTAATTATAAGTTTTTTGATAGCTTTTGGTGTAATTTTTATTTCTATGGGTTTTTTATTCAAAAGTTTAAAATTGGCAATTTTTTCTATGATTCCAAATTTAATTCCCATTTTATTTATGGCTGCGATAATGGGAATATTTGATATTAAATTAAGACCAACAACAGCAATGACGTTTGCTATTGCATTTGGAATAGCTGTAGATGATACAATTCATTATATGGTTAGATTTAGACAAGAATTATCAATGAATAATGGTGATTTTATAAAGGCGAATTCAGAAACTATATTTTCTACAGGTAATGCAATAATTTCTACATCTTTGATACTGGGTTGTGGCTTTTTAGTTATGGTTAGTTCTAATTTTTTACCAAGTAGAGATTTTGGGTTTTTATCAGCAATAACAATGTTTGGTGCAATCATTGGAGATTTATTTTTTCTACCAACAATGTTGCGTTTGATAAAACCTAAAACAGGTAATTAAAAGAAAGAAATTCCGATAATTAATAATATTCCTGCCAACATATGAAAATATATTGTATTAGCACAGGTTGTTGCTAATTCTCTTTTTTCAAAGTCATCGAAAACTTTTTTAGTCAAATAAATTCCCAATGGGATGGAATACATCATTATTAAGCTTCCTGAGGGTAGAACTCCGTTTGAAAATAAAAAATAAATTGTAAGGAATGAACTTACAAGTAGTGCAAGGTAACCCCATCTAGCATTTTTTGTTCCAAGTGTTGCTACTAAATGAATTTTACCAGATGCTATATCTGATGGAGTGTCTGGAAATTGATTTACCCATAATATTGCGGTTGTTAACAAACCTAAAGGTATACCAATATAAAAAGCTTCTAATGAATGTATACCTGTTAAAGCATATACTACACCCATAGTCATAATTGGACCAAACAACAAACCTATAGATAGCTCTCCAAGTCCTTTTCTTGAGGAAAAACGAAAAGGTGGTGCTGTGTAAAAAAGACCGCCAGCACTACCGATCAATCCATAAATTAATAGACCAATAATTTTATCAGGAGAAATTAACATAATAATTAAGCCACAAAGCACAGCTAAAAAAGTAAATATACTTCCTAATCTAAATAGTCCACTTTCAGAAATTAAGCCAAGTTCGATTGCTCTAGAACCACCAGAATATTGTAAGAAATAATCATTATTTAATTTGTCTGCACCTGATTTCCAATCAAAATAGTCATTAAATGTATTAGCTGAAAGGTGAAGGAAAGATGCTCCTGCAAAAACAATCGAAAATAATAACCAATTAAAGGGAGATGGTGGAGTAATACCACCATTATAGGACCAAACACTTGCTAAAATGACAGGAATCCATGTGGCTGATAAAAATGGTAGTCTGGTTATAACTAAACCAGATAATAATTTAAACCACCATGGATTTGGAGGCATCGTTTCTTCTGGAGATTTATTGTTGATTATAGTTGTTTGTCCGCAGTATCCAACTTGTATTTTGTTTCCATCAATTGTTTTAAAATTAGGTGTAATTTTAATATTAGCAGGGATTAAAGATCCATCTTTATGTACAAAAGTAGTCTCAGATTTGTATTCACCTTCTTTGCTTGCAGTTTTAAGCCAAGTTGCTACATGGCTTAATACTACATTTCCAGGAGAAAAATTAGAAACTCTCATTTTACCTATTACTTCATCAGAAGAATAACCAAAAATTTGTTCAGCACCCTTATTGAATGTTTCAACTCTTCCTTCCATATCACAAGTTATTACTGATTTAATTTTGTTAGAATCTTTCATTTATTACACCTTTTAATTTATAAAAATTATTAAAATTATTTTAAGTGAGCAAGTTTTTTTTGAGCGTTATAAACTTTTTTTAGTCGATAAAAATTAATTATATCAATCTTCTATAGTATTCAAATATTTTATTAGTACCATGCCAATTCTTGAATTTTTGCAAAATTTCTACTTCATATTTAAATTTTTCTGAGATTCCTTCTTGTATATGGCCAGAGACAAATTTAAATCCTTTCTTTCTTGCCCAGCTGATGTAAACTCTTTTGAGTGTTTTAGCATAACCATTTTCCTTATATTTTTCTAGAATCACAAATGCGTATGTATAGAGAGTGTTTTTTTTACCTAAATTATCATCATTTTGAAATGATGGATCATTTGAAAAATATTCAAGAGGGACACCAATTATATAGCCAATTATTATATTACTTTTTTTTAATATAAATGGTAAAGTATTTGGATAATTAAAATATTTTTTTATGCTTGTTTTNGTTANTCTTACATTTTGAGTGTATTCNTTTACTAAATGATCTGAAATTATAATTAGTTNAGGCAAATCATCGTAACCTATTTTTTTCACAAGTTCAATACTAAAATTAAGTGGNGAGGATGCAATTGAAATAGATTCAGTCTTANTTNNTTCTTCAGATTTAAAGTTTTTTTCTAACATATTTGATAATATAAATTAATATGAACATAATTTTTTCATAAAGTAATTCTTTTAAATAAATCCTTAGTTTTTAACTAAATTATAGTATGAAACTAAAATCATTTTCCCAAATTTTGAAAGAATCAATTAAAAAAAATAAATCTCAGTTATGTGTAGGATTAGATATAGATCCTGATAGAATCTCTTTAAAATCAAATTATAGTATAAATAGTTTAAAAAATATTACAAAAAAATTAATTGATCAAACCATTGAAAATGTGGTTGCTTATAAATTGAATTTAGCTTTTTTTGAAGTATTTGGATCAAAAGGTTATAAATGGCTTGAAGAGACAATTAAATATATTGATGGTAAAAAGTTGTTAATTGGAGATGGTAAAAGAGGAGATATAGGTAATACAACAAATAAATATGCTAATTCATTATTTGATCATTTTGGTTTTGACGCTATTACAGTCTCACCCTATATGGGTCAAGATTCTATTTTGCCATTCATCAAATATAAAAATAAAGGGATATTTGTATTGTGTTTAACTTCAAATCCTAGCGCAAGAGATATTCAACTTAAAGACGCATCTGGATTAAGTGTGTTTAGAAGAGTAATTTCGATGGTTAGAGATATAGATGATAATAAGAATTTGGGTTTAGTTATTGGTGCAACTAAACCAGAGCAAATTGCAGATATTAGACTAGAAGCTGGTGATTTACCATTTTTAATCCCTGGAATTGGCGCTCAAGGTGGAAATTTGGAAGAAAGTTTATTGGCTGGAAATAATGAAAATGGGCTAGCAATAATTAATGTTTCTAGATCGATAATTTATTCAAAAGACCCATCTTTTTCATCAAGAGATTATAATGAAAAAATTAATAGAATTATTAGTTAGAAAGTTTTTTAGATGAATGAAATGATGTCATTAATGAATGAGACCAATACGATTTTGAAGGGTCGTTTTAAACTTACTTCAGGAAAATGTAGTGAAGTTTATTTAGAAAAATTTAGATTACTAGAGGATCCCAAAATATTACATCAAATAGGAAAACTTTTTTATAAAGAATTAAATTCTCTATCTCCTGACATAATTTTAGGTGCAGCTGTAGGAGGTATACTTCTGAGTAGTGTGGTTGCTCAACAATTTGGTACCAAAGGTATTTTTGCTGAACGAGTTCAAGGAGATATGATTTTAAAAAGAGATTTTGATATAAAAAAAAACAGTAAAGTTTTAATAGTTGAAGACATTGTAACAACTGGTGGTTCAATTGATGAACTTATTGAAATTGTTGAAAATAAAAATGCAATTTGTATAGGAATTACTTGCTTAGTAGATAGGTCGGAAAATGGTCTAGATAATTTCAAGTATCCTTTTTTCCCTTTAATGAAATATCCATCAATAACATGGGAACCAAAAAATTGCCCATTATGTGATGATAATAATCCATGCAAACCACGAGGAAGGACAGGTAAATGATATTAAATGAAATTTTTATAAAGTTATTTTTTATGGGTATGATTTTTGTAGTTTTTTCATGTGCTACTATCAAAGATGAACATTATGCTTTAATTGAAACTAAAAAAGGTAAAATGATAGTAAAGTTTTTTCCAGATATTGCCCCAAAACATGTTGAAAGTTTTAAAGCTTTAATTGAAAAAGATTACTTTAACGGAACTACTTTCCATAGAGTTATTCCTGGATTTGTAATTCAGGGAGGCGATCCAAATTCAAAAGATAACGATAGATTTAATGACGGAATGGGAGGCCATGCCGGTAAATATTTTGGAATAGGGGATGAAAATAACTCAGAAACATGGACAGTTCCAGCTGAATTCAATGAAAAACCTCATAAAAGAGGAATTTTATCCATGGCAAGATCACAAAATCCTGATAGCGGTGGAAGTCAATTTTTCATTTGTGTTGATAATGTTCCACAGTTGGATAATAATTACACTGTCTTTGGAGAAGTGATTTCAGGGCTAGAGGTTATTGATAAAATAGTTAATAGTTCAACTCCAGGGACTGAGAATCCATCTTATGGAGGACCTGATAGAGATAACCCTCTTGAGAAAGTAGAAATGAATATTTCACTTATTTCTTCAAGTGAATTGGATTTAGAATCATTGCAATAGTATATTTAGAACAATGAAAAATAATACTAAGAATGATTTAAGTTTTATTTCGAAAACTTTAAATCAAATCAAAAATCAAATTAAAGTAATCATTTTTGTAATTTTATTAGTTATAATTTTTGTCATTTTTTTATTTATTCCTGGTAAAAACTATACATCTTCAACAAAAGTAGTTGATAACTCAAATTTGTCAGGAAAAAATAACAATCAAAGTGAAAATTTAGCACCAAACTTTACATTGTTGGATACTGAAGGGAATAATGTTTCTTTATCAGACTATAAAGGTAAAGTTGTTATAATAAATTTTTGGACTACATGGTGTGGGCCCTGTCGTTATGAAATTCCAGACTTGGTTCAACTTTATGANAAATACAACCAAGATCTTATTGTTCTTGGAATTTCTCTAGATTATGATGGTCCTGCAGTTGTACCGCAATTTGAAGAAAGAATAGGTGGTGTAAATTATCCATTGTTGTANGGAAATAATAATATTTCAAATTTATATGGTGGTGTTACAGGGGTACCAACAACATTCATCATTGATAGAAATATGCAAGTTTTCAAAAAATATCTCGGGTATCGTTCACCTGAAGTGATTGAAAAAGATATTAATGAATTAATATAATAAAATTTACATTTCGGAACTTTTTAGACTTAAAATAATTAAATACATATAAAAATTGAGGTTTCAGTGAATAAATTAATAATTTATATAGNCATTTTATNATCCTTNTTACCTTCACAATCCGCTAAATATTATAGTGATACATTTGCAAAGGTTGTAAAAAAAGTAAATGCAGCCGTTGTAACTATTAACAGTGAAAAAATTGTTTCCAATGAAAGAAGAAATCCATTTGAGGAATTTTTTTATGAAGATTTTGGATATGGATATCCAAACAGAGAAAGAAAAACAAGAGCTTTGGGCTCTGGGGTTATAGTTGATGCAATAAATGGTCATGTAATTACAAANAATCACGTAGTTGAGGGAGCTGATCAAATAAGTATAGTTTTGATGGATCAAAGAGAAATTGATGCAGAAATATTAGCTACAGACCCAAAAAGTGATTTAGCTGTATTAAAAATTGATGCAAAGAATTTAACCGAAATAACATTAGGAAATTCTGATGAANTGAATGTTGGAGAGTGGGTATTAGCAATTGGAAGCCCTTTTTCATCAAATTTAAGTCATACTGTTACAGCTGGAATAGTTAGTGCAAAAGGAAGGTCTGGTGTAATTGGCGGAATTGACTATGAAGATTTTATTCAAACAGANGCCGCAATAAACCCTGGAAACAGTGGAGGAGCTTTAGTTAATCTAGATGGAGAATTAATTGGTATNAATACAGCAATTGCAACAGGNGGTTATATGAGAAGTAATGCTGGTGTAGGTTTTGCTATCCCTTCCAATTTAGCAAATCTCATTATGAAAGATTTAATTTCTGAGGGTAGAGTTATAAGATCATGGTTAGGAGTATTTATACAAGATGTTGATGACGCAATTTCTAAAAATTTAAAATTACCTGATCGTCAAGGTGCACTAGTNACTGATATTGTTGATGGAAGTCCTGCAGAAAAAGCTGGTTTTAAAATTAAGGATGTAATTATTAATTTTTCTGGAAATAAGATTAGAAATTCTTCACATTTAAAAAATGTTGTTTCATCTACAAGACCAAAAACTATACCTAATGTAAAAATTATTAGAGATGGTAAAGAAAAATTTTTAAAAGTTGAACTTGTTGAGCTACCAAATGAAGATGAAATTTATGCCAGAAATTCCTCATCTTCACCATCATCACTTGGAATGAGGGTTGAAAATATAAATCAAGCAATTTTAAATAGGTTTGGTTTAGATAATGTTGATAANGGAGTTATTGTTATTGATATATTAAACTCNAGTATTGCATCTGAATCTGGGATAATGGTAGGTGATATTATATCACGAGTTGGGGACTCAGAAATNAGTTCTGTATCAGAATTCAAAAGTGCAATCAATCAATTGAAAGACCAGGAATCAGTATTATTTTTAATAAAGAGACGTGGTGGTTCTATATTCATTCCTCTAGAAATAAATTAAATATTAGTTGAAAATATAAATTTTTGAATAACTATGTTGAAAGGGTAAGTTATCTCATTAATTAATCACTAAATTTAATTGAAATGAGCAAGATTTTTTTAATAATAGGGTTAATATTTATCTTAATTGGCTTATCNAATTATTTTGGATATAATATTCCAATNATATCAAAATTAGGTAATTTGCCTGGTGATATAAAAATTTCAAGAAATAATTTTTCTCTTTATATTCCNATTTCTACATGTTTATTGTTGAGTATCGTTTTGACTATTTTAATTAAACTATTTACAAGAATATAAAAATGCTAAAAAAAGTTAATAACAAAGTAGATTTTATAGAATTGGAACACGAAATCCTTGATTTTTGGAAGAGAAAAAATATTTTTGAAAAAAGAAAAAAAATGAATCAAGGGATGAAAAAATGGTCATTTATTGATGGTCCAATAACAGCAAATAATCCAATGGGAGTACATCATGCTTGGGGAAGAACTTTAAAAGATTTGTATAATAGGTATAAGTCTATGACTAAACATGAATTAAGATATCAACAAGGATTTGATTGTCAGGGACTTTGGGTAGAAGTAGAAGTTGAAAAAGAATTAGGATTTAAATCAAAAAAAGATATAGAGAATTATGGAATTGAGAAATTTGTTAATAAATGTAAAGATAGAGTTAAAAAATTTTCTGATATACAAACTAATCAATCAAAAAGACTTGGTTATTGGATGGATTGGGATAATTCTTATTATACAATGTCTGATGAAAACAATTATACTATTTGGAGTTTATTAAAGAAACTTCAAGAAAAAGGTAAGATATATAGAGGGTCTGATGTTGTTCCTTGGTCAGGAAGATCTGGTACATCTTATTCACAGATGGAGATAATTGAGGGAAGAAAACTAGTTTCTCATAGAGCAGTTTTTATTAGATTTCCAATAAAAAATAAAAAAAATGAATTTCTATTAGTTTGGACTACTACCCCTTGGACTTTAACATCTAATGTAGTTGTTGGCATCAATGTTAAACTTGATTACGTAAAAATTAAATCTTCAGACGATTCAGTATATTATTTTGCAAGTGAAAATTTAAATTTTAAAAGACTAGACAAACAATTTAAAGAAAAGAAACAATGGATTAAAAATGTTCCAAAACTTAAAACTATATCTCAAATTTTTAAAGAAAAAGGTGGATATGAGATTGTAGGTAAAGTTAGGGGTAAAGATATGATTGGTTGGGAATATGAAGGTCCCTTTGATAATTTGAAAGCTCAAAATGAGATAGGTGGATATCCCTTTCGTAATGAAGATTTATTTAAGAAAGGTGTTACAGCAAGTTCCCAACATAAAATAATTGACCCTGGTAAAGATTCTATGGGAAAAGATATTGTGGTTTCCGGTGAAGGTAGTGGAATCGTTCATATGGCTCCCGGATGTGGTGATATTGATAATAAGGTCGGGAAAAAACAAAATTTAATTAATATTTCTCCACTCAATGAGGAGTCAAAATTCACTTCTTATTTTGGGTGGTTGGAAGGTAAAAGAGCTACAGACAAATCAACAATAGATTTAATTTTAGATGATTTAAAAAAAAATAATTTTTTAGTTTATGTTGAAGAATATCCTCACGTATATCCTCACTGCTGGAGATCAGGTGATGAATTAGTATTTCGTCTTGTAGATGAGTGGTACATAAATATGGATTGGCGAAATCAAATTAAAGATACCCTCAACGATATTAATTGGATTCCATCTTGGGGTAAAGATAGAGAAAATGAATGGTTAGATAATATGGGTGATTGGATGATTTCCAAGAAAAGATTTTGGGGTTTAGCTTTACCAATTTGGATATTTGAAGATGAATCATTTTATGTAGTAGGTTCAAAAGAAGAGTTAAAAGAATTATGTGTTGAAGGTTGGGACGAATTTGAAAAAAATTCTCCACATAGACCATGGATTGATAATGTAAAAATTAAACATCCTGAAACAGGTTTAATTGGAACAAGAATTAAAGATGTTGGAAATCCTTGGTTAGATGCTGGAATAGTTCCATTCTCAACTTTAGGCTACAAATCAAATAAAAAATACTGGGAAGAATGGTTCCCTGGAGATTTTATAACTGAATCTTTTCCAGGTCAATTCAGAAACTGGTTCTATTCTTTATTGGCAATGTCAGCATTTCTTGAAAACAAAGCTCCATTTAAGACACTTTTAGGTCATGCTTTAGTTAAAGATGAAAATGGAAAAGATATGCATAAATCAACTGGAAATGCAATTTGGTTTGATGATGCTGCAGAGGAAATTGGTGTAGATGTTATGAGATGGATGTATGCCTCACAAAACCCTGAAAATAATCTTTTATTTGGTTATGGTATAGCTGAAGATATCAGAAAAAAACTTATAACTTTATGGAACGTATATTCCTTTTTTGTGACATATGCTAGATTAGATAAATTTGATCCAACAATTGAAATAAATCAAAAAAATTATACACAATTAGATTTATGGATATTATCAAAAATTAATAAACTTATAAAAATATCAGAAAATTCATATGAAAATTATAGAATAGATAAATTTATGAAACATTTAGATCTTTTTCTTGATGATCTTTCAAATTGGTATGTGAGGCGAAATAGGAGAAGATTTTGGAAAGCAGAAAATGATGATGATAAAAATGCTGCATATCAAACTTTGTATAGGGTATTAAAAAAATTAATATTTATTCTTGCTCCAATTGCTCCATTTATAACAGAGAAGATATATCAAAATTTAGTTAGAAATCTTGAATTTGATTCTAAAGAGAGTGTTCATTTGAATGATTTTCCAGTTTATGACAAAAATGAGATTGATGAAAATCTCATTCATTCAATGGATGGACTGGTTAAAATTGTAGAATTAGGTAGATTTGCAAGAAATAAAGCCTCAATAAAAATCAGACAACCCCTTACAAAGTTGTGTATTTTTTTAAAAGATGAAAATATAAAGAAATTAATCTTACAAAATGAAAATCAAATCAAAGAAGAGTTAAATATTAAAGAAATTGAATTTGTAAAAAACCAAAATGATTTAATTATAAGAGAAGTATCTCCAAACTTTATAAAAATAAGGGAAAAATTTGATGATAAAATAAATTTAGTAATTTCCCTTATTAAAAAAATTGATTATGCAGAATATGAAAACAAAATTGATAAATATGGATATATAAATGTATCAGATTCAAATAATAATTTTGAATTAACTAAAGATGATTTTTTAATTAAAGAAAAATCAGTTAAAAACTTTTCTTCCGTTTGCGAAGCTGATATTGTAGTTGGTATTTTTACGAATCTAAATGACAATCTTATTCAAGAGGGTATTGTAAGAGATTTTATTAGAAATATTCAAAATTTTAGAAAAGAATTGAATTTTAATGTTGAGGATAGAATTTGGACTGACGGTAGTAGCATTTGGAGTAAGGGAGTTGTTAAAGGAGTGAAAGTTGGCGGTATAGTTTTAAATGCACACAAAATGGAAGAC
>PAOF01000021.1 GCA_002707905.1 Fidelibacterota bacterium
TATTTGCAAAATTTCTTTGTATTTCAGACAACATTCCAACTTCTAAACCCCAATCATATGGTATACGAACATCTCTAATTAATCTTCTTCTAAAAGAAAATTCTCCTGATAATGGGTAACGAAATGAAGCTAAAAAATCTAAAAAAGGAGAATAATCTTTACTCATTAGTTTCAAAGCTTTAATCAAAGGGGTAACCAATAATCTACCAACCCTTCCATTCATTTTTCCATCTGCTATTCGTGAATAATATCCTTTGCAAAAATAAAAATTATATGCAGGGTTAGCAATTGGATAAAACAATCTTGCTAATAATTCTCTATCATATGTCAAAATATCACAATCGTGAAGAGCAACAGCTTCACAATTTTTTAAGCCATATATATATCCCATACAATACCAGACATTTCTTCCCTTTCCAGGAACAGATTCATCTAATCCATTTTCTTTGAGCAAATTGGAAACCGCTTTCATGTTTGGTCCATCATGCCATATAATTCTTACTTTTTGAGGAAGCTGACTAAAAAAGGTTTTAGCATGATTAAAATCATCTTCATTTGCGTTATCTAAACCAATGGTTATTTGCTTAAGATATTGAACTTTTTTTAATTTATTAACTATATCTGGAAGAGCAGCTCCAGATAATTCTGAAAATAATGACGGTAAAATTAACTGCATTGGCCTTTGTTTAGAAAAATTCTCAAGCTCATTTTCAATATAATCTAGATTTTTGGTTCTAAAATTATGAAAAGTAGTAATTATACCATTTTGATGAAAATCTGACATAATGTATCCTTTAATTTATTTTTTTAATAGGTGGCATCATTTTTAAAACTTGCTCCCATCCTTTTGGAGCTATAATCGTGCTATAAAAAACATTTTTATTTTTTTTTAATTTCAATTTTTTGTTAGAAAAAGGTTTAACAATTCCAGAATAATCGCTGATTTCCAGCATAGCAACATCATTTGGGCTATCTCCCAATGAAATTGAAATAAAATTTTTATCAAAAGTGTTAGAATAAATTCCCAATATTTCTTTCATTGCTTTTCCTTTATCTACATTACCAATTAGATGGTAAAATCTACCTCCCTTTAATATTTTAAAATTATAATTTTGGACAAACGAACTAAACTCCAAAATCAAATCTTTAGTACCATTCCATAAAAATGGAAGGGAGAAATCTCTTTTAGTTGAATTCATTAAAATTGAATTAGAAAGTCCCGTAGACTCTTTTAATTTTTTTGTATTCATTTTGTGCAAAAAAGAACACTTAGATATAAATCGATAACATTTTCTCAAATTAGTAAATTTAATTAAATCATCTAAATTAGAACCTAAAACTAATTTATAATATTCATCTTGTGATTCCAATTTTTTAGATAAAATTAATTTCAATTTTTTAGGTATGAAAACAGCAGAACCATTTTCAACTATAAATGGATTGTGTAATGAATAATCTGAACAGATTTTTTTTACTTCACTAAACGTTTTACTTGTATTGAAAATAATAATTGTTTTTTTTGAAATTTTTTTAAAAAAAAACAATATTTCTTCAAACGAAAAATTTTTATGATTAAGCAATGTTCCATCAAGATCTGAAAAAATTATTACTTGTTGATTCATCTGATTGTGGAGTTAATATTTAACTTAGAAAAATATTCGTTTTCATTATTGAAAATTTCTAGAGCTTTTTTTATTGATGGATCATTTTCAAAAGAAGATTCAATCCTTTTTTCCAAACCACCAAATATCCAAATAATATCTCTTTTTAATAATGATTTAATATCATTTACTTCATTAATAAACAACTCTTCAACATCATTATCAAAATATTTGCTAATAATATTAATAGAATGTTTTAAAGAAACATCAGATTCTATTTCATCTTCAAGATGGTCTACTACCAAATCAAAATTTTCATTAATAGTTGTTTTTAAACTGATATTTTTTGACAAAATAAATTTTTTGAAATCTAATAAAATACTATCATTAAGTTCTAAAAAATTTATATTAGGATTTTCATTTTTTAGTTTTGTGGCAAATTGAAAAAAATAACCTCTTTGCCATATTTGCTTAGTTAATATACCGTATTCTAATTTATCCTCAATTAGGTAATCTGGGGATATTCCACCATTAGAAAAAACCTGTCTACCATTTAATGTAGTAAATACAGAATCATCTTGAACATGAAAAGAATTTTTATTTTTAATGCTATCATCAATATAACCTTTTTTCTGAATCAATCTTCCTGATGGAATGTAATATTTTGCTGTTGTGATTTTAAGAGTTCTATCATTATCTATTGGGAAAGCTGTTTGAACCAATCCCTTTCCAAATGAATTAGTTCCAATTATTATTCCCCTGTCAAGATCTTGAATAGTACCAGCTACAATCTCACTAGCTGATGCAGAACCACCATCAATTAAAACTGCAATTTTAGTATTTGGGTTTACTATAGGATCACTTTCTGAAAAAAACTTTTTTTGAGATCTCTCAGTTCTACCAGCAATTGAAACAAGTAAATTTCCTTTTTCAATGATAAAATCGAGAATATCTACTGCAGAATCAAGTAAACCACCCGGATTACCTCGAAAATCAATAATAATATTTTCAACTTCAAGATTATTAAAAGAAGATAATTCAGATCTCATTTCTTTAATTGAATTTCTAGAGAATCTATTTAGTCTGATGTATGCAGTTTTTGAATTAACTAAACCAGAATAACTGACATCCTTTATATTTATTTTGCTTCTTGTTAAGTTAAATTCTATTACTTCACTTCCCCATCTTAAAATGGTTAATTTCACATTTGAATTTTCAGGTCCTCTAATTTTGCTAGCTGCATCATCAATTCTCATGTCAAAAGTTGATAATGTATCAACTTTAATTATTTTGTCACCACTAATAATACCTGCTTTCTGTGCAGGTGAATTATCCATTGGAGAGATTACTGTCAGAGTATCATTTCTGACCCCCAATTGAATACCAACACCACCATAATTACCTTTTGTGATAATGTCAAGGTTGTGATTATCTTCTTCAATTAAGTAAGTTGAATATGGGTCAAGCTTTGATAACATTCCATCTATTGCAGCTTTTGAAAGCACTTCAGGGTCTAAGTCATCTGAGTAATTAATATTAATTCTTTTATAAACATCATAAATATCCCTCCAACCCGATGATATGTCTTTATATAAATCAGATTTTGCGAAACTTAATAATAAAATTAAAGATAATATTGTTATGATAATTTTTTTACTCATGTTAATCTTTATGTTTGAATTAAAAATTTTCATTTTTTTTATTCAAATAATAATTATATACCTTATTTTTTAATTTTTCTGGTGAATCCATTGCATTTAACAAAATAAATCTTTTTGAGTTTTTTGCAAGTTTTAAATAACCATTTCTAACTTTGCTTAAAAAGTCTTTTCCCTCAAGCTCTATTCTATCTTTATTTTTATTTTTGATTCTTAACATTGAATCTTCCACTTTAAGATCAAAAAGATAGGTTAATTCAGGATTAGCATGCATTAATGAATATTTATTAATTTCATTTAGCCAACAAATATTAATTCCTCTTCCATAACCTTGATAAGCAATAGTAGAATCAATATATCGATCACAAATTACAATAGTATTTTTTTTTAATGCAGGTAAAATAATTTCATTCACTAATTGATATCTACTTGAAGCAATCAATAATGCTTCAGTTAGTGGTGATACAGATGATGCTCTATGATTTAGAACTAGATCTCTAATTTTTTCAGAAATAATTGTACCACCTGGTTCTCTTAATAAAATCACATCATAACCATCATTCTGCAATTGATTTTTCAAAAAATTAGCTTGAGTAGATTTTCCAGACCCGTCAATTCCTTCAAATGTTATAAACATAATAAAATTTATAAGATTTTAATTTATAAAATTAGTTTTAATTGAATTTTTTCCGACTATCAAAGTTAATTCACCTTTAATNTTCTTTTCTTTAAAAAAAANTAATGCTTCAGATGTTTTTCCTCTCCAAATTTCNTCATGTAATTTTGTTAATTCTCTNCAAACTACNAGTGGTCTATCACCTAAAAAATTAAATATATCACCNATTGTTTTGAACAATCTCTCTGGCGATTCGTAGATAANAATTGAACGATCTTCNCTCTTTAAAAATTCTAATCTTGTATTTCTTCCTTTNTTTTTAGGTAAAAAACCCTCAAAAACGAATTTATCCGTTGGAAGGCCAGATGTTGTAATAGCTGCTAACAATGAAGATGGTCCAGGTATAGNTACAACTTTTACTTTATTGAAAATACATTCTCTGACTAGTTTATANCCTGGATCACTAATTAAAGGAGTTCCAGCATCTGAAACTATTCCAACATTATATGATTTAAGAATNTCTATAATTTTTGGAATTACTTTTTGTTTATTAATATCGTTATAAACAATCATTTTTGGAAAAGCATTATATTCATTTAATAATTTACTTGTTCTTCTAGTATCTTCGACTAAAAGAAATTTTAAATCTTTTAAAACTTTTATTGCTCTATATGTAACATCTAGCATATTACCAATAGGAGTACTAATTATAAATAGCGTTTTCAATTTAAACCATAATAAAAAATCTAAAATATATATATACTAGAGGAGCTGAAAATAAAATTGAATCAAATCTATCNAGAAAACCACCATGACCAGCNAGCATAGAAGATGAATCTTTTAGCCCAAAATTTCGCTTAAATAAAGATTCTGCTAAATCACCAATTTGAGCACCAATTCCTATAATAATGAAAATAAATAAAATGTCAAAATGATTTATATATTCATTGAAAATTTCATCAAAGGAGAAAAAATAAAATAATATGTAAATTAAAAAAGTACCAAAAAAACCACCTATAGANCCCTCAATTGTTTTATTTGGGCTCACTCGATATAATAATTTATTTTTACCTAAAAATTTACCAAAAAACAATGCCCCAGTGTCACACAACCAAGTNGATAAAAAAATAACAAAAGTAATTACCATGCCTAAATTATAAAAATTNTGTGATTGAGAATCAAAATTTCTTATTAAAAATAAGGATGATAAAAAAGTAGGAACATATANNAATCCAGTTAAGGTGATTGAAATATTTAAAAATGGATTTTTTTTACCTCTAAATAATTCAAAAATAATAATAAATAAAATACATATAATGAAAAAATCAAAAAAAGTAAAAAATATTATCTTATCATATTGAAAAAAATTTAAAAGTAAAATTAAAAATGAAATTATATATCCAATTATAAATTGAGGATATATCTTTTCTGATCTTGGCAAAAGATAAAATTCTCGTANACAGAAAAAATTTACTACAGATATAAAAAAAAGAAAGAAATATTCTCCCATAAACACTAAAAAAACTATTAATGGAATTCCTAAAAAATTNACAATACTTCTACTTTTNGTAAGTTTCATTATTTTATTGATCCTTACGTTTCATATATTTATTGTCACCCCATTCAATTACTTCAATTTTGACTCTAGTTACACCTTGATCTAAAAATCCTAACTTTATTGCAGCTCCATAAGAACAATCTAAAATTCTACCTTTTGCATATGGGCCTCTATCATTAATCCTCAATATGGCAGTTTTTTTATTTGATAAATTTGTTACTTTTATTATCGTATTAAGGGGTAATGTTTTNTGAGCGGCGGTTAATCCATACATATCATAAGTTTCACCATTTGCAGTAATTTTACCATGAAAATCATCTGCATAATATGAAGATTCACCAATCAATATTTTTTTGTTTTTAAAATTTTTAGAAATCTTAGAAGNTGAATTATTTTTTGGTANATNATCACCGGAACCATACCTAGGAGATGAAGTGCAATTAAATAAAAATAAAATTAAGATTAGATNTAAAATATATTTATTANTCATTATAATTTTCATCAATAATATTACCTATAATCCAAGGTTTAAATGAAACAGTNCCAAGTGATATATGATTAGCACCTAAATCAATATAATTGCGTACATCTTGAATTGAATCAACCCCACCACCTGCAATAATTTCAATGTTTTCACCCCAATANTCTCTAATTATTTTAATTAATTTTTCCACATAGGGCTTTAATGATTTACCTGANAATCCTCCTTTTTTTACAGGNAGGGTATTACAACAATGAATTTGAGTAAATCCTAAATCATNAATCAAATATTTTAATTCATCAAGTGTTGTTAAAGGNGAAACTTTTGCAATACACCATTTTTTATATTTTGATTTTTTTGAAGTAAAAAGTTTTAAATCCGNTGAAGTAAATAGGTTTGATTTTTCATCTAAATTTGGACAGCTTAGATTAATTTCAATACTTATATCATTTCCNATTACTTCATATAATTTTAACCAATCAGATCTATTTATAGCTGCAATAGATAAAATTTCACCACTTAAAATTTTTCTCATCCCANTTTCAATACCAGGATTTGGAAGGCCTAATTTATTTACCCACCCATCTTTTTTAAAATCATATCTCAATGTAGTGAAAATTTTAAAAAATCTTTTCAATAAATTAGCTCTCTTATNTAATGTCCATGTGCCAGTNACAGGAATTACATGATTTTTATTTTTGAACTTTAAATAATTTCCAAAAGGAGCAGCTATAAAAAATTTCATATTAATTTATTAATTTTCTTGCGATATTGAATCAGGTAGCATGTTATCTGCCTTATCCATAATATTTAATCTTTTCGAAGCATAAATTGCTTGATCAGATAATGGATCATTTTCCTTTACAAGTTTATAATAGGAATAAGCGGAATGAAAATCATTTAAAATAAAATCGTATATGTGTGCAATTGACAATATTATTGAAGAAGAATATGAAGTCTTAGGGAACTCCTCTAAAATATTTTTGTATAAAATGATTGCCTCAGTTGGATTTTGATTAATTAAAGATTCTGCGTTCAACATTTTCTCTCCAGCTAAATCTTTGATTTTTATTCCAATCGAATTTGATAAAAACCTACTATAGTCAGTATCGGAATAGTCTTTCAATAATTTATTTCTTGTGTCTATTTTAAGTTTATCGTTTGATTTTTTATCATACAAGAAATATAAAGAGAAAAGTGATTTGGATGCATATGATGCATTTGGGTATTCATTAACAATTATATTAAAATAAATTATTCCGTCATCAATATGATTGAATCTAAAAGATTCTATCTCAGCAATGCTATAATAAAAAAAGGAGATTTTATCTTCTAATGAATTTTTTACACTTATTGAATCTTTACTAATATAATCTATATAGGTTTTTATTGAATCTTGATAAACTTCTATTAAATTAATTTCTTTTATCCTTAACCTTGAAGTTGAAACATATATGGAAGATGGAAATTCTAGTTCGACATTTTCATACATTTTTTTTGATTTAGAATAATTTTTTTCAATATCTAATGCATAATTTCCAATTTTAAAATATGCTTCTGCTGAAAATATTGTCTTAGGAAAATTTTCAGTTATTTGCTGAAAAACATCAATTGATTCATCTTTTTTATTCTGACTTGATAATAAATTAGCTAATTCAAGAAGCAATTCAGGCTTGATTGAGGTGAATTTTTCATCATTTATAAGAGATTCAATTTTTGAGGCTGCTTCATCCAATTGATTTAATTCTCTTAGAATTCTAATAACCATTAAATTTGAATATTCATTTATTTTGATTGAAGGGTGAAAATTAGAAGTCTTCTTAAAATTTTCTAATGCTATGTCATATTTTTTTTTACTATAAGCTTTTTCTGCTATTAGGTAACTCTCTTTCATTCTACTTGATCTGTCTTTAGAAATTATTGATCGTTTATTTAAAAAATAAAGTGAAGAGTCTATCATGTCAATTTCTTCATACATTTGAGATAATGTAAGATATGAAGTTAATAATATTAATTTCTGATCATTTTTTTGAAGTGATTTTGATGTTTTTATTATTTTTTTTATATCATTAAAAATTTTTTCATCATTAAGTATATACCAATTTGATTTATGTTTCCATAATTCAGATTCCATAATTTGAAAATCATTTAAATTAAATGAGGATAAATTTTCAAGAGTAGATTTAGAAAGTACATAGTCTTTTTTAAAAAAATGAGATTTTGCTTTTAAAAATAAAGCAGCTGGCACAAATTTTGAATCTGGATATTTATCTATAACAATATTACATCTATCTATGGTCTGATTAAACAAATTAATAATTGTAGGTGAAAAATCTTCTCCATCTTTTAAATCAAGAATTTCAGATTGCGCCTGATCAAAAAATTGGTTTGCATTATAAAAGTAATTAAAATACGCACAACCAGAAGAAAATATTAAGGCTAAATTTATGATTAAAATGATGCTTTTATTTTTTATTATCATTAAAAAAAATGTAAATAAACAATTATTTTTATTTAAAACTAAACATAAATTAACCTATAAATCTTAAACTTATGAAAAGTTATTTTGTTTTAGCAATTTTTATTTTCAATATTCTTCTTTCGCAAGAATCAAATTCCTTATCATTTCAAAACAATGATTCAGGCTTTGTTCAAATTAATACAGATTCAATTGGACTTAATTTATATATTGATGATATTTTAGTTGGTCAATCTCCACTAAAAAATCCAATACCAGTAAAGACTGGTTTTCATAATGTTACTTACATTGAACCAAACTATATAATTGCTCTTGAGGAACATTTTACAAGAGATGAAATTAATTTCCTTTTAAAAGAATCAACAAAAAAAATATACGTATCTTCAAATGAAACAGTTTTTATTAACCTTTGGTGGAAACAATATGAAGACACAATAAAAAATCGAAAAAAAATGAAATGGATTAGGACAAGTCTGAGCGCAATTATTATTTCCATTTTAATTATTTTAAATTCTTAAAATACAACTTTCAGTAGATAATAAATAATTCGTAATTTATAGCCATGACAGAATTTAAAACATTTGATTCACCTATTGAATTTAACCCTGATTATGAATGGCCTGATGAGGACACTGAATTAGATTGTCCAAAATGTGATAATCAACTAACTCTAAATATTAAAAGAAGTGATTATAAAGGAAAACCATGGTGGTGTGGAAAATGTCGCTGGCAGTTTTCAAACGAAGAAGCTACAAAATAGATAATATTTCAATAATTCATTTTGGAGTTAAGTATGCTTAAGATTGGACCATTTAAGGGTTATTATTATAATACTGATGTAATTAAAAATTTATCAGATGTTATAGCACCTCCCTATGACGTAGTAAATCATAAAGAAAGGGAAATTCTAGCAACTAAATCTCCATATAACTTTATTAAAATGACACTTCCTTCTAATTATGATCCTAGCAGAAGCTCAAACGAAGAATTTTATGCTGAAGCACAAAAAAGATGGAATAATTGGAAAAAAAATGATATCATTCGTTTATCAAAACCTGCAATATGGTTATTAAAGGAATCATATGTTTCCAAAAATAACGAAAATTTAACTAGATACGGGTTTATGGCATCACTGAATGTTGATGACGATTCAGATAAATTTGTATTAAGACACGAAAGAACGCATCAAGCACCAAAAATGGACAGAGTAAATTTATATAAAGCAACTCTGTCAAACCTCAGTCCTTTATTTTTTATTTATCAAGATAATAAAGAAGAAACAAAAGAATTCATAAATCACTTTAATAAGCTAAACATAAATACCGCTATTTTTAATCATAGAGGAGTTGTAAATTTAGAATTATTAAAAACTTCTGACCTAGATTTTATAAAAAAATTTAGTGATTCATTTGCTGAGAAATATGCATTAATTGCAGATGGTCACCATAGATATGCAGCTTCTAGAATACTTAACCAAGAAAACAACTCTTCAAAAATTGATACATCCTCTTTGATGGCATACTTAGTTCCTTCTTCAACTCCAGGCCTAATCGTTGAAGCAACACACCGTGCAGTCTTTGATTTAAATAAATTTAATGAAGAAAAATTTATTGATAATATAAGTGAATACTTTGCTATTGAATCGGATAAAAATAGTTCATCATTTTCAATTCACACCCAAAACAAGGGAGAGTTAAAATTAACACCAACTCAACAAACCATTAAACTTGTTGAGTCAATTGTTAAAAACGAATTTTTATCAAAAATTCCTGTTGTNATATTAGAAGAAATAATTTTAAAAAAAATTACTGAAATGANTTCTNANGATATTAGCCACAGAAAAAACCTTAAATATTTTCAAGACAAAAGTATTTGCTCNAAAGAATTNAAGAATAATAATTGGAATTATGCAATAACTGTNCCCCCNNTAAGTGTTGATGAAATTTTTAAAGTAACTAAATCAGGTGCNATTTTCCCTCAAAAATCAACTTATTTTTACCCAAAAGCACCAACTGGTCTCGTAATGAGATCTATGGAGAAATAATTATGCAAAAAAAACCTAAACTTTATATTCCAGGACCAACTCATATTCAAGATGAAGTTTTATCATCTTTAAGCGATTATCCAATTGGACATAGAAGTAAAGAGTTTTCAATTCTTTATGAAGAAATAATGAAACCATTAAGTGAATTGTTATTTACTACAAATAGAATATATTTAAGCACAAGCTCTGCTACTGGCCTATGGGAAGCAGCAGTAAGAAATTCCGTGAAAAAAAAATGTGTGAACTTTGTATGTGGAGCATTCTCAAAAAAATGGCATGATATCACAAAAATGTCGGGTTTAGAAGCTGACATGATTTCAGTTGATTTAGGTAAACCTATCACACCTGAAATTGTAGATGATGCATTATCATCTGGGAAATACGATGTAATGACTTATGTTCATAATGAAACTTCTACAGGACTAATGAACCCCCTTGAAGATGTAGCTGAAGTAATGAAAAAATATCCTGATGTTTTATTTTTAGTTGATGCTGTAAGCTCACTTACCTCTGTCAAAATTGAAGTGGATAAACTTGGAATAGATCTTATTCTTGCCAGTGTTCAAAAAGGATTTTCTCTTCCTCCTGGTTTTTCATTTTGCACAGTTTCTGATAGATTATTAGAAACCAGCAAAAAATGTAAAAATAAAGGTTATTATTTTGACTTTGAAGTTTTTGAAAAATATGCCTTAAAATCTCAAACACCTTCAACTCCTTCGATTCCTCACATGTATGCAATGAAAACGCAACTTAATAAAATATTTTATGAAGGATTAGAGAATAGATTTAATAGACACAAAGAAATGGCTAAAAAAATGAGAGCATGGGCAATTGACAAAGGTTTCGGATTATTTCCTGAAGAAGGTTATTATTCAGAAACACTAACATGCATAAAAAATGATTTAAATATTGATGTGAATGATTTTCAAAAAAAACTTTTAGAAAAAGGTTATATGATATCAGGTGGATATGGACCTCTAAAAGGTAAAAATTTTAGAGTTTCTCACATGGGAGATATTCATATGGAAGATGTAAATGAAATTATAGAAGTTATGGACCAAACATTAGAGGAAATATAATGTATAAAGTTTTAGTAACTGACCCAATATCAGATGAAGGAAAAAAAATTCTTTCTGAATCATCTATAGAAGTTATTGATGCATCAAATAAAAATTTAGAGGATATTGATTTAACAGATATAAGTGGTTGGATCATTCGCAGTGGGACTACGATTACAGCCGATTTAATTAAAAAATCAACAAATTTAAAAGTAATTGGAAGAGCTGGTGTAGGTGTTGATAATATTGATATCTCTGCTGCGACAATGAATGGTGTTTTAGTTATGAATACTCCAGATGCAAATACAATTTCTGCAGCTGAACACACTATTGCTTTATTACTATCTTTATCAAGAAATGTTCATGAAGGATATCATGCTATGGTTCATGGAAGATGGGATAGGCACAAATTTATCGGTTCAGAATTACAAAATAAATCTATTGGTGTAGTGGGACTTGGTAAAATTGGAACTGAAGTAATTAAAAGATTACACTCTTTTGATATGAAAATTTTAGGTTATGATCCATATGTTAAAAAAGGAAGCTATGAATTAGATTATGTAGAAATTATTGAAGAACTGGATGAATTATGCAAACAGAGTGATTACATTAGTATTCATATTCCAAGAACTAAGAAAACAACGGGTTTATTCAACTTAAAAAAATTTAAATTAATGAAACCTAGTGCTAGAATAATCAATTGTTCTAGGGGAGGCATAATTGATGAAAATGACCTTTTTGAAGCTTTAGAAAATAATATAATTGGCGGTGCCGCTCTAGATGTTTTTAATGAGGAACCAGTCAAAGATATTCCTTTGTTAAAGGCTAAAAACATACTTTACACTCCACATTTAGGTGCTTCAACACAAGAAGCTAAACAGGGAGTTTCAACAACTATTTGCGAAAGTATTAGAGATTATCTAATTGAACAAAAGATTGGTAGTGCTATTAATATTCCAATAACTGATATGAGCATATTAAAATCTTTAGAACCACATTTAAATTTAGCAGAAAAACTTGGAATTTTTATGCAACAACTAGCAAATCCTCCAATTGACACAATGTCTATATCGACAGGTGGTTCATTAAAAGATGTAAATATTATAACCTTAGCTTTTTTAAAAGGTTTTTTTAAAAATATTCATGATGAGAATGTAAACTATATTAATGCTTCAGCTGTAGCTGAAAAAGCAGGTATTCTTTTTGATGAAACATACAGTCATAAAAAAATTAATTATGATAATGAAATATCTGTAACAATAAATAGTTCAATTACAATTAAGGGAAGTTTATTTGATGGTTCTTTACCAAGAATCGTTCAGATAGATGGTTTTGACCTTGACCTTGTTCCAGATGGAAAATTCATACTAATGTATAATAGAGATGTACCTGGTGTTATTGGAAAAGTTGGTTCGCTTTTAGGTAAGCTAAACATCAATATTGATGGATATTACAATTCTACAAATAAAAATACGGAAAATAAAAGTGCCATTGGTCTCGTTAAAATTCATTCGAATCCAGACCAATCTATTCTAGATCAGATAATTGCATTCGAAGAAGTAATATCAGCTCATATAATTTCACTTGATTAAAAACTTTCTGATGAAAAATCAGATTGTTTTTTTATTCTTATTTTTTACACCTTTTAATATTTTTTCTCAAACTATTCCTGGTATTAACAATCTAATTGAAAACAAGCTAGATTTATTAAAAAATAAAAACATTGGTTTCATTACAAACCATTCTGGATTAACTAAAGAAGGTGAAAAATCTTGGAAAGCTTTAAATGATTTTAATAATATTACCATAAGTAAACTTTTTTCCCCAGAGCATGGTTTTTTAGGTGAATTTGCTGATGGCGAGAAAATAGATTATGCGAAAATAGATTCATTACCAAAACTTTATAGTCTTTATGGGAAAACAAAAAAACCAACCTCAGAAATGTTTTCTGACTTAGATTTAATTATTTATGATATTCAAGATATTGGGGCACGTTTTTATACTTACATCTCTACTTTAGGCTATTGTATGGAAAAAGCTGCGGAAATGAATATTCATTTTATTGTTTTAGATAGACCAAATCCACTTTCTGGAAATTTAATTTCAGGACCTATTCTTGACATGAACTATTCATCTTTTATAGGAATGTATCCAATTCCCTCTGTATATGGGCTAACAATCGGAGAATTAGCTAAAATGATAGTTGATATGGGTTGGATAAAAAAAAATCCGAAATTGACCGTTATTCCAATGAAGAATTGGTCAAGAAATTTTTTCTATAATGATACTGAACTTTCATGGGTTCCTCCATCACCTAATATTCCAGACCTAGAAACTGCCATTATTTATCCATCTACTGTATTGTTTGAAGCAACAAATATTTCTGAAGGTCGTGGTACATCAAAACCTTTCAAAACTTTTGGTGCACCTTGGATAGACAATAAAAAACTATTAAGAGAGCTAAATAAATTAAACTTAGAATCTGTAAAGTTTAAAAAAACTAGCTTTACTCCCATTGAAATTCAAGGAAAAGCCGTTAATCCTAAATATTTAAACAGTAAATGTTTTGGAATAGAAATAACTATAACAGATAAATATAATTATGATCCTGTTTTTATCAATTTAAATTTAATAAAAACAATCAATGATTTATTTCCAGATAATGTTATTATCAATGAAAAGAGAATGAGTCAATTACTAGGTTTAAAAAAAATCAATATATTTTCTACAAAAGCACAAATAAATAAACTTGTAAAGTTTAAGAATATTTCAAAATCATTTTATATATATTAATCATCAACTTTTGTTTTAGGATTTCTGATCCAAGATCTTCTCTCTTCAAAAACTTTTATTCTTAAATCTGCCCATTCATTAATTATTTCAGTTANAATGTTTTTTTTATCTTNTGAAAAATTTTTATTTACNTCTTCTAGTAGTTCTGATTTTACNTTTTGAACTTCTCCATAAGAAACATATTTTTCATCGGCCCATGACTGTTTTTTATCTTTTNCTATCTTTTTCTCTTCATCAATGTTTTCAATATTTTTCTTTGTNACAAAATAAAATATCAAAACAAATATTAATACTGGGATAAATAAATATATTAAATCCATATATTAAACTCCTATATTGAAAGATTTATTCCCAANATTGGCATCCAGTAAAATAATATCATTGATATAATTACAATCAATGCCAATGGCCAAGCCAATGTTGCACCTCTCATAAAGTCTTTAGCCCCAAGAAGACCACTACTGTAAACGATAGAGCTTGCAGGAGTACCAATNACCAACCAAAAAGCAGCAGATGTAGAAATTGCGAGAGCAATACCAATCAAAATTGGATTTGTNCCAGAAGCTTCTGCCATTCCAATTATGACAGGCCCTATGACTGCAACAGTAGCTCCTGCACTCATTAAATTGGTTAAACTTGCTCCAACCAACACCACAAGAATAACTAATGGAATACCTGAATCCATACCTAATGGTTCCACCAAACCAATNATTGATGAAGCTAACCAACCAGCAGCACCTGTAGATTTAAAAACTGAACCGAGGGAAATAGCACCTGCATATAAAACTACAACCCCCNAACTTATACCCTCTTCATAGTCTTTCCAGGTCGTAAGACCAAGAAGCATATATGTCACAGCTCCNGTAATNGCAATNCCACCTAAACCTAATGANAATCCAAATAAATTNTTTATAANAGTTTTATCAGTTATCCACATAAAAATGACAATTGCCATAATAAAAATAACCAACCATTGTTTAAAGGTCATTTTACCATATTTCTCAAGATCTGATCTNAGTATAGAAACAGCATTTGAAAGATCACTTACCTCAGGCTTAAATAATAATGGTAAAATTAAAGACATGACTATAATCATAAATAAAGTATAAGAAACTCCCATAGACAGCCATTGAACAAAAGAAACATCAAATCCAGCATCTGATAAAAAACCAATCATGATTGCATTTCTTGCTCCACCAGTTGGAGACATCGGACCTCCTATCATACACCCAAAAGCGATAGTGAGNGTTAATAATTTACCCAAATTAGGACAATTGATTTCTTTGCTTGTCAATGTAAACAAAGCAACTGCGATAGGTAAATACATACCCGCAACAGCATGTTCTCCGATAAATGCTGCAGGAATGGATGTTCCAATTAATAACCCAATTATAATTCTTCTTATACTGGTTCCAGATAAACTTAAAACAAGCATTCCAATTCTTTTATCAATACCATATTTAATAAAAGTAGCACCTAANGCAAGAGAACCAGCAATAAACCATACNGCGTCATGTGCATATGTTGATACTATTTTAGATGGTTCTGTTACACCAAAAAACAATTGAACTAAACCAATAGATAANGCAACAGCAGGTAATGGGACAGCTTCAGTTGCAAAAAAAATAACACACATAGAAAGAAGTGCTATTATTACTTGAATATTAAATGAAATTTTATCAACCGAAGTATTATTTTGAGCTTCAATAGATAAATTATTAAATACAATAGATGCTTGATCNATCATGGATTGAGGAGTAGGAATAAATATCAAAAATAAAAAAAGAAAGAGTCCTATACCCAACCAAGTAAAATCTGTTTTTTTNGCAAAACCTGTTGCTTTTTTTTCTTTTTCAGACAATTAAATCAATCTTCCATTTTCCAAAATACAATTCCACCTGCTTGTTTACCAATATCTACTTGATCAATCAATTTCTTATTAATTAAATCAATTACATCCACAGAACCAGGCTCACCACCAATACCCTCCGATGTAACAAATGCAAACTTGCTATCTGGTGAAATTACAACCCCATGAGNAACTTTTCTTGAGTTTTTAATTTTTGCTAATTCNACACCTTTTTTAACATCCCAAATTCCAGTAAATCCATCAGGTTTATATGTAACAGCTAAAAATTTTCCATCTTTAGATATTTCACAATTATATGGACCNATGGATGTTGAAAATTTTCTTTTAATAGACCANCTTTTAATATCAATTTCCAATACTTCATTAGTACCACTATTAACAACATAAAGTAATTTATCATCTGGNCTAGGATAAACCCANGTAGGGCGTGATTTNTCCATTATATGTTCAGAGTGATTGTGATGCATCATTGAGTGATGAGATTTNTTCATAGATGATGTTTTAAGTTTTCGAGTTATTACCATTTCGANTGCATCTAGCTCAAAAAGCTCACCTGACATCATTGCAACAGAGTAATGTTTTAATCCATTATTGAGCANTCTTGACCCATGNGGCATTACTCCAGTTTGTACTCTTTCAATTTCCACCATTAAATCAGGGTCTACAATTGAAACTGAACTAATTTCATCATGACCACCGTGAAGATTAAAGTTTACTATATATAATAATCCTGTTGATTTTGAAACTTCTAAAGTAGCAGGGAAAAAACCTAATTCAACTTGACCAACAAGCTTGTTGTTTTCAGTTGAATATTTATATAAAATTCCATTTGGAGAACCAACTCCATGAGCCATAGATAAAAACCAATAATCACCATTAGGGGAAATATTAATGCCATGAGGACCCTCNATCTCAACAGGATTAACNCCAACTGCAATATTTTCTTCTAAATGAATATTNGAACCNTCAAATCTNAATAATGCAACCTGATCTTCNGATTCAGCTGTTGCATATATGAAATAATTTTTTGAAAAAATTATTGATTGAACTAATAAACAAATTAATATCCATTTATTTATCTTCATCATCATCTTCACTTTTATACTTAACAGCATATAAACCACTGTTCATATCTGAGAAAAAAATTAAATCCTTATATGGCANTGCACCCCAAGCCATTGGAGACCAAGCAACTTTTCCATCAATATGACCAGAATAAAATGAAGCAATTTCTCTACCTTGTTTATATAAATCACCCATTAATTCTCCAGAAATATCAAGAATTCTTAATCCTGCTTGATAATAAGCAGCAATCAAAGTATCACCCTGAATCCAAAAATTATGTGTTCCAGCTTCTGGTACTTGATATATTGCTTCTTCAACAGGATTTGAAGGGTCATCAAAGTTNATAAAATGAAAACCTCCAGAAGGATGTGATGGTTCAATGTTAGGTGCACCGATATTTCCAGCTGGAAATTTTTCATCCCCACCAATAATAAAAAATTTNCCAGTTGATTTACTTAAAAATGGAAATGCGGCATGATTTCTTTTTGAAGGGTCGCTAAGACTTGCAATTGGTATAGGATTTGAAGGACTTCCTTTGCCAGATAATGATAACAAAGGATGGTTNTTTATCNATGAATTATCAATNTCTCCTAAGTTAGGTCCTCCGATATCAATTGCATGTACACCATCAAGCCAATTTGATGAATAGGCAATACCGTCTATCACCCAAACGTCATGAATATGATGNCCAGCAGTGTTTAATTCATAGACACCAACTCTTTTAGGGTTTTTAGGATCATCAATATTAATTATGTCAAATTTTCTGCCATTATTAACTGAATAAACATGATTTTCATAAATAAAGGCATTATGGACNCCACCAGTCATATCATCATCGTATTCATAATGAATTTTCACATTAAATGGATCAACAACATCTAATATTACAAATCCATTTTTTCTATTCGAAGCTCCTTCCCTTGTAATAACTCCAATCTTACCATCAGATGAAATTTTAACATCATTTACAGTTCTAGCATCAACTTTAACTGTATCAATACAAATAATATTTGAGGGGTCAGTTACATCCCAAAAATATGCATGACCATCACCAGACCATGTTCCAGTAACTGCAAAATCCTTACCTTCATGTTCTCCAATTCCAGGCCAAACCCAAAGATCGGATGTGAAGTAATCAGGGACCAAGCCAATTCCAACTAGTTCTAAATCAGATTGAATATTTCTAGGAAGAACATTTATCGATGTATAAGATGAAACACCACCAGTTGTTGCATAGATTGTATATACACCAGGAGTTTCTGCAACAAATTTGCCATCTTGAGAAATTTCAGCTGAAGCAGGTAAACCATAATCTACTGCATCAAATCTATATTCATCACCCAAAACATTAACTTTTGCAAAATCCTTACCATAGGGAATTTCTGGNGTTCTTGAGAAATGAATTCTTCCATTATATGAAAAAGATATCGGAACATTATCTATTAATTTTTTATTAGAATCAAAAGCTTTAACATTAAAATTTACAACATCACCTGTCTTAACCAACTTTTTGGATGAGCTTAATTCAATATTGTTGATTGGATTTTTTAATATTTTTAATTTTAATTTTGATTGAATATCATCAGCTGTAGCTGTAATAGCCAAATTACCATCTTTATATAGATGTAAATTTCCAAAATCATCTATAGTAGCAATTTTTTTATTATTAGTTTTTAATTTAACAACAATATCTTCCCTTAAGATACCAGCTTTATCGATAACTTTAGGTTTTAAAATTAATGTAGTACCTGAAAACAAAGTTTTAGGTACATTCATTTCAATCCGATCGATTTCGGGAAATGGCACAGTAATTTTTATTTTATCGTATTTTCTATCAGGCCGATTAACTGTAATACTTCTGACGTTAAGTGTTAAATCACCAGACTTAACTGCATTTATTTTAACATTTACAGAATGTTCTCCTCCACTCATTCTTGGCGTAGTTTTTAATGAACCTCTATCAAGTCCATATACATAAAATGGATTATTTGAAGGTTCGTCTCTGTTGAAAATTGAAATTTTTACAACCGCTGAGTCACCTACATTCAACACAAGAGAGTCAGGCTCAAATTTAAAATGAAGTGAATCTGAGTTTGTTGATGTGGAATCACTTTTGAAAGCAAAAGAAATATTTAAGTTTAAAAGAAAAAGAACGATAATTAATTTTTTCATATATATAACCTTACTTGTATAATTCATTATAATTAAAATTTATTAAAACTTTTATATTAGTTCATCAAATTTTTTATTGAAAAGTAAATAATATTTTATACATTATTTACCAAATTTGAGGTCTAAATGAAAAAATCAATCTATTTTCAAAAAGTTGCTTTAATTAATATTATTGTATTCTTTTTTTTACAATCTTGTTCATCAAATAATTCAAGTTCTACTGAAAATTGGATATCATTATTTAATGGAAAAGATTTAAAAGATTGGACACCAAAATTTACTGGATATGAATTAGGTTTAAATTTAAAATCCACCTTTAGAGTTGAAAATAATTTACTAACCATCAATTATGAAAATTGGGATGAATTTAATGGAGAATTTGGGCATTTATTCTATAAAGATAAATTTTCTCATTATAAAATAAGAGCAAAATATAAATTTTTTGGTGATCAGCTGAAAAACGGTCCAGACTGGGCTTACAGGAACAATGGATTAATGCTTCATTCTCAAGCCCCAAAAACTATACTTAAGAATCAAGAATTTCCTATTTCAATAGAAGCTCAATTATTAGGTGGAAATGGTGTTGACCAGAGAAACACATTAAATTTATGTAGTTGTGGTACAGATGTAATTTATAAGAATCAATTTCATACTGACCATTGCACTAATTCCTCTTCAAAAACATATCATGGAGATGATTGGGTAAAAGTTGAAATTTTAGTCCTTGGCGATTCAATTTTTAAGCATTTTGATGAAAATGGAAACAATGTAATTGAATATTCAAAACCTACGGTTACAGGCGATTATGGATCTCTTGAATATTACCCTCCAGGAAGCAGAGTAATGGATGGATATATAGGAATTCAAGCAGAAACGCATCCAACTCAGTTTGAATACATTAAAGTATTAAATTTATCAGGCTGTATGGATAAAAAAGCTAGTAATTACAAATCTTATTATGTTAATCCAAATGATAATGAATGTGAGTATTAATAAAAAAATATTCTTGTTTTGTTTTTGTATTTTTTTATCATGTAATCATTTTTCAACAACAGATTCATTAAATAAAAAAAAAGATAATCCTGTTTTTTTAGAATCCAATAAAAACAATATACCCCCTACTGAACTTCATAAAGACTTTAACTTGTCGTTATGGGCTAATGATTCATTAGCAATGGATCCTATAGCATTGAGTATAGATCAATCTACAGGAAATATTTATTATACAAGAGGCAAAAGAATAACTCATTCTGAGTTTGATATTCGAAATCACCCTAACTGGATGACTAAATCCATTTCATGGGAAACAATTGAAGATAGAAAAAACTTCCTTAGAGAAAATTTTTCTAAAGAAAATGAAGAAGGTCGAAAATTTTTAAAAGACTTAAATAATGATGGAGAATTAAACTGGAAGGATTTAACAATTGAAAAAGAACAAGTTTGGGTAGTCTCTGATTCCGACATTGACGGAATAGCAGACAAATCATTGCTTTATATTGAAGATTTTAATGAAGAAATATCTGATTTGGCTAATGGTGTGGAATTTTATGATGGTCAAGTATTTATATCAGTTGCCCCTGATATGTGGAGAACAAAAGATACAAATTATGATGGTAAAGCTGACTTTAAAGAATCATTAAGTAGAGGATATGGTGTTCATATAGGATTTGGTGCTCATGGTATGTCAGGTGCTAAAATTGGACCAGACGGAAGAATTTGGTGGTCGATTGGTGATATAGGTATGAATGTTATTGATAAAGATAATAAAAAATGGAAATATCCAAATCAAGGGGTTATAGTAAGATCAGAAATTGATGGTACTGGATTTGAAGTATATTCAGCAGGACTAAGAAATACTCATGAATTTGACTTTGATAAATTTGGTAATTTAATTGCAATTGACAATGATGCCGATCATGATGGAGAGAGAGAACGTTTAGTGCATTTAATAAATGGATCTGATGGTGGATGGAGAATAAACTGGCAATTTGGAAAGTATACGGATCCAAAAAATAATTCCTATAAAGTTTGGATTGATGAAAAAATGCATATTCCTTATTGGGAAGGTCAAGCTGCTTACTTTTTACCCCCAATTATTAATTATATAAATGGACCTACTGGTCTTGCATATAATCCAGGATCAGCCTTGAGTTCGAAATGGGAAAATAATTTTTTTGTTTCTGAATTCAGAGGATCTCCATCAAATTCTCCAATACATGCATTTGAATTAGAAAAAGATGGTTCGTCATTTAGACTTAAAAACTCAACTGAAATAGTTAAAGGATTATTACCAACAGGAATAGATTTTGGACCAGATGGAAGTATGTATTTTGGTGATTGGGATTTAGGATGGAATACAAATAAAAAAGGAAGAATATGGAAAATTGACACAATTGAAAAAGATAATAAAAAAAGAATTTTAACGAAAAACGCTTTGCAACAAGATTATAAATTATTAGATCTTGATTCGTTATATAATCTTTTATCAAATCATGATATGAGAGTAAGGAAAAAAAGTCAATTTGAATTGGTAAAAAGAGGTGATTCTGGTTTAGAAGTTTTTTTAAAACGATTAAATGATGAATCGAATCAATTAGCTAGAATCCATTCTATTTGGGGATTGGGTCAATTAGGAAGACAAAAAATTGGAATTATTGAAAAAATTAAACCATATTTAAATGACCAAGATGAAGAAATTGTAACACAAGCAATCAAGATAATTGGAGATGTGAAATATCAAATTAAATCAGATGATTTAATTCCATTTCTAAAACATAAATCTTTAAGAATTCAACTTCATGCTATTGAAGCTATTGGAAGAATTAAATTAAAAAATGCAGTTAACGATATAATTGAAAATATAAGAATTAATAATAATAAAGATCTTCTTTTAAGACATGCAGCAATTATTGCTTTAAGCAGAGTTGCATCTCCAGAAGAATTGGCTAAATATTATAATGATGATTCAGATGCTGTTAAAATAGCGTGTGTAGTTGCCTTAAGAAGATTAAATAGCCCATTAATTGACATATATCTTAAAGATAAGAATGAATTTATAGTAACTGAAGCTTCAAGAGCTATAAATGATGATTATTCAATTGAGGAATCATTACCAACTTTAGCTAATTTGATTAATAAAACAGAATTTGATAATGAAGGATTTATTAGAAGATCTTTAAATGCAAATTCAAGAGTTGGGAAATTAAATAATATTCAAAATCTTATTGATTTTAGCACAAATAGTACAAATGATGAATTGATGAGAGTAGAATCAATTAATATTTTATCAAACTGGGAATCACCATCTAAACATGACCGTGTAGATGGTAGATATAGAGGAGAAATAAATAGAAATAATAATTCAGTTCGTAAGTTGTTTGGTCAAAACGCTTTTGAACTTTTATATGATAAATCTGAATCAGTGAGAGTTGCATCAATTAAAGCATTATCCTCTTTAAAGATAACTTCTCTAGATACAATACTAATATCATTTCTTAAAAAAGACTCTTCAAAATATATTAGACAACAATCACTAATAACATTGCTCGAAAATAATTCATATAATTCAGAAATTATTTTTGACATTGCATCAAATGACACTTCTAAAATAGTTAGAACAGAACTGTTAAAGCATATTTCAAAAACTTTACTTCAAGATGAAACCAAAGCTTCTTTCTTAATAAATATATATAAAAAAGGCTCTTATGAAGAAAAACAAGAATCTATTAACCAACTAAAATTAATAAATAACGATCAAACAAAATTTTTCTTCTCTGGGCTAAAAGATAGTCTAATAAATCAAACAATTTTACCGGAAATAAGCTTGGAAGTATTTGAATCATTTGAATATTTTCCAAATTTAAAATTAAAGTTTGAAAAGACCTTTTCTGATACTCTCACCCCATATTATTATACTCTTTTTGGGGGTAATGAAAAAAAAGGAATTGATATTTATTATAACAATATTTCAGCTCAGTGTACTAGATGTCATGCTGTTGGTGGAAATAATCAAAACCTAGTTGGACCAAATTTAAAAAATTTGTCAAATCGATTAACAAGAACTCAGATTTTAGAATCTTTAATTTTACCAAGTAAAGAAATTGCTCCTGGATATGGAACCGCAACTTTCGATTTAGATGATATGACAGAAATTTATGGTAAAATAATCGAAGTGAATAATTATAATACTTTTGTTGATATTGGAAATGGTGAAATAATACCAATTTTAAATTCAAAAATCATTAACCAAATCAACCATATTTCAAGTATGCCATCTGTTTTAAATGTATTATCACTTAGAGAAATTAGAGATTTGATTAGTGCCTTATCAAATTTTGAATAAAAGTAAAATTACTTCATTTTACTTCTAATTATTTCAGGTACTGAAAAAGATTTTTGTTCATTAAAATCAAAACAAACCAAAACTGTTAATGAGGACACTAACGGTAAAACTTCTTCACCATTAAAAATTGATGCTAACATCTTAAAGCTTGTATTTCCGATTGATACAATTCTCTGGCCAATGAATAATTTACTTGGATGATACCCTTGCTTGTGATAATCAAGACTAATAGATGCCATTATAATTGATTTTTTAAGTTCTTTAATATCCCTCAAAAAATCAAATCTACCGGTTTCAAGATAAGTAAGATACATTGCATGATTAATGTGGTCAAATGCATCTAAATCTCTCCATCGAGTATTGATTTCAGTAAAAAAGGAAAATTCGTCTCTATTAACATCATAGTCTTTTAAAAACATAAAATTATATTACTCTCTATTTATTTAAATTATTCTTTCTTTATGTGTATAAATATTAAAACCTTTTTTTCTNACAAAAGAAGTAATTGTTATACCTAGTTCAGCAGCTAGNTCTATAGCTAAAGAACTAGGAGCAGAAACACTAGAAATCACTGGGATTGAAGCAACAGCACATTTCTGGACAATCTCAAAACTTAATCTACCGCTAACAACTAATATGGAGGTTTTATTAGAAAGTATTTTTTTTGATTTATCAATTAAATNGTTTTCAACTAAACTTCCAATTACTTTATCCACAGCATTATGTCTTCCAATGTCTTCATGAATANATAATAAATCACCATTGTTATTTATTGCNGCAGCACCATGACAACCACCAGTATGTGAAAAAATAGTTTGATNTTGNCTTAATATANTTACTGATTTTTGAATAAATTCCTTTTTNATTGTGGGATAAATCTCTTGAGAACTACAAATACTAAGTATATCATCTATGCTTTCTCTACCACAGACACCACATGAAGATGATGTGATTGTCCCTCTTTTTGAATGCGAATTTAAATCCGGTAATGAAACTTTATTTTCATCTATGATAACATTGACAATATTNGAATCTGCATAAAAATGGATATTAGAAATATCTAAAAAGTTTTTAATAATTCCTTCAGAAAATAGGAAACCAATTGCTAATAACTTATCATGACCTGGAGTTCTCATCGTAATCGAAAGAATTTTATCATTTATTTTAATTTGCAATGGTTCTTCATGCACAACTTTATCTAAAGTATTTTTATGCAATTTAAAGTTGGAATTAGATAATTTTGAATAATGATAAAGATTACGATCAAGAATGCCGACCAAATCCGATTTTTCTTGATTTTCTTGAGTCATATATTATGTGAANNTAAAATTAATTTTTTGAAACTTCAATAGCACAAACTTTATACTCTGCAGTTCCTGTAACTGGATCACCCTCATCGTTTGTAAGAACGTTAGCTCTAGCTTCAATAAAATGGAATGGCATCCATGCATATCCAGGATTTACTTCACGAGTAATTTGTGCTCTGCAAGTCAAAGCACCTCTTCTTGATTTAACTTCAACAAAGTCACCATCAGTTATCTCTCTAAACCTTGCATCTCTTGGATGAATTTGCAAAAAGGCTTCTGGCTGTTTAATTGAAGTTCCTCCAGAAAATCTAGTTTGAGTAGCAGCATTATAATGGTATAAAGTTCTTCCTGTTGATAAAATCATTGGAAAATCTTCATCACCAGACTCTAAGGATGGGCGATAATCAACTGGCACCAATTTACCTTTTCCTCGCATAACTCCATCTTTGTGCAAAAATGGTGTTCCAGAATCTTCATGATCGTAACATGGCCAGTGTAGACCACCTTCATTTTCTANTCTTTCATGACTCAATCCAGCAAANTTTGGGGCATCTTTAACATACTCATTATAAATTTCATTTGTTGACTTATATGTCCAATTAGCACCAGATGCATTAGCGAAATCAATTAAAATTTCCCAATCTGCTCTTGCTTTTCCCGGTGGTTCAACTGCTTTTCGAACTCTTTGAACNCGCCTTTCAGAATTTGTAAAAACACCATCTTTTTCAGCAAAACAAGCACCAGGTAAAATAACATCAGCAAACCTGCTTGTTCCATTTAAAAATATATCCTGCATAACAACAAACTCAAGGCTTTGCATATGTTCATCAAGTTCACAAGAATTAGGCTCAGATAATACAATATCCTCACCCATTATAAATAATCCGTGTATTCCACTACCAATTTTTTTCATCATTTCATTTAAGTTTAAGCCTGGATCAGATGGAAAATTCACACCCCATGATTCTACATATTTTGCGTGAACTTTAGGATCATCAACTCTTTGATATCCTGGCANAAAGATTGGGGTAGCTCCAGCATCATTAGCACCTTGGACATTATTTTGACCCCTAAGTGGATTCATTCCTGTTGAAGGAAAACCTAAATGACCAGTCATTAAAACCAAATTAGAAAGAGCAAAAACATTATCAGTTCCATGAGAGTGTTCTGTTATACCAAGNGTGTAATAAATTCCAGCTTTTTTTGTTGATGCATACTCAATAGCTGTATCTCTAATANACTTTGCTGGAACTCCAGTAATCTTTTCAGCTTTTTCAGGAGTATATTCTGAAACTTTTTTACTAAATNCTTCGTAACCTTCAGTACTATNTTCTATAAATTCTTTATTAGCTAAATCATTCTCTAAAATAACATTAGCCATGGCATTTANAAGCCATACNTCAGTGCCNGGTCTTAATTGTAAATGTCTATCTGCAACTTGAGTTAACCATATTGCTCTTGGGTCAGCAACTACNAGTTTTGCTCCTCTTTGAACAGCTTTTTTCATTTCCATAGCTATAATTGGATGAGCTTCTGTTGTATTACTTCCAATAACAAATAGGAAGTCTACATCTCTAATCTCTCCAATAGAATTTGTCATCGCTCCCGCACCCATTGTAGTAACCAGACCGGCTACAGTTGGAGCGTGTCAGGTGGCTGCACATTGATGAATATTATTTGTTTGAAAAACAGTTCTAGACATTTTTTGCATCAAATAATTTTCTTCACCAGTGCATCTTGATGAGGAAATGAAACCTAAACCATCATTTCCATATTTTTCTCTAACTTTCTTTAAACCTTGAGCAGCATATTCGATAGCAACTTCCCATGATGTTTCCTGAAGTATACCATTTTTGTCTCGAATTAAAGGTGAGGTTATTCGGTCTTTATGATCAATAAAATCATATGCAAACCTTCCTTTAACACATAGGTTTCCATCATTTGTGGTAGTACCTGGATCAGGAGAAGTAATTTTGACTACTTTTCCTTTTCCATTATTAGCATTAGGGTCGACATTAAGATCCATTTGACATCCTACACCACAATAATTACAAGTTGTTCTTACTTTTTCTAATTCTCTTTCGGGAGGTGCTTTTGCAAGCAATGGTATTTTTTCATCCATTGCACCTGTAGGGCAGACATCAATACAACCTCCACATAATTCACATGTTGATTCTAATAGAGAAACATTATCGGCAGTTGCAATAGTTGTACTTGAACCTCTTCCAGCTAAAGTTATTGCGCTAACCGCTTCAACCTCATCACAATATCTTACACATCTAGCACATGAAATACATTTGTCTGCATGAAAATGAATAAAAGGATTTGGGTCATCAGATCTTTCAAATCTTTTATTTTCTAGATGAGGCCAACCATTTGAAACGTTATATTTGTCAGCAAAATCCAATAACTGATTTGGTGCTCCAGTTTCTTTTTCTCTGGGGTTCTCAGGATGATCTGATAAATATAGAGAAATAAGCGTTTTTCGATGACGATCAATTCTTTCATTTTCTGTAGTAATGTTCATTCCTGGTGTAATTTTAGTTGCACACGAAGGAGCCATTCTAGGCCAACCATCAACTTCAACAAGACACATTCTACAACAACCATTAGGATCCAAACGATCATCATGGCATAATGTTGGGATATCTTTACCTAAAGATTTTGCATGGTCAAGAATTGTTTTNTCATCTTTAATTTCAACATCAATTCCATCTATTTTTGCAGTATTTTTATCTGACATTATTCAAAATCCTCTGGAAACCATTTTCNAGCACTCGTTAAAGGTACNGAAGCAACATGTCCTAAGCCACAAATTGAACCTTGCTCCATTTCCCAAGCAACATCATCCACTAAATTTAAGTCATTTGATGAATTAGAATCAATATATCTATCAATTGATTCTCTTTGGAATCTACTTCCAATTCTACAAGGAGCACATTGACCACAACTTTCATTTTCAAAAAAAAGTAAAGTTTCTCTAACAGCTTTTTTCATGCTATTTAAATCATTNAAGACAACTACTCCAGCAGAGCCTAAACTTGATCCTACCTCAGATAAAGATTTCCAATCTANTGGTCTATTTTTTTCTTTGGCAGGTAAAAACCCAGAACTTGCTCCACCAGGAGAGAATGCTTTTAAATTTCCTATATATCCACCAGCATAATTAACNAGTTCATCAAGTGTTACTCCTAAAGGTAGCTCATAAATTCCAGGATTTTTGACATTTCCACTAATACAATAAACTTTACTGCCTGGACCTGTTATTCCTAATTTATTAAACCATTCTCCACCATTATTAATTATGGATGGTATGCATGCTATAGTTTCAACATTATGAATTAATGTAGGTTTACCCCATAATCCAACCTCAGTAGGAAATGGAGGTTTTAATCGTGGCATACCTCTTCTTCCCTCAAGGGCTTCCAACAATGCAGTTTCTTCTCCACAAATATAAGCTCCATGACCTTCATGAACATGAAAATTAATATTTGGGAATGAACCTCTATCTTTATATTCTTTTATAGCTTTATTTAAAATTTTTATTGGTAATTGAAATTCTCCTCTCAAATAACAATACACATCTGAAGCACCAATTAAATTTGCAGCAATGGCAAGACCTTCTAAAACCTTATCAGGCCTTCTTAAAATAATTTCTCTATCTTTGAATGTACCCGGTTCACTTTCATCAGCATTTAAAACTACATATCTAGTTTTTTCTTTTTGGTCTAATAATGAACGCCATTTTCTGCCTGCCGGAAAAGCGGCTCCNCCTCTACCTTGTAANCCAGATGCATCAAGTTCAGACAATATTCCATCAGCTCCAATATTAATAGATTTTTTAAATGCATTATTTTTATATGCTGGATCATTGCCAAGGTTAATTGCAAGAGGTTTATCTTTNTAAACTCCAATATGTCCAAACCANTTACCATCCTCATTGAGATAATCTGAACTAAGATTCTTCCAATTTCCCTTTGCTGATTTAATATTTTCCTTAGAAACATTTGGTAAAACAAATCTATCTTTCAANACAGCAACTGGTTTATCACAAGCAGCTAAACAAGAACATGATTCTGCAGGTAATTTTTCTTTTTTAGCTAAATCTAGCAATTCTTCTGAACCATTCATTATACAACTTAGTCCAGTACATACCCTAACTTTTAAATGTGGTTTTGANAGCAAATCAAAAAANGATCCTACTCCATAAATATCAGCTGCAGGAACACCAGTCTCCAAGGAGACATTTTTTGCTACTTCAGGTGTTAACCCACCTTTTTCTTGAATTTTTTCAGGAACGGTAGATTCTTGTAATTTTGTTGATTTCTTCATTGTTACATTTTACTAAATTTATGGCAAATTTTCCTCAATATATTCCAACATTTTTTTTTGCTTTGATAGCCAACCCAATTTTACTTCTACATTTATATATCTAATATTCATTTTTTTCATTAAAAAAGATAANGAACCATCGTCTTTAATGTTNTCNTTNAATAATACAACATTAAAGGGTGATTTTTCAAGTAATTTATAATCATCTATATTTGTACAAATATAAAAATCTTGAATTTTTTGATTACTTTTTAATGAATATNTTAATGAGTTTTGAATTTCCGATTTTATTGTATACCCTCTTGAATTATTGTGCAATGCAATAACTAATGCATTTGAATCAGGTAAAAATTCATTCAAAAAATTTATTCTTCCCGAATCTATTTGATCCAAAATATTATTTTTTGTTTTTGCGGTTAAATTAATATTGTATTTGTTTAAAGAATTTCTTGCACCATCTCTTGAAAATATTCTATTTGGATCAATTCTATTTCCATTAATTCTAAATACTCTTTCATTACTTTGTATGTATAGGGCTTTCCCTTTATTTTTCTTTATATGAAAATCTAAAGCCATCTCAGCAGTTTTTTCATCACCATGTAACCAAATATATAATCTATTAGATTTTCCTGAATCAACTACTTTAAATGAAATTGGGCCCAAATTAAAAATTGAACCCAAATCTTGATCAAAATATGTAAAAAAAGTGGTAAAAAATATGAAAAGAATACTTTTCATATCATTTTATAGCTACCCTGTAATTTTTGACTTTAATTCGTCAAAGTCAGGTAAGTTACCAGGACTGTCAGCGTCCCATCTATAAGAAACAACACCATCTGATTCTATTATAAATATACTTCTGTTAGCAGATTGATAATCCTCAAGACCACCCAAGCCTGTGAACTGAGAATCAAAATACTCAATCAATTCATAATTAAAATCACTTAATAATGTAATGTTTGTATTTGTTTGTTTTTTCCAGTTTTTTAATACAAATGGGGAATCAACTGTAATTCCTAAAATTTCTACATTTAAATCCTCTAAATCTCTGAATTCATCAAGAGTACATAGCTCATCATCACAAACTCCAGTATATGCACCCGGAAAAAATGCTATTAAAATTCTTTTTCCAGACCATTCACTAAGTTTTCTTAATTGTTTTTCGCTATCATATATAGATAAATCTTTAATTGCATCTCCTACATTTAATGACATAACTGCTCCTTATTTAAATTATCAAGAATAAAATTTATATAATAATTTACATTATATTATTATTTCACTGAAAATATAATTTAAAAATTTGTTGTAAGGGTAAAAGTCAAAGCATCATCAATACCTGGAACATAAACACAAACCCCTGTATCACACTTTAAACCACCTTGAATTGAACCGTAAAAGAAATTTATGAGTGTTGATGTATTTAAATAATATGAACCTTGTACACCATACCAACTATTTAAAAGATTAAAATCATTTCTTCGTAAAAAAGATTCTAACCAGTTATCCTCTTCTGAAAAATCATTAAAATTATCTCCGGTTTTGGTTTTTGAAGTATAATCAAATATAAATCCAAAAGAAAATTTTGAAGCTTTACTAATGTTTAACGCAAAATATCTATAATAATAATCAACTGCGTCAACATTAAAAGCTCCAATGCTATCAGTATTTGAATCAATTAA
>PAOF01000022.1 GCA_002707905.1 Fidelibacterota bacterium
TTAACTAAAATTGGAAAAATTAAATTGGAAATTTTGCAATTGGAAAAAGATTTACAAGATTGTTTTTCAGACTTAGGAAGTTATGTTTTCAACTCAACTGAAAAAGAGAATGTTTCTAATTTTTCGGGAAGCGATAAATTTTTTAAATTAATAGAAAATGTTAAAGATTTAAAAAATAATATTATTGATAAAGAAAGTTTAATAAAGAATATTCAAGAAGAAACAAATAAGGAAAATTAATTGATAAATAGAAATACAAATACTTTAGGTAAATCTCTCACATTATATTTCAGTGAAATAGAAAAAACAAAACCACTTGACCCATCAGAAGAAATTAGATTAACTAAATTAGTTAAGCAAGGAGATAGAAATGCTTTAAATAAAATTATTGAATCTAATTTAAAATTTGTTGTTTCAGTTGCCAATAAATACAGAGTGACTGGAATTCCATTAGAAGATTTAATTAATGAAGGAAATATAGGTCTTGTTAAATCAGCTTTTCGTTTTGACGAAACAAGAGGTTTTAAATTTATATCATATGCTGTTTGGTGGATTAGACAATCAATCCTTCAATTCATTGCTGACCAGGGAAGAGTTGTTAGATTGCCAGCTAATATTGCAAATAGTATGACAAAAATGAAAAAAAATTCTGAAAAATTAGAGAGTGCATTGGAAAGACTTCCCACAATGGGTGAAATTGCCGAGTTGATGGAAATTTCTGAAAAAGAAGCTGATAAATTGATTCAATTTAATGCAAGAAGTTTATCTACAGATCATCCTCTTGATGATGATGAAAAAATGTCGATGAAAGATTTGCTTCAATCTGAAGATGCAAGTCCAGATTTAGAACTTATGGAAGATTCCCTCAACAAAGAAATTAAAACAATTTTAAAAACTATACCCAACAGAGAAGCTTACATTCTAGAAAAATACTTTGGAATTAATTTAGATAGACCATTTACACTGGAAGAAATTGGTGATGAATTAAGCTTAACCCGAGAAAGAATTAGGCAGCTCAAAGAAAGAGCAATTAAAAGATTAAAAACAGCTAAAAAGTCTAAATCTCTAAGGTTGTTTTTAGATTAAATTATCTTGCATTTTTAAGCTTAAATTCTAAATTTTATGGTGTTAGATTTAATACTATGAAATTGTTTGCAAATACCTTTAAAAAAATAAAAAGCCTGCGTTTTCTAATCATTTCTGATGATAATGATGTATATGTTAACCAATGGTCAATATCAGGTAAAAAATTAATTTTTTTATCATCAATTATTTCATTTTTGTTAATAATTTTATTTTTTGTTTCTGCTGACTTTTTAACTAAATATTTATACAAAGAGAAATTAAATAACTTAAAAAGTAAAAGTAGTTCTATGTTAACTTTGATTATTGAACTTCAGTCAACAATAAATCAAATGAATCAGGAAATAGAAGATATTGAAGAAAAAGATAAAGCTATAAGAACATATGCTAATTTACCAGAAATTGATAAGGATGTTAGAAAAGTTGGTATTGGGGGTTCTAAAACTAATTTTTCTAAAGACTTTGAAGATCTCATTCCCGGCGTAAATTTAAAATTATCTAATATTGAGATGAATATTGATGATCTTCAGCGAAAAATTAGATTTGAGAAAGAAAGTTATAATATTATATATAATACTATAAAAAATAATTCTCAGAAATTATCATCAATCCCATCAATAAGACCAGTTGATGGAGGTTATATTAATTCAGGACTTGGCTATAGGAAAGATCCTTTTACTGGAGAAAAAAGATTTCATCATGGTTTAGATATCTCAGCTAGTAGAGGCACAGCTATTTATGCAACAGCCAATGGAAAAGTTGTTTCAGCTGGTAAATTAGGAAATTACGGAAATACAATTAAAATAAAACATGGTTATGGTTATGATACATTTTATGGTCATTTATATAAAATTTTTGTTAAAAGAGGTCAAGATGTAAAGCGTGGTGAACTAATAGGTGAAGTTGGGAATACAGGGAGATCAACAGCAAGTCATCTACATTATGAAGTTCATTATTTTGGTACTCCACAAGATCCTGAACATTATTTCTTATCAAGAAGTATGCGTTAACAAAAATTTTTATTTCTTCCTATGAAAAATTATTACTTAATCTTATCAATTAAACTTAACTTTATTTAAAATTAATTTTATGCAAAACAAAAAATATTATATAGAAACTTACGGTTGTCAAATGAATGTAGCAGATTCAGAACTNGTTGCTGGATTATTAGAAAAAAACGGATATACCAAAACCAATTTAGATTTAGAAGCAAATATAATATTTTTAAATACTTGTGCTATAAGAGAGCATGCAGAGGACAAAATTCATTCTAGACTAGGAAGATTAAACAAATTAAAAAAAAATAAACCAGAAACTATTATTGGTATCTTAGGTTGCATGGCTCAAAATGTAAAAGATGATATACTTGAAAATAAACCATATGTTGATTTTGTTTTAGGTCCAGATTCATATAAAAGAATTCCTGATTTATTAAAACGTCAATTAATACAAGAGGAATCAATTGTTGATACAAGGTTATCAAAATTTGAAGTTTATGAAAATCTATTTCCTTCAAGGAATAATGGAGTAAATGCATGGGTCTCTATCATGCGNGGNTGTGATAAATTTTGTACATTTTGCATTGTTCCCTTTACTAGAGGAAGAGAGAGAAGTAGATCNTTACAAAGTATAATTGATGAGGTGAAAAAAGCNGTTGATATGGGGTTCATTGAAGTAACTCTCTTGGGCCAAAATGTTAATTCATACAATCATAATAATGTTAAATTTCCAAAATTAATTGATTCAGTTGCAAATATATCTGGATTACAGAGAATTAGATTTACTTCACCNCATCCNCAAGATATTGATGATGAACTTTTATTTGTAATGAGAGATAATCATAATATTTGCAATTCCGTTCATTTACCTTTACAAGCAGGATCAAATAAAATTTTAAAAAAAATGAATAGAACATATACAAAAGAAAAATTTATGATTTTATCTGATAAAATTAGAAATATTTTGTCAAATTCNTCAATAACAACGGATATAATTGCTGGCTTTCCAGGTGAGACTGAAAAAGATTTTAATGAAACATTAGANGTAATGAATTATGTTAAATTTGATTCAGCATTTACTTTTAAATATTCATCAAGGCCTGGTACAAAAGCCTCAGAGTTTGATAACCATATTGATGAGAGAATCAGACAATTAAGATTAGCTAAATTGGTAGAATTGCAAAAAATACATACTCTGCANAGAAATAAATTAGAAATTGGAAAAAAAGTTAAAGTTTTAGTTGAAAAAAATAGTAAAAAATCAAAAAATAAATTATCTGGAAGAACTGATAATAACAAATGGGTTATTTTCCCAAATAATAATATAAATATTGGTGAAATTATAACTGTNAAAATTACTGATGCCAGAGGAATTAGTCTCTTTGGTGAAAAAATAAAAATGAAAGATGAAAATTATGCGATTATTTAAAACTATATTCAGTATAATAATTCTTATATCTCTATTAGGGATTTTAAGTCAAAATATGCAAGCAGTTTCAATTGATTTATTTTTACAAAAATTTTCTAATGTTCCACTTTCAAATGTTATACTTGNAACACTTGCATCTGGTATTTTTATAGGTTATGTATTGGCATTATCTNCAATAATGGGNAGTAAAACTGAGGCAAGGTTACACAAAAATTTAAACAAAAAACTNNCTGATGAAATAAATTCTTTAAGAAATATTTCAATAAATAATGATGANCATTTTGATGGTGAAGAAGAGGTAAAAAGTGAATCTATTAAATAGATTTTTACCAAAAAAGAAAGATTCAACTAAATTATATATCGAGGCGTTAGAAGCATTGCTTGAGGGTGATGTGGAANATGCAATTTTGAAACTAAAGGATTTAGTACAGTATGATACAAATAATATAAGAGCCTACNTTCGCTTGGGAGATATTTTTCGAGAAAATCAAAAAGCTGAACAGGCATTAAAAATTCACCAATCATTAATTCTTAGAAAAAGATTATCAAAAGCTCTTCANTCTGAAATTTATATGAGNTTAGCTAAAGATTATTTTGAACTTAAAAAATTCGAAAAAGTTCAATTTTACTTATTAGAAATTTTNAAAATTGATAAGAAAAATNTCAATGCATTAAANNTTATTTTAGATGTTTATATATTGCAAGAAAAATGGGATGAAGGCATTAAAGTTTTAAAAAAAATAGAAAAAATAAATGGTCTTTCAACTTCTAAGGAACAATCAGAATTGATAATAAACAAAGCAAAAGAAAGTGAAGAAAAAAAATTATTTAATGATGCAATTAAATTTTATGAAAAATCAATTTCAATTGATTCATCAAATTTTTTATCTCATCTAAAAATAGGTAACATTCATGAAAAAAATAAAAATCTTAACCATGCATTAGATGAATGGATTATTTATGCTAAAAAATCCTCAAAAGATGGTAAAGAAATTTATGGTAAAATTGAAAAAATTCTTTTTGAATTAGGAAGATTTGGAGAAATTGAAGAATTTTATAATAATTTGTTAAAAATAGACTCTGAAAATTTTTATGCTTTATTAGGATTGTCAAATATTTTAATATCAAAAGGTGAATTTGATAAATGTTTGTCATTAATCGATGATTTGGTTTACGAAAAAAATAACTCTATTTATTTAGAGCTATTAAAAATCAAAGTTCATTTAAAGAAAAAAAAAGAAGATAAACTATTATTAATTATTGATAATCTTTTTACTATTTTAAAAAATTAATTTTAATGAAAACTTTTTTTTTAATATTCTTATTTAATTCTATTTTTTCACAAGATTTAACAAAATATTTTGAAGATGTAGAGAGGGGAAATATCAATAAAGTAAAATCTGAAATTTCAAATTTATTGATAAATTATCCGGAAAATGATGGTGTTATTTTTTTATCAGCACTTTTAAAAAATAGAGCTGAAGAAGCTGTTATTACATATAAGTCTATAGTACAAAATTACCCAAATTCCACTTATGCAGATGATTCTTTAATAAAAATAGGAGAATACTTGTATGCAAGAGGATTGTACACTCAAGCAAGTAATGAGTTGAGAAAAATACCTGAGAAATATTCAAAATCTGAACATTTGCAAAGAAGTATTGATTTACAAATTAATTCATTGCTTGCCATTGGAGAAATTGATAGTGCAAAATTTTATATTAATAAATATTCAATCAATTTTACATCTTTAGATTTTAATTATGATTTTTCTTTTGAAACACCTTTGATTAGTAGACCATTGAGTTCAAATTTCATTTCAAAATTATCTGAAAAAGAAAAAAAAACAATACTTACTCCCACAAAAAGAAACCCTAAAAAAGAAAAATCAAATGAAACTATCAATAAAAAATTACTACCATATGTGGTTCAAGTTGGTGCTTTCGAATCAAAGCAAAATGCTATAAAACAATCTCAGTTATTGATTGATAATGGATTTAGTGCTGAAGTATGGCCTATATCAGTTAATAATAGAGATCTTTTTGCAGTTCAAATCATCAGATTTTCAACGATTGAAGAAGCTAACTTATTAGGTGAAAAACTTAAAAAAAAAATGAACTTAAGTTTCTTAATAATTAATAGGCCGCTAAAATAATTTTTATTGGGAATGATTGTGTGGCTGGTGCTCACCTCGGTCTTCAAAACCGTTGTCTCGTATAATATATGAGAGGTAAGTTCGATTCTTACGCGTTCCCGCAATTTTAATAATGAAAATAAAAATATTATATGAATTATTTAAAAAATATTATATAATTGTTTTAATAAGTATTATATCTTTTTTGATCTCTTTTTTGATTTATTTTAATTTTAATCAATCAAAAATTGATAAATCTTTGATTGTTTTACCTTTTTTAAATCTTCAAAACAATTTCAAATCCAATTATTTTTCAGATGGAATTACAGAAGATTTGATTGCCAAATTATCAACAATTCAAGAATTAAATGTAATTTCAAGAGAAGTTTCATTGCAATATGAGGATACAAAAAAACCATTTGAAGAAATTGGGAGAAAACATGAATTAAGTAATATTTTAACTGGTGAAATTATTGAAAAAAAAGATAGTATATTTATTAAATGTGAATTTAAAAATATCTATTTAGATAAAATAAATTGGAAAAAAGAATTTTTTGGTTTGAAAAATGATATACCCCAAATTCAAAGTAAATTAATTAAACAAATAGTTGGTTCACTAAATGTAAAATTAAATCTTAGTGAAAGAAAAATAATTAATGCTTCACATTTTAAAAATTTTGATTCTTACAATTATTATTTAAAGGGGAATTTTGAATTTAACAAACGTACCTTTGAAAATTATGATATATCAATTAATTATTACAACAAAGCATTACAATTGGATCCATTTAATTCAAAAATTTACTCATTGATTTCAAATTCATATGCTGAAATGTATAATCTAAATAAACATGAAATTTATAAAGATCTCGCAATTAGTGCTTCAGAAAGGGCAATAAAGATAAATAGCAAATATCCAGGTGGTTATTTATCAAGGGCAAATATTTTAACTATTTTAGGTCATTTAAATGAAGCATATAGATTTAATATAAAAGCTAGCGAAATTAATAGTTTAGTAGGTGGCAATGAAAATAATGCATTAATAGCTCAGTGGAGAGGTGATTTAAGTGAAGCATTAAATTGGTATAAAAAAATCCCTAAAAAAGATGTTCATCATGAAGGTAAAGCATTAGTTGAATTATCAAATATTTATTATTTGTTAGGGAAAAAAGAAAAAGCGATAGATTTGATGGATTTTGGATTGAAAAACCAGCCAAATTCTTTTTATTATAATAGATTTTTCGTAATTCATGAATCATTTGTCAAAAATAAAGATAATGCAAAAAAATATATTTATAGACTTCAAAGATTGAGACCAAATGATAGTAGGGTAAATTCAATTACTGGTTTGTATTATTTATGGTTTAGAGATTATAACAAGTCTCTTAGTTATTTTCAAAAAGTAAAATACCCATGGTTTGAGGATAAAATAGCTATTGCATTTATTTTAAGACAAAAATGGGGTAAAAAATGGTCAGATACTATTCTTAAAGAGGTTTTAGATGAATGTAAAAAGAGAATTGAAGATGGTGATGAAATGTCATTGACAAGATATTACATTTCAATGGTATTTTCTATTCAAGAAGATATTGAAAAAGCATTCTTATGGTTAGAAAAATCAGTTGACGAAGGATTTCTTTGGATTGATTATTTAGAAATTGATCCAAGATTTGATATTTTAAGAAATGATAAAAGATTTAATAGTATTCTACAAAAAATAAATTTAAAATTAAAAGAAGAAAATAATGAAATTGATTTTTTTTAAAACAGTTGATTTTGTAAACAGAATTAAATTTATGATTTAAGGAGAGAAAAATGATTCCTACAATAATTGGTGCAACAATTGGTTTATTGGTATGTTTAGTATTGGTATACGTTACCAAATTTTTATCAAATACTGTTGAGAATGCAGATGAATCATCAAATAATAATTAAGTTTTAAAATTGAAAAAACTTTTGATATTATTTTTTCTAGTTCAATCAATTTTTTGTCAAGAAGAGAAATTTTTTTGGGATGGAAAAAATTGGAATGCTTTAAACAATAACAAATTATCAACTGAAAATTTATTTTTATTAAAAAAAACCTATATAAACGGTTTGCAAGATGGTAGGTTATATGATTATTTTAAATTGTGGTCTGTAGATTCATTATTTGTTAACAAAAATTTAAAACCAGAATTAGATGATTATTTATCATCATCAGAATTGGTAAGATTAATTGATGATTTTTATCTTGACCCAACTAATACTTACATTCCAATTATATCAACGATATTAATTCTAAATATGAGAGCGAGAGGTTTTTCAAAATTCGAAATTGATAAATATATTAATGAGAGTAAGAATTGGATAAATTCTCTTACACTAGAAATGAAAAATAAAAATTATTTTGATGTGATGTCTAAAAAGAAAAATAAAAATTAATTAATCCTGATTAAGCCATCATTTTTTGTCCAAATAAATTCCCTGGAATCATTTTGAAATACAATCTTACTAATATTATATCTAAATCTACGATCTAACTCTTTTTTAAAGGGAAAAGTTAATGCTCTAATTGAAGATTGATTTAAATCTAATAGAGGATCTCTATTATTTACATGAATTATCTTTTGTTCTGTTATTATATCGCCTTTATTATTTAATTCAGTTAAAAAACCTTTTAATTGTGATATCCTTCTTCCCGTTTTATTATCTATTTGTACAACAACATATAATGTTTTTTCATTAACAACCCTTATTCTAGTGTCTATATTAAAAAGCGAGTTTTGGTTTGAAAAAATTATATTTGATATAAAAAAGGCAATCATCAAGATTTTCATTAAATTAAATTAATATATGATAATATTCTTAGCAACTTTTAGTTAAAAATAGATGTAAAATAATAGTTATAATATGAATGATACTTTAAAAAAAATACCTTATTTGAACTTATTTTTATTTATTTTAACTATAATAACAACTTTAATTGCAGGATCTTATATGGAAGGTGGTAATATTTTATCTCTGCATGATTTAAAATTAGGAATTCCATTTTCATTTACCCTACTAACTATTTTAGGGTTTCATGAGTTTGGTCATTATTTCTATGCAAAAAAAAATAAAATCAGTGTTTCTCTTCCATACTTTATTCCAGCACCTACATTTATAGGAACTTTTGGAGCTTTAATTAAAATTAAAAGTCCAATATCAAATAAAAAAGCATTACTTGAGATAGGAGCATCAGGACCAATAGCTGGTTTTATTATAACAATTCCTTTATTATTCTATGGTTTCACAAAATCAACAGTTATTGAAATTAATTCCGAAACTTCAATTGTTTTAGGAGAGTCTCTTATAATAAGATTTTTTACTTTTCTAGTTTTCCCAGATATATCGCAATCGCAAGATATAATGTTACATCCAATTGCATTTGCTTCCTGGATTGGTTTGCTTATAACTATGCTTAATTTATTACCCATAGGTCAACTTGATGGAGGTCATATAGTATATGCAATTTTTGGAAAAAATCATCATATGATATCTAAAATATTTTTTTTGTTTTTAATTCCTTTGAGTTTTTTATCAATAAATTGGATAATTTGGGGTTTAGTAATATTTATTTTGATGAAAACTTTAAAACATCCTCCAATTTTAGATTTTGATACAGTATTAACATTTAGAGAAAAACTAATTGGTTTTGTTTGTCTATTAATATTTATAATTTCATTTATTCCAGTACCATTTGAGATTTAGTTTTGAATTATTTAAAAATTATATTTTACTTATTTTTGAACACACTTTTGATTTCACAAAGTAGAGTTGGTGATTGGAAATCTTATCCATCATCAATTGATATTAGGCAAAGTATACCTGTCGGTCAAAAAATTTTTTCCGCTACTTCTGGTGGAATTTTAATTTTTGATAAAGATTCAATTTCATTTGATTTCATAACAAATATTGATGGATTAGTTGAAACTGATTTAAATTCGATTTCAATTGATGTTAACGGTCATCTTTGGGTTGGATCAAATTCACCAAATGGAGTTTTACAGATTTATGATTATAAAAAATCAAAATCAATAAAAGTTTTTGATTTTGATTTATGGGAAATTTCATCAATTTCTATTTCAGACTCTAATAGTTTCGTATCGTACTCAAAAGATGGAGATTGGGGAATTATGGAGTTTTTTTTAAATGATAGTATTTATAAATACAGGCAAATATTAAATCCATCAGAAAATCAATTAGAATTTATTTATGATATTGAAATCATAAATGATGAAATTTTCGTTGGAACCAATTTGGGTTTGTTTAAGGGAAATTTCATTGATTTTATCCTTAATTATCCTAATAATTGGATGTCTACAAATGAGCTTTCAAATCAAACGATAAGAAAAATTATGAATAAAAATGATAACATATATTTATCATCTGATAATGAGATATTTATGTTGGATCAATATAGTGTTTTTAAAAGCAATTTTTTTTTAAATGAAGATATTTTTATAATTGATTATATAATTGATAACGATGGAAAAAGTTATATCGTATCTAAATGGAAATTGTATGAGGTTAATAAAAACGGAACAATAAATAATAGTTGGAAAATACGTTATGAACCAAATTCTATAATTGAATTAAATAATCAAAATTTACTTATTTCATCAAAATCAGGTTTAGGTTTTTTTAATAAAGAAAATCAAAAATTCAGATGGTTTACACCAAATTCACCTCATTCAAATATATACACTTCAATGGTAGTACTTGATGATGGAAGATTATTTGCTGCAGGTCCAGATGGATTTTCAATATTGGATGACAATGGTTGGTACAATTTAATAACTTCTCAAGAAAAATGGTCAATCAGAAATCATAATAAAGAAACTTTTAATTTTTTTGTTTCTGATAGTAGTCAATATATTTCATCAAGAGTTTGGTCGACAATATCAGATTCGAATGGAGTTTGGATTTCCAATCAAGGAGTTTTCCCTGAAAAAAATGAGTTTGATAATTCTATAACTGGTGGAGTTATTTTTTTGCCACTAGATAAATTAGGTGGAATGTTTGTTTTTGATACTACATCTATTTCAACAAATTCCTTAGGTTATATGAATGTTAGAGGGTTAAATATTGATAATAAAGGAAATATTTGGGCCTCAAATTTTGGATCATTAGATTTTAATCAAAAAATTATAGTTTTTGATAAAAAAGAATATATTGACAATAATATATCTTTTTGGCATGGTATTCCTCAGACAGGCTTAGGTGCAAATTTCAATATTTTAGATAATCCTACTGATATTATTTTTGCTAATGATAATACTGCTTTAATTGGTTCTAGTAAAGATGATGGTTTATTTGTTCTAAAATTCAATATTGATTCAGATAATGATGGTATTCCAGATGCTATTGATATAGATAGTGATTCTGATGGTACTCCTGATCTAGTAGATTGGGATGATGATGGTGACAATATACCTGATAATCAAGATATTATTTCAGTTAATTGGAATAATTTCACAACAACAAATGGTCTTGAGGATAATACCATTTGGTCTCTAGCAAAAACAAATAAAACAAATTATTGGATTTTAACTTCAAAGGGAGTTCAGCAGGTATATTTTAATGATAATTTTTCTGAAATTAATCCGTTTTATTTTACTTATTTTTCTGGTGTATCTTTTGCAGAGGGTTCAAAAATGATTTCAGATATAAAAAATAATTTATGGATTTCATCTATTGATAAAGGTTTATATGTTTTGCTAGATAATGGTATTCCTTGGCCGGATTGGTATGGTTTTAGAAAAGATAATAGCATGTTGTTATCAGATGAAGTTACATCTGTTGCAATTGATAACAAAAGGGGAATAGCATATATCGCAACTTCAAAAGGTATTAATAGCTTAAAAATACCTTTTGCAGAATCAAAATCAAATTTTTCAAATATTAAAATTTTTCCAAGTCCATTTATTATACCTACACAATTACCAATGGTGATTGATGGATTAATGGATGAATCATCTGTTAAAATAATCAGTCTTTCAGGAAATATTATTAAAAATATTGTTCTTTCAAGTAAAAATCATAATGGTTATCAAGTTTTTTGGGATGGTAAAGATGAATCTGGAGAGTATGTAAGTTCGGGTATTTATTTAGTTGTTATGTATGCTAAAACAGGAAAATCATCAGTTGAAAAAATAGCAGTCATAAGAGAATAAATAGTTTTATGTTAAATATTATTTTTTAGTCGTTGAATTATAAAACCAGAATAAAATTGATATAAATAATACACTACCTAAATTAATTATTCCAAATTCTGGAAAATTAAATGAAGGCCACCAATTTTTTTCACCTGAAATAAATATAGGTAATGCAATTAATATTCCCATTAATGCTTCACCAGTTATTAAACCAGATGCCAATAATAGTCCACGTCTTTGTAATAATTTATTATTCATTTTTTTGATGCTTAAATAAGATATTAATCCACCAATGAAAACAGGAAATGTAAGTTGGATAGGAAGGTATATTCCAACCGCAGCAGCTAAAACAGGAATTCTAAATGAATAACTTTTTTTTTCTAAATAAACATCAATTATAATTATTATAACTCCAATTATTGAACCAATAATTAACATTTCAATTGGTAAATTACCTGTAAATACACCCTCAGATACCGATTTCATTAAAGTTGCTTGTGGTGCAGACATTTCTGGCGAACCAATTATATAAGCTGAGTGTAAAATATCTAGTACTAGTCCTAAAACTAAAGCTGAAGAAAGGACTCCAATTACTTGCATGATTTGTTGTTTTATAGGGGTGGCCCCTAAAATATAACCTGTTTTTAAATCTTGCATATTATCACCCCCTATTGCTGCTGCACAACATACAACTGCTCCAACCAAAATTGCTGCTGCTGGTCCATTAGGTGAGTTTTTTCCTAGGATCAATAATAATAATAATGAAGTAAATAAGATTGTAGCAATTGTAACTCCGGAAACTGGATTATTTGAGGAACCAACAACACCAGCCATATAACTAGCCACAGCTGAAAAAAGAAAACCAAAAAACATCATAACTAAAGAAAGGATTATTGCAATTGATAGTGAATTAATTATATTAAAATAAAGCAATATAACTGGGGGTAATAAGCATAATAATAAAATTAAAACTATATTTATTGGAAGATCTTTTGATTCATTATTTTTAGATTTATTTAAATTTTGAAAACTTATTTTCAATCCATCAATTAAAGGTTTTGAGAGTTTAATTAATGACCAAATACCTCCAATAACCATTGTTCCAACACCTAAATATCTTATTTTAGAGTTCCAAATATCCATTGCTGCTTCAAATGAATTACCTTGAAAACCATTAATAAATGAATAAATTGGAATAGCAAACAACCATGAAATTAATCCACCTGAGAAAACAACTGTTGATATATTTATTCCAACTATATAACCTACTGAAACAAGAGCAGGTGATAAATCACAGCCAAATCCAAAAATAATATTATTGAAATTTTTTGCACCTTCAATTGCACTTCCCCATAATGAGAAACCACTTTGACCTAATTTCATAAGAGAACCAATTAATGATGAAATTCCAATTATTTTTAAGCTTGATGATGTAGATTCATCGTTTAATTTTTCTGTATTGTGACCAGCTTTTAATACTTCTGCAGTTGCTATTCCTTCAGGATACAAAAGTTTAGCTCTTACAATTAATACCTGCCTGAGAGGAATAGTAAATAAAATTCCAATTAAACCTCCAATTGCAGAAATTTTTGCGACTTCAAAATAATCAAAGCTTTCCCAGTATCCCATTAATACTAAGGCAGGAATAGTAAAGATGACTCCTGCAGCTAATGATTCCCCAGCTGATGCAGAAGTTTGAACAATGTTATTTTCTAATATATTTGAGTTTTTAAATAATCTCAATACTCCCATTGAAATAACAGCTGCGGGAATTGAAGCTGAAACTGTCATACCCGCAAATAATCCTAAATATGCATTTGCAGCAGCTAAAATAGCAGATAATAAAACACCTAAAATAATAGCTTTTATTGTAATTTCGGTTTTTTTAGCTTTAATATTCATATAAGAAGATATTTAACTATCAATAAAAACGCAAGAAATAGAAAATTGTTTTAGTAGAAAAAAATAATTAATTTTTATTTAGAATCGGGGTGCTCTTAAGTAGAAGAGCTGAGATAAAACCCATTTAACCTGATCTGGATAATACCAGCGTAGGGAGGCATTCATGATCTTTATATCATTTTTCATAAAATTTTTCATTATAAATTCTCTATTAATTGCTCAATCAACAAAATTGAATTTATCTGGCAATGTAATTGATTTTTATACCAAAGAACCAATTTTTGGTGTGAATGTATATGATTTAAGTAAAGGTACTTCAACAGATAACAATGGTAATTTTAATTTAGAGATTGAATTTGGTGCTAATTTAAAATTTGATCATATAGGATATGAACCGCAACTTATCATAGTATTAGATAAACAATTAAAAATTGAACTTATTCCTACAACAATTGAGATTGATGATATTATTATATTAGCTGAATTATCAGATGAATCTATTCAAAATGTTTCAACAAGTATTAAGATTTATACTAAAAATGATCTTAAAAAAGAAAGTGAAAGTCATATTGAGGGTGTTATAAATAAAATACCTAGCTTAACATTTGTAGGAGGAACTTCACGACCTAGATATTTTCAAATTAGAGGAATAGGTGAATTAAGTCATTATGCTGGAGAGGGACCACCCAATTTTTCAGTTGGTTTTCAGATAGATGATATTGAATTAAGTGGTTTGGGTATGATTGGATTTTTAAAAGATATTGAAAGAATTGAGGTTTTTAGAGGACCGCAATCTTCAGTTTTTGGTTCCAATAGTCTAGCAGGCCATATTTCATTGAAATCTATAGATCCTTCAGAAAATTTAAAGATATCAAGTGAATTTTCTTTTGGAACAGATAATATTCAAGAAATAAACTTTGGAATTAGTAATTCAATATCTAAAAATCTATCTTACAGACTATCTTATTTTAGTGGTTTAGGAAATGGCTATCGAAATAATAAATTTCAAAATTCTAATGATACTAACGGAAGAGATGAGAAGCTACTTAAAGGAAAATTGAAGTATTTAATTTCTCAAAATTCAAATATTATTACTTCTTTCATTCATGCTGATTTAAATAATAGATATGATGCTTGGTCACCGGATAATAATCAAAAGTATAATACTTTTTCAGATGATCAAGGTGAAGATGCACAACAAACAAATGCATTATCTATCAGGAGTAATTTTGATTTAAGAAATAATTTTAAATTAACTTCAATCTCAACATTTTCAAAAAGTGAATTGATCCATAGTTATGATGGTGATTGGGGAAATAATAATTTTTGGAGTTATGAGCCTTATAATTTTAATCCTGAAATAGAAGGATATGAATATAGATTTTTTGATAGAAATTTTAAAAAAAGAGATGTTATTTCTGAAGAATTAAGATTATCCCATAACAACAATAATATTATTGGTGTATATGCTAAAAAATTGATTGAAACAGATGATGCAACTGGTTATTTGTTTGGAGGTGATGCAACAGAACTTAGTAGTAAGTTTGATTTAACAATTTTTTCTTTATATGGGAAATCTAAAATATCTATAAATGAAAATTTATCTTTTTCATCAAACATTCGATTTGAAGATAACAGAATAAATTATGATGGAAGTGCAAAAGGTTATAATGAATTTTTTGAAATCGTAGATTTAAATCCTTTAAATAATTTAATAAATAATCAAATGGTGGGATGGAAAATTTCATCTAATTACATTTACAAAAACTCTAATTTATTTAGTTCAATATCAAGGGGTTTCAAAGGAGGTGGTATTAACCAAAATCCGTATTTATCTGACAACAGTAGATATTATAATCCTGAATACATAAATAACTTTGAAGTTGGATTAAGAAGAGTTAATTCATCAAACTATATAAGTATTGTTGGTTTTTATGGACTTCGAAAAAATCAACAAATATCAATTTCTAGACAGCAAACTATTGACGATCCTAATAGCTTTATGTATTTTACTGGAAATGCAACAGATGGATATCTATATGGTTTTGAATTTGAAAATAAAATTAAATTATTTAGTGCCCATGTTTTTGAATTAAACTTCGCTTATCTCAAAAGTTGGATTGAGGAATTTGATTATGAATTAGATCTTGGGACAAAACTTGGTGGAAGAGCTTCATCAAATTCACCTGAATTTTCATATAGTTTAACATACAGTTTTGAGTATTTATCAGGAGGTTATGGTAAAATTGAATTTATTGGAATGACAGATCATTATTTTTCAGATAGTCATGATAATAAGAATGATGGATATAATTTAATTAATACATCAATTGGATATAAAAGAAATTCATATTTTATAAAAATTTGGGCAAATAATATCTTAGACAAGAGATATCCTACCAGAGGTTTTTATTTTGCTTTGGAACCTCCTAATTATGAAAACAAACTCTATCTTTCATGGGCTGACCCATTTAGAGCTGGAATAACAATCGGCTATGATTTTTAATTTTGAATTAAATTAAGTTTTTTAAGTTTTGGTAAAATTATGTATTGGCAATAAGGAGCATTGGGATTATTATTAAAATAATCTTGATGATAATTTTCTGCTTCATAAAAAATATCCAACTTTTCTATAGTAGTAACAATTCTATTTTTAAAAATTTTAGAATTGCTTTTTTCTTTTAATGACCTTTCAGCAATATTTTTTTGATTTAAATTATGAAAAAAAATTGCAGATCTATATTGNGTTCCAACATCATTTCCTTGTCTATTTAAAGTTGTTGGGTCATGAGATAGCCAAAAGATTTCAAGAATTTGATCGTAACTTATTTTTGTTTTGTCAAAACTTATTTGTGCNGTTTCCACATGACCTGTTTTACCAGAAATGACCTCTTTATATGAAGGATTTTTTGTTTTTCCTCCTGTATAACCAGATACAACATCTATCACACCATCTATTCTTTCAAAAACAGCTTCAACACACCAAAAACAGCCGGCACCTAAAGTTGCAATTTCNATTTGATTCAATTTTTCCTCACTACTTGTAAAGTTAAATAATATAATTAAAAACATTAATGATAATTTATTAAAAGAGTATAATTTCATATTTNAATATTATACTAAAAAAAAAAAAAATTCAAATATCAAATCAGTATTTTGTTGTTTCCCCAACAAATATTAANTTATNANATGGCTAGAATATGTAAAATTTGTGACAAAAGACCAGGTTCAGGCAATAATGTAAGCCACGCAAACAATAGAACCCGNAGAAGATGGTTGCCNAATCTACAAACCATGAAAGTAAATCTTAATGGTGTNACNAAAAAAATGAAAGTNTGCACCTGGTGTATTAAATCAGGAAAAGTTATTAGAGCCATCTAAACTTCNTTATAAAAATTCTCAAAATATTATAGTTTAANCGAATAAATTTTTTTTTTGTTATTAAAAAAAAATTATAAATTTTTCTTGACATAAGTGGGTTAAAAGGGTAATTTGTGGGGAGCAGTGGGTAATATGCCCAAAGGAAAAATGACAATTAAAGAGAATACATTTACTGGNGAATATANATATANTCTTGACAATAAAGGTCGAATTAACATTCCTTCAAAATTTCGATCTGCGTTATCCAAGCTTAGTAATGAAAATTTTGTTATTACGAAAGGGATGGATTCATGTATAGTTGCTTATCCATTAGAAGAATGGCAAATTAGAGTTGAANCTGGATTAAGAGAACTCTCATCAACTTCATCCAAGAATAGAAANCTAGTAAGATCAATTACTAGNTTTGCGAATACAGTNAAACTTGATGCTCAGGGAAGAATTCAAATAACTCCTAATTTGAAAGAATATGCTNATTTAGAAAAAGAGGTTATAATAATAGGAGTCGTTAATAAAATTGAAATATGGAATCCAGTAAATCTATCNAAAATGGAAGATATAACACCTGATGATTTTGACGAATTAGAAGACAAGGTAATACTTTAAAAAAAGTGAANAANAAATGGGCCAATACAAATTTTCATGTGCCCGTTTTAAAAGATGNAGTTATTTCAAGCTTATGTGTTAAACCTAATGGTATATATTTGGATGGAACATTAGGTTTTGGTGGTCATACAAAATTAATTATGAAAAAATTTTCTGATCAAGGTGGAAAAGTTTTAGGTTTTGATGGTGATATTGATGCAATAAAATTTTGCAAAAAAANCTTGCCTTCTTCATGTAAAATTATAAACGATTCATATAGTTCTTTTGAAAAATATTTATCTGAATTTGGTGAAAGAAAATTTGACGGTATGCTTTTAGATTTAGGAATTTCATCATATCAAATCGATAACCCTACAAAAGGTTTTTCTTATAAAAATGATGGTCCTCTTGATATGAGATTTAATACAAANCAAAAAATAACCGCTAATGAAATACTAAATAATTGGTGTAAAAAAGATTTAATTAATTTATTGAAAAATTATGGTGAAATAATAAATCCAANAAATATAGTTGAGGAGTTAATTAATGAGAGGAAAGATAAAAAATTGGTTTCCACCTTTCAATTAAAAAAAATAATTGTAAAAATTATAGGAAATTATAAATCAAATAAAGTTTTATCTAAAGTTTTTCAAGCNATCAGAATTGAAGTAAATAAAGAATTAAAGTGTTTAGAATTTTTTTTGACTCATTTTATTGACTATTTAAAGAGTGAAGGTAGAATAGTAATTATTTCATATCATTCNCTTGAAGATAGGTTGGTTAAAAATTTTTTCAAAAAGTATGAAAAAGGATGTATATGTTCTAAAAATTTTCCAAAATGCATATGTGGTATTAATCCATCATTAAAATTAATTAATTCTAAAGTAATAAAGCCCGATGAGAATGAATTACAATTTAATTCTAGGTCTAGAAGTGCAAAACTTAGAGTTGCTGAAAAAATATAATGTCTAAAAATAAAAGAAAAAGAAAATCAATGAGACAAAAAGAATTTTTTAATTCTTTAATATTTTTTATTACTGTGATAACTATTGTATTTGGNTCAATTATTTATTTATGGGTCCANAATGAAACAAAACTTATTGAAAGAAATAATATTATTTTAACGAAAACCAAACAGTTATTAATTGAGGAAAATAAAAAACTTAAGGGTGATATAGCTAGGTTAATGCGCGCGGACAGAATCACTAAAATAGCTGAAGATGAATTAGGTTTAATTACTCCAACTCCTGAAAAAATTGTCGTTCTAGTAGATGATGATTTTTACGAAAATATAGAATGACCAAGTCTTTTTTAAAATATAGAAATAGAATTTCAATTTTAGCTAGCTTATTTATTTTAGTTTGGACTNCTTTAGNGATTCGTTTTTTTCACATTCAAGTATTAAATGGAGAAGATTTCAGGCAAAAAAGTATAAAACAATCAACAACAAAAAGATTAATAAATTCATCCAGNGGGTCAATTCTTGATAGAAATGGGTTTGAACTTGCTTCAACTGTAACACACTATAGTTTTGGAATTCAACCAAGTGAAGTTGAAGATAAAGATAAAATAATAGATACATTTAGTTTAGTAACNGGAAAACCAAAAAAAAATTATAAGGNTAAATTTAATCTAAATGGTTTTCAATACTTAGAAAGGAATATGCTTTCNGAAAAAGTAAATAAAATTTTAGAGATAGATGANAAAGGTTTAATTGTAGAAAAAAAAGGTTATAGGACTTACCCNCATAAAAATATTGCTTCGCAAATTATTGGATTTACAGACACAGATAATAAAGGAATTGAAGGAATAGAAAAACAATANAANAAAGCTTTGTCTGGAAAGNCTGGATGGATCGTTTTAGAAAAAGATGCAAAACAAAAAATTAGAAAAAACCGTTCNTTNCCACAAAAACTTCCNATTGATGGTTCCAATGTAAAATTAACAATTGATTTACAATATCAAGGGATTCTTCAAGATGAATTAAATAAAAGAATGATTAAAAGTAAAGCTAAAGGNGCTATGGGTGTTTTAATTGACCCTGCATCTGGGAAAATATTAGCNATGTCCTCAATTCCAGATTTTGACCCAAATGAACCAGCAATTTATAAATCTGAAACATATAGAAATAGACCTATTACTGATCAGTTTGAACCTGGGTCAACATTTAAAATTGTTCCAGCGATTGCTGCATTAAATGATAAATTAGTTAATTCAAACGAGGAATTTCATTGTGGTGATGGATCTTACGTAATAGGAAGTCATGAAATAAAAGATTGGAAAGAATTTGGTATGCTGACATTTGAACAGATTATTGAAAATTCAAGCAATATAGGAACTGTAAAAATTGCTCAATTGGTTGGTAAAGATAGAATATATGATTTTGGATCAAAATTAGGTTTTGGTAAAAGAACAGGTATATCTTTTCCTGGAGAGGCAAAAGGAGTTTTTAAAACTACAGGAAATTGGAGTTCAATTTCTTTGGCTGAAATATCAATTGGTTATGAAGTTGCAGTGACATCATTGCAACTAGCCATGGCATATGGAGCTCTGGCAAATAATGGTTTTTTGATGAAACCTCATATTGTTGATGAAATCACAAGTGCAGATGGTAAAGTACAATATAAAGCAAAACCAAAAGTAATTAAGAAGGTTGCTTCTGATGATGCAATATTAAAACTAACAAAAATGTTAGAAATGGTGGTCTCAAATGGCACTGGCGAAAAAGCAGGTTTGCCTGGATGGAATGTTGCTGGTAAAACAGGAACTGCAAAAAAATACGAAAAGGGTGGATATTCAAGTAATAATTATATAGCATCATTTGCTGGTTTTTTCCCATCAGAAAATCCTCAAGTTGCAGGTGTAATTATTTTGGATGAGCCTAAGAAAGGGCTGGTTTATGGTGGTGAAAATTCAGCTCCTGTTTTTGGTTCAATAGTTAAAAGAATTGTTCAAACTGATGATAATCTTGTTCACTATAAAAAAAATAATTTTAATAATAAAAAAAATAAATTATTGAATATTGAAAAAACATTTGTTCAAAAAAAGAATTTTAATTCAACTTTGAATATGCTTTCAACAAAAGGCGAAATTTTTGATAAATCAGAAACTAATGAAAAGTTAGATGAAGGTTATGTAAGAGTTCCTGATTTAAGAGGGAAAAGCATGAGGAAAGTTATATACATATTAAATAATTTGAACCTAAAGCCAAAAATTCAAGGATCAGGAATAGTTTTTTGGCAATTTCCAAAACCAGGACAAATTGTCAAACAAGGTATTGTTTGTAAGGTTGGTTTAAAATGATTACTAATTTAAACAACTTAATAAAAGATATTGAAGTTTCAAATTTACCAAAAACTAAAATTGAAATTAGTGGAATTACAAACGATTCAAGAAAAGTAAAGCCTGGTTCAGTTTTTATAGCAATTAGTGGATATCAAAATGATGGAAAAAAATTTATAGATGAAGCTGTTAATAAGGGTGCTTCTGTTATTATAGCAGATCAAGTAAATCAAAAAATAAAAATTCCAGTTATAGAAGTAAAAAATATTAGAAAAGCGATGTCCAAAATTTCAGCTAATTATTATGATAATCCATCTAAAAAAATGTGTGTTATAGGTATTACTGGTACAAACGGGAAAACAACTTCTAGTTTTATTTTGAATTCAATAATTAATTCTTCAAATAATAAAAGTGCCTTGGTTGGAACATTAGGTGTTTTAAATGATGAAAAAATCATTAATACTAACTTAACAACACCAGATTCAATTGAATTGCAAAATATTTTAAATAAGTTTGTTAAAGATAAAATTGAATTTTCAATTCTTGAGGTTTCATCTCATGCTTTATCATTAAATAGAGTAGATGATATAGAGTTTGATATGGGTGTGTTTACAAATATATCCCATGATCATTTAGATTTTCATGGTAGTATGAAAAATTATATTCATTCAAAATCAAAATTATTTTCAAAACTCAAAAATAATGGTTTTAGTATAATTAATAAAGATGATAAAGAATGGAAAACAATTGAAAGATGTACAAACTCAAAAGTAATAACATTTTCTGTTAATAATTCAGCAGATATAAAATTTGTTGATTGGGAAATGTCTCTTGATGGAATAAAAGGTATTGTTAAAACAAATAACGATATAATTAATGTTGATTCATCATTAACTGGTTACTTTAATTTAGAAAATATATTNACAGCCATAGCTTGTGCTACAAGTTTAAACATTCCTAAAAAATCAATTGAAAAAGGTATTAAAAAGTTAGTAAAGATNCCTGGTAGAGCTGAAAAAATAAAATTAAATAATGGTTCAATGGTNATAATTGATTATGCACATACACCAGATGCATATAAAAAATTATTTATATCTATTAAAGAAATGATATCCAATAATTCAAGGTTAGGAGTATTATTTGGTTGTGGTGGTGGAAGAGATGTTNAGAAAAGATCAATAATGGCTTCTTATGTTGAAGAATTTTCTGATATGATTTTTGTNACTCCAGATAACCCAAGATTTGAATCTCAAAGTAAAATCAATGAAAATATAAAGAGTGGATTTAAAAAAAATAATCATATTTTTTTCNATGATAGGAAGATTGGAATTCATGAAGCAATTAATTGGTTAAAACCAAATGACATACTCTTAATTATTGGAAAAGGAACTGAAAACTATCAAATAGTAAAAAATGAAAAAAAATATCACTCTGATTTNGATTCCGTTAANGAATTCATTTTTAAAGGAANAAAAAATGAGAATTGATCTTCCAAATCCAAAAGAATTCTCACATTTAATAGGAAAACTTTTGAAAATTGAAAATAATTTTCTTATTAAAGGGATTTCTATTGATAGTAGAAATATTAAAAAAGGAGATTTATTTGTTGGATTGNAAGGAGATAAGGTTGATGGTAATAATTACGTAAATCAAGCAATTTCCNCAGGATGTTCAATGCTATTATTATCAAAAGATAATAATAAAAATTTAAAAATTCCTAAAATAGTATTAAAAGAACCTAAAATTTTTTTAGGCCAAATAGCTAANATTTGGAGAGAAAAATTTGATATAAATGTTGTGGGTATTACAGGATCAAATGGNAAAACAACTACNAAAGACTTGTTAGTGAATATTTTTTCATATGAACAAAATGTTCATGCAACTTTAGGAAATTATAATACAGATTTAAGTTTACCGTTAACATTATTGCAATTAGATAATTGTCATAATATTTCATTTTTAGAAATGGGNGCTAACAAAATTGGCGACATATCTTATTTATGTANCATAAGCAAGCCTAATCTAGGTGTAATAACAAATATTTCACATGCNCATTTGTCAACATTCAAATCAATTGATAANATANGAAAAGCAAAATTAGAATTATTTCAATCTATTCAAGATAATGGAATTATATTTTTAAATAANGACGATAATNATATTAGTCAAAATTTTAACANCTTAAAAAAAATTACATATGGNTTTGATAAAAAATCAAATTTTCAATGTGAAAAAATTATTAATGATTCTGGTGAAATTATTTTGAAAATAAATAATGAAATAATTGAAACAAAATTTAAAAATCNAACCATATGTAAAAATATTTTACCAGCTGTTGCAATATCAATAACATTAGGTGTTTCTTGGGAAAATATTAAAAAAGGTATTTTGTCATTTAATCCTCCTTCAGGAAGATGTGTTACTTATATTAAAAATGGAATTACAATAATAGATGATACATATAATGCAAATTTAAGTTCAACGCTATCTGCAATTGATTACATATCACAATTAAAACTAAAGGGNNANAAAATCATGGTTTTTGGTGATATGTTAGAATTAGGATCAAAAAGCAATGATCACCATAAAAAGGTTGGTCTAAAAGTATCTAATTCTAACATTAATCAACTTATTACTTTTGGAGAAAATTCTTTTACAACATATAANAATACAAATCTAANAAATAAAAATCATTTTACTAGTTCAGAAAAATTACTTTATCATTTAAAAAACTATATAAATGAGGGGGATGCGGTTCTTTTTAAGGCTTCTAGAGGGATGAATTTTGATNCGTTAATAAAAAAGGTGTTTAAAAGTTAATGTTTTATCATTTGTTATTTCCAATGAGTGATGAATTTACATTTTTAAATGTATTNCAGTATATAACATTTAGATCAGCAGGTTCTGCAATTACAGCATTGATAATAAGTTTTTTTATTGCTCCTTTTTTAATAAAACAACTTCGGAAAAGTCAAATAGTTGAACAAACAAATAACAGAGGACCAATTTCACATAAATCTAAAGATGGAACTCCAACAATGGGNGGTATAATCATNTTAATTTCATTGGTTGTGCCAACATTACTTTGGTCAAATTTAACGAATAAATATATTCTTCTAGTTCTNTTCTCAACAATTTTTATGGGTATCGTAGGTTTTATTGATGACTACTTAAAAAANACAAAAAAAACAAAAAAGGGTTTGGTTGGAAAATATAAAATTTTAGGACAAATAACCNTAGGTTTGATAATTGGTTCAATTCTTTATTTTGGAGATCAATTTAGAGATCTTGGTCCTATTACATCAGTTCCTTTTTTTAAGAATTTAGAAATTTCATTTGGAATTTTCTATATACCGTGGGTTGCTTTAGTCATAACTGGNTCATCGAATGCTGTTAATTTAACTGATGGTCTAGACGGTTTAGCATCTGGTTTGCTAACTATATGTGCAATTTCACTTGCTTTAATTTCATATATTTCAGGTAGAGTTGATTTTAGTGATTATTTAAATATTATCTATTTACCTACTGCGGGAGAGCTTACAATTTTTGCAGCTGCATTAGGAGGAGCGTGTTTAGGNTTTCTTTGGTTTAATGCCTCACCTGCTCAAGTATTTATGGGAGATACAGGATCATTATCTACTGGTGCAGCTTTAGGTACNTTATCNATTTTATTAAAGAAAGAATTAATATTGGTAATANTAGGAGGAGTGTTTGTTGTAGAAGCTTTGTCCGTAATGATTCAAGTTGGGTATTTTCACTTATCCAAAAAATTATATGGAGAATCGAGAAGATTTTTTTTAATGGCACCTATNCATCATCATTTTGAATTAAAAGGTTGGAAAGAGACNCAAGTTGTGATAAGATTTTGGATAATTGGAATTATTTTTGCGATTTTGACATTTAGTACTTTTAAAATAAGATGAATTCAATTTTAAAAAACAAATCAATCAAAAATAAAAAAGTAGCAGTAATTGGTGCAGGGAAAAGTGGTCTATCAGCTTGTAAACTTTTAAAAAAACTTGAAGCAATAGTATTTTTAAGTGAAAAGAATAGTATAAATAATATTGAAGAATTAGAAAAGTATTCTGATAATTTTGAAATAGGAATTCACTCTGAAAAAATTTTGAATAATGAACTTATTTTAATTTCTCCTGGAATTTCAAAAAATAACGATATTTTCAAAGAAGCAAAAAATAAAAATATTCCAATTATTAGTGAGCTTGAGTTTTCCTCTTGGTATACTAATTTGCCAATAATTGCAATTACTGGCTCTAATGGTAAAACAACAACAACTAAATTATTAGAAAATATTTTTCGTGAAACTGATTTAAATATTTTTGTAAGTGGAAATATTGGCATTCCATTTTCGGAAATTATTTTAGATAATATCGAAAAAAACATAAAAAATGGTTTGCATATAATTGAGGTAAGTTCTTTTCAATTAGAGGATATTCATCATTTTAAACCAGATATTGCAATTGTTCTAAATATTACAGAAGATCACCTTGACAGATATTTTACAATGAAAAATTATATAGATGCAAAAATGAAAATAGCAAAAAATATGAAACAAAATGATAAATTAGTTTTTAATTCGGAAGATGATTTAATTAAAAAAAATATTAAAACTAAAGCTGAATTAATCGGTTTTTCTATAAATGATAAGTTGGATGAGTTTTTCTTTATGAAAAAAAATAAAATTTTTAATTCAAAAGAAAAAGAACTTATAAGTTTAGATGAAATAAATTTATTAGGTAATCATAATATTCAAAATATTATTGCTGCAGCAACAGTAGCAAAGATTTATAAATTATCAGACAAAAATATATGTAGTGGTATTCAAAAAACTTCTCCTGTTGAGTATAGATTACAAAAGATAAATGAAATTAATCAAATTTCATTTTTTAATGATTCCAAATCAACAAATGTTGATTCTATTTTAGTTGCTATTAAATCTTTTAAAGAAAATTTAATTTTAATTTTAGGAGGAAGAGATAAAGGAGGAGATTTTAAGAAGATTATTCCTCTTTTAGCAAATAGGGTTAGATATATTATTATCTTTGGTGAATCAAGGAATATTATTAAGGATCAATTAACTGATTTTAATCAAATTTACATTACTGAATCCATGCATGATGCAATTAATTTTAGTTATAATAATGCAAAACCAGGGGACTCTATTCTTCTTTCACCAGGATGTACGAGTTATGATATGTATGATAATTTTGAGCATCGAGGAAAAGATTTTAACTTAGAAGTTAATAAATTGATTTCAATTAAAAATGAAAAAAAAATAGGTTTAGATGCATATTAATATAAGTTCACAAAAATTTGATAAACCATTGTTTTTTATCACAATCGGATTGATACTCATTGGAATTATTATGGTATTTAGTTCAACAGTTGACCGATCATTTAATAAATTTGATTACAGTACTTTTTATTTTTCAAAACATCTCATTAGAGTTTTCATTGGTGTCTTAGCAATGATTTTTGGTATGATTATAGATTATAATTATTTAAAAAAAGTAGCTGGTCCATTTTTAATATTTTCAATTTTTTTACTATTATTAACAAAAATCATCTATTTAATTGAATATGGTATCAATTCAGATCCAGCTAGGTGGTTAAATATTGGTATTTTTACAATTCAAACCTCTGATATTGCTAGATTATCTGTAATTATTTATATAGCAAATTATATCGACAGAAAAAAAGATAATATTAGAGATTACATACATGGTTTTTTACCTCCATTATTAATGGTCTTAATAGTTATGATTTTAATAATTATTCAACCTGATTTTAGTACGGCGGCAATGATTTTTTTTATTTTTTTAATAATGTTATTTATAGGCAGAGCAAAATTTATTCATCTGATAGGTACATGTTTAATGGGATTAATATTTTTAATTCCTGTAATGTATTTTAGAGATTACAGAGTTTACAGAATAACATCTTTTTTTGATGGATTTTTTGATTTGTCAAAAGCAAGTCACCAACTTCAACAGTCTTTTTATAGCTTGGGAAACGGAGGTATTAATGGTGTTGGTTTGGGGTCTAGTTCCGGAAAAAATTTATTTTTGCCTGAAGCCCATACTGATTTTATACTTTCTATCATCGGTGANGAAGGTGGTTATATTTCAATTTTANTNATACTAACACTTTATTTGAGTATTTTTCAAAGATCNATAAAAATATCAAAATCTTGNACTGATACNTTTGGTATAATGTTATCAATTGGTTTATCAATTCAAATATTATCNTATGCTTTTTTGCATGCAGGNGTTGTAACCGGACTAGTTCCAACAACAGGAATTCAAATACCTTTAATTAGTTTTGGAGGAAGTGGATTAATAATAAATCTTTTTTCAATTGGAATAATTCTAAATATTTCATTGAACAAAAAAAAAATACGAAGAAGAAGGAGTTTTCTTAGTGCCTGATTTTGGAAAAAGATTTGTAATTGCAGGTGGAGGAACCGGAGGTCATCTTTTTCCAGCACTAGCAATTGGTGAGGGTTTAAAAAAGAGATTTCCTGGTTCTACAATTCATTTTATTGGCTCAAAATATGGTTTAGAATCTAAGATTTTACCAAGTCAAAAAAATGGTTTCACTCTATTACCTATAAGAGGATTTTTAAGAGGTTTAAGTGTTAAATCATCAATGAGAAATATATTATTTCCAACAAGATTTTTACTATCATATTTGAAATCAAAAAAAATATTAAAAAAAATTGACCCATCTGTTGTTATCGGAACAGGGGGATATGCTAGTGGATTACCACTTATAGCTGCGATATCAAATGGAATTCCAACATTAATTCATGAACAAAATTCGTTTCCTGGAATAACAACTAAATGGTTATCAACTAGAGTTGATAGATTATGTATAAGTTATGAAGATTCAAGAAGACATTTAAAAAATACTGGTGGTGTTGTAACTGGAAATCCAGTTAGAAAAGAAATCATGGGAAGAAATAAGCTTAAGTCAATACAAAAATTTGGTCTAAGTTCAAATAAACCAGTTATATCAATTTTAGGCGGAAGTCAAGGGTCAAAAATTTTAAATGAATCTATTAATAAAATTATAACTGATTTAAATGAATTTCAGATAATTTGGCAAACAGGAAATACTCATTTTGAAAAATATAATCATCATTCAACCGCAAACGTTAAAATTGTTCCATTTGTTGATGATATGGGAGCCTTTTATTCTTCATCTGATTTAATTATTTCAAGAGCTGGTGCATTAGCTTTAGCTGAAATATCAGCATGTAAAAAACCATCAATTTTGATTCCATTTGCTAAAGCTACTGATAATCATCAATCAATGAATGCTGAAAGTTTAAGAGTTGCTGGTGCAGCAAAGGTTTTAAGTGAAAATGATTTATCTTCAAAATTATTAAATGAAATTTTTAGTTTAATTAAAAATAAAACTCTACTAAAAAAAATGTCAATTGCAGCTAAGTCTGTTTCGAAGATTGAAGCAATAGATTTAATAATTGATGAAATTGAGTTCATTTGTGAAAATTAATTATGATTTTAGGTAAAATTAAAAAGGTGCATTTTATTGGAATTGGTGGAATTGGTATGAGTGGAATATCTGAATTATTATTAAACCTTGGGTTTAAAGTATCAGGTTCTGATACTAAAATGACATCAATTACATCACAGTTATCTGGTAAAGGAGCTAAAATTTATAAAGGCCATGATAAAAAAAATGTTATGGATTCTGATTTAGTAGTTTATTCTTCAGCTATTAACAATGAAAATGTTGAACTAGCTGAGGCAAGAAAAATTCAATTACCTATTGTAAGAAGAGCAGAAATGTTGGGTGAATTACTAAAATTAAAAAATACATCAATTGCTGTATCTGGAACTCATGGTAAAACATCAACTACATCAATGATGGGTTCCATATTAACTGAAGCTTTGTTTTATCCAACATTAGTTGTAGGTGGAGTAGTTAAAAATTTAAATGCAAATGCACTTTTAGGAAAAGGTGATATTATTGTTGCAGAGGCTGATGAGTTTGATAAGAGTTTTCTGCAACTTTCTCCAACACATTCAATTATTACAAATATAGATTCTGAACATTTGGATTGTTATGGATCAAAAGAAAATTTAGTTAAAGCATTTAATCAGTTTGCAAATTCAACAGCATTTTATGGTTCAATTGTTTTGTGTGTTGATGACCCAATATTGAAGCGATTAATCCCTAATATATCACGTCCTATAATAACATATGGATTTTCTGGGGATGCGGAGTTCCAGGCCGTTAATAGAAAATTTAGGGATTTTCGCTCATTTTTTGATGTAATTCACAAAGGTGAAATTTTAGGATCTATTGAATTGAAAGTTCCAGGAGCACATAATATAAAAAATGCACTTGCAACAATTGCTTTATCTATTGAGCTAGGAATAAAATTTAATCATATAAAAAAAGGTCTTAAAAATTATACTGGTGTAAAAAGAAGGTTTGAAATTAAAGGAAAAGTAAATGAAATAATAGTTGTTGACGATTATGCACATCATCCAACCGAAGTTTCAGCAACATTAAAAGCAATACAAAACGGTTGGGGGAAAAAAAGAATAATAGCAATTTTTCAACCACATTTATTTTCAAGAACAAAAGAATTTTTTGAAGATTTCGCTAGATCTTTAATAATAAGTGATATTTTAATTATTACAGAAATTTACGGTGCAAGAGAGAAGTCAATTCCAGGAATATCTGGTGAGTTAATAGCAAATGTTGCAAAATCAATTGGTCATGAAGCAGTTTATTGGATTAAAGATAAAAATGAAATAACCAAAAAATTATTGTCAATTTTAGATGATAATGATTTTATAATTACTATGGGAGCTGGTGATATTTATAAAATTTCAGATCAAATATTAAATATTTTAAATGATAATTATGCAAGAGACTAAAAAATCAATTGAAAATTTTTTTAAAGGTAAAATTTTATGGAATGAACCTATGAAAAAGCATACATCTTTTGGCATTGGAGGGCCAGCCCTTGCAATTATGTATCCAAGCGATGAGTTCGATTTGTCAAATTTGTTGAAAATAGCAAAAAAAGAAGATATCAATATTTACTTTAAAGGCTCTGGTTCTAATATTTTAGCTCATGATGATGGTTTTGATGGTTTTGTAATTAGTCTGTCTAAATCATTTAAAAAATTAAATATTTCTAAAAATAAGGTTTTTTGTGAATCAGGAGTTATGCTCGGAAGTTTTGTTAAAAAATGTACATCAAATAATTTAACCGGAATGGAAAGTTTAGTTGGTGTACCAGGAACTGTTGGTGGTGCAATTAAAATGAATGCTGGTGCTTGGGGAATGGAAATATCAAATCATATAAAAAAAGTAAAAATGATGAATAAAGAAGGAGAAATTATTGAACTTAAAAAAAATGACATTGAATTTGGATATAGATTTTCATCAATTAAAAATGATTTAATTATTTCTTCAAATTTTGAATTTGAGAATTCAAATCCAGAAAAAATTAAAAAATTAAAATTAAGTGCAAGTAGTAGTAGAAAAAATACTCAACCTCTTAAATTTAGATCAGCTGGATCAGTATTTAAAAATCCTGAAAATTATTCAGCTGGATATTTAATAGATAAAGTAGGTCTGAAAGGTATGAGAGTTGGTGATGCTGAAATATCAAAAAAACATGCTAATTTTTTCTTGAACCTTGGAAATGCTTCATCAAAAGATATTTCTCAATTAATTTTAATTGCAAGGAAAAAAGTTAAGGAAAAATTTGATATTAATTTAGAATTAGAGATCAAAACAATTGGATTTAAAAAGGATATTTTTTAGCAAATGAAGTTATCAAATAGGTTAAAAAAAATAAATTTCTTCTTTATTTTATTTTTTATTTTTTTTGTTGGATTAAAATTAATATTATTTTCAATAAGTTGGAGTGATAAAGGAAATAAATTATTACCAAAAGTATATAATATTCATGGAAATGAGATTATATCATCAAAAGAAATTTTAGAATTAATAAAAATATCAAAAAACAATTCATTATTAGATATAGATTTAAAATCAATTCAAAATGAAATTGAAAAACACCCTTATATTAAAATAGCTCAAATTACTAGAAAATTTCCAAATCAAATAAATATTAATATTTTAGAAAGAGAACCCTTAGCTTATTTAAATCTAGATGAATATTTAGTTGTTGATAATGAAGGTTTTATTTTACCTTTAAGAAATGGTATTATCGAATTCAATATACCAACATTGTCTGGTTTCAATAATGAAAAATCATTATATCCAATTGGGTTAAAATGTTTATCTACTAAAACTTTAGAAGCTGTTAACTATCTTAATTCAGCAAAAGAAATTTTTCCTGATTTAGTACTTAATATTTCAGAGTTTAAAATTAATCAAAGTGATTATTATGAAATGATTTTAACAGAAAAACCAACAAAAATTATTTTAAAAAATTCATATTTTTCCAAGCAAATTTTTCTATTAAAAAAGTTTAATGATGTAATAAAATTTGAAAAAGGATTAGAGGATTATAAATATGTCGACTTAAGATATAAAAATCAAATTGTAGTAAAGGAAAGAATTTGAAAATTAAAAATACATTATCTAATAACACTTGTGTTGGAATTGATATAGGTACAACAAAAACATGTTGTGTTGTAGGTNAAGTAAATTTAGATAAAATTGAAATTCTTGGAATTGGTGTTTCAAATTCAAAAGGAGTNAAAAAAGGTTCTGTAATTGACATAGATAATACAATTAGTTCAATTGAGGANGCAGTTAATAAAGCTGAAAAAATGTCAGGTAAAAAAATATCTGAAGCAACTATTGGAATTTCAGGTGATCATATAAGTAGTATGAGTACTCAAGGTGCAATTGCAATTTCAAAAGGACAACCAGTTTCTGATGAAGAAGAAATTACAAAATTAGAGGTTGATCAAGTTTTAAATCAAGCTAGATCAGTTTCGCTACCCTCAGATAGGCAAATTTTACATTTAATTCCTCAAGAATTTGTTATTGACCAACAAAATGGTATTAAAAATCCAATTGGAATGGTAGGAAGAAGATTGGAAGCAAATTTTCATTTAATATCATGTGACACTTCTGCTTCAAAAAATCTCAAAAAATGTGTTGAAGAAGCTGGTATTAAACCACTGAGATTAGTCTATCAATCTCTTGGTTCTGCTGCATCTGTTTTAGAAAAACATGAAAAAGATTTAGGTGTTGTATTAGTTGATATAGGAGGAGGGACAACTGATATATGTATTTTTTTTGATGGTGAAGTTAGATATTCTGCTGTTATTGGTTTAGGAGGTGATAACATTTCTAATGATATTGCTGCTATAACTCAAATATCAAAAGAAGAAGCAGAGTTAATAAAAAGAAATTTTGGATCAGCTAAAGCGAATATGGTTTCTGATGAAATAAACATAGACTTAAAGTCAAAAGGTGAAGAGAAAATTAGAAAAGAGAGTCAACAGCAAATATCAAATTACATTGAAGCACGAATGAAAGAAATTTTTAATATGGTTAATATTGAAATTAAAAGAGCAAATATTAATTCACCCTATCCATTAAAAATTGTTTTAACTGGAGGAGGTTCATTATTAAAAAATTCATCTGTTTTAGCTCAAGAAGTTTTTAAAACAAAAGTAAAAATTGGAATTCCTAAGGGTTTAAATAAATTAGATGAAATTAAAGCAAGTCCTATTTATTCAACAGCTATTGGGTTAATTAATTATCCAGAACTTGTATTTGATGATAGTACATTGAATAGAAAAATTGTTTCAAACGGAATTTCTAAAGGAATTAATAATATCCTTGAATGGTTCAAGGAGTTTTTTTAATTAAAAAAAAGCAATATTTATTGCGTAAATAAAGGAGGACAGCATGCTGTTCGAATTCGATTCATTAGAAGATCAAAAAGCTAAAATAAAAGTTATTGGTGTTGGAGGAGCAGGAGGAAATGCTATTAATCGAATGATTTCATCTGGTTTAAGTGGTGTTGAATTTGTTGCAATTAATACTGATGCTCAAGATTTGGAAAATAATAATGCTTCAACAAAGATTCAAATTGGAAAAAATTTGACAAAAGGTCTTGGTGCTGGAGCTAAATCAGATATTGGAAAAGCTGCAATGGAGGATGAAAAAGATGCTGTGGCTAATATAATTGAAGATGCTGATATGATTTTTGTTACAGCTGGAATGGGTGGAGGAACTGGAACAGGTGCAGCTCCAATTATTGCACAAATTTCAAGAGAGCTTGGTGCTTTAACTGTTGGAATAGTTACTAAGCCATTTAATTTTGAGGGTCCCAAAAGAATGAATAGAGCAAATTCAGGTTTAGAAGAAATGCAAAAAAATTGTGATACAATTATTGTAATACCAAACCAAAAACTAATTAATATTGCTGATAAAAATACAACTTTAGTTGAGTCATTTCAAATGGCGGATAATGTTTTGAATCAAGCTACTAGAGGTATATCAGATTTAATAAATGTTCATGGAATTGTAAATCTTGACTTTGCAGATGTTGACACGATTATGAGAAATAAAGGTGATGCTATAATGGGAACTGGTGTTGCCTCAGGAGATGAGAGAGCTGTTTTAGCAGCTCAACAAGCTATCTCTTCACCATTGCTTGATGATATTAGCATGCAAGGAGCTCAGGGAGTTTTGGTAAATATTACTGGAGGGGATAATTTAACTCTTATGGAAACTAACGAAGCTTGTGAAATTATATTTGAAGAAGCTGGAAAAGATGCTAATGTAATATTTGGCGCAGTAATAGATCCTAATATGGGTGATCAGATGAATGTTACAGTAATTGCAACAGGTTTTAATTCAAAAAAAATAAATTTTAATGATCAAGTAATCAATAAAAATGAAATTTCAACACATAAAAATGATGCTTATTTAGTTAATGATAAAAATAATATTCCGACTTTTGAAAAAAAACACTCAGATGATAATCAAAATTTTGATGAAAATCATTCAGGAATTATTGGAAAAAAAGTATTTGATTCAACACAAGATGATTTAGAGAGTCCTGCTTATTTTAGAATGCGAAAGTAAGTAATATTAGTAGTTTATTACCTTCTAAGATATGTGACAATAATTAATTCTTTAGAGGTAGTGTTATAAATCAAATCTTTAGGATTATTGCTTTTAACAATATCAATTAGATTATTATTAATTTTTATTTCAATACCTTTTGTTTTTTCTAAACGTAAAAAAAAATTTTTATCAAAACTTTTAATTATCTCATTTTTAGGATTTAAAATATCAAGAAAAGGGCTATCTGTGTAATCAATTGATAACTCAATGGAAATATTTTCCGAGGAATTAAGAGATAATTCAAAAGGAGAAACTAAATCTAAAATTGAAATATTTTTCCTTTCTAAAAAATTAGAAATTAAAAAAGAATCAGTAATTCTGTTTGGTTTGATTGTATTTGAAATAGGCTTAGTTCTTTTTTCGTTATTAATATTTTCAGTTGTAAAGCTATCATTAGTATCGTTATTAGAAATATTTCTTGCAATCCAAATACCAAAAATAATAATTATAAATAAAATAAAAATATTTGCAAGATTTTTTTTCTTAAAATCTGAAAAATTGAAAGTGTTTAAATCAATTTGTTTAATTGGTTTTGATTTCGAACTTGTAGAAATATTAATTTTAGGATGTTCTTTTTTTACTTTAACTTGTTGAATATTCATTGCTTTATCAAGATTTTTGAGCGAATCATTATAATCCAATCCAATTTCTATACAATAGGCTTTTAAAAATAATCTTACATAAATATAAGGGAGGAAATCAAAATCACCCTGTTCGATAGATTCTAAATATTCAAGATTAATTTTTGTACGATTTGATATTTCATTTAATTCTATATCTTGGGATATTCTTTGTTTTTTTAATTCTTCAAAGAAAAGTGATGATTCTTTAGTTTTATTCATGTATTAATATAATACTTGATTGAACTTTCAAAAAGAAATTAAACTTATGATATAATTGAATTAATATTTGGAAAAGTTTTTAAGATATTTAAAAATTTTGAAATTGGAAATCCTACAATATTGTAATAACAACCATAAATTTTTTTTACAAAACATGCTGAAAAATCTTGTATTCCATAAGCACCTGATTTATCATATGGTGAATTAGTTTTTATATAATCTAAAATTGATTTTTCATCTAATTTATAAAAATAAACATCACTCTTTTCAACAAAATTAAATAAGATATTATTTTTTTCAGTTATCAAACATACTCCTGTAATAACCATATGTTTTTTATTTGATAAAATTCTCAACATTTTATAAGCTTCTTCTTGATTTTGAGGTTTATTTAATATTTGATTTTCAATAGAAACTACTGTATCTGCACCAATAACATATGATTTTGGAAATTTTTTACTAACAGTTGTTGCTTTTTTTTTGGATAAATTTTCTACTATTTGTTGAGGACTTAGGTTTTGTTCATAAGTTTCATCTATATTGCTTGGAATTACATCAAAATTTAATTTAACCATATTTAAAATTTTTTTTCTTCTTGGAGATGATGATGCTAGAATTAATTTTTTCATTAATAATTCATCTGTATTTAGCAACTTTTCCAATCTTAGATATTACTTTTTCACTTAAAATACTTGAAGCTGTTACTTGATAAAGATATACACCGTTAGCTATTTCATTCCCATAAAAATCTTTTCCATTCCATGAAATTTTTGAATAACCATAAAAAACATCAAATGGATCAAGAGTATTAATTAGTTGCCCTGATAAAGAAAAAATTCTAATCTCTACAGTTGACTCTTCATTGATTTCAAATCCAAAAATAGTCTCTTCCATAAATGGATTTGGATGATTAAATATATTTGTTAATTTTAATTCATTGCTATCATTCATATTAAAAATAATTTGTTTTTCTGATAAATTATTTGCGTTATCCCATGCTTCAGCTGAAATATTCACACTTCCAAAATCTAGATCATCTAGTAATATTTCAACACCGCCGCTTGTAAAACTATTTTCATCGTACAAAAACTTATCAGTTAAATTCAATTTATTAATTTCGTCATCATCATACCAGATCATTATCCCATGTCCAACGTCGTTTGTTAAATTAATACCCAATGGATCAGATAAAGTTAAAAAAATAGAACTAGAGTTATAAATATTGTCACCAGTTTCTATTATTCTACCATTATTAGAAAATGATATTAAAGGACCAATTTTATCAATAGGTGAAGAAGATGAGGGAGTAAAAATTATATTTTCATTTACACCTAAACCTTCCCAATCATTTTCATCATATAAATAAACAGATATTTTACCTTTTCCATTAATAGAAATATCTTTGGGGACAATAAAAGAACCCGAAAATTTTTTATTGTTAAATGTAATTTTACCTTTAAATAAATCTTCACCAGGCATTTTATAAGTTATAATTTCTTCATAGTTTTCTTCACGATATGTTTTATTTATTATTTTATTGGGTTCCTTAACACTAACATAACCTTTTCCGGACGAGGGTTGGTTATTGTATAGAATACCGGAATAACTACCTTTTGATAAAGAGTTTATACTGTCAGGATTTATATTAATAATTTCTATTTGGTCTGAAGGAATAGATATTTTCATTCCGGGATCACCTAATAAATGAAACATTTCAGATGACTCAGAACCATTCTTTATTGATGAATAAATTGAACCCAGTGGTAAGTTTGATACTTTACCGTCAGGAAAAAATGATTTAAATAAATCTATGAGAAAATTTCTATTTGCATTAAATGAAATTAATCCATTAGTTGAAATTATTGCAACTGCTCCATTATTATTTGATTTTAATAATTCCTCACTCATTGAATTGGTATTTAATAAGTCATATTTTCCCCAACTGCAGGTACCTGCTATCCAAATTGGTAATTTTTCATTGGTTTGAATGTTAATAATATCTCCTCTTGTTGATGATAACAAACTTTCTTGAGACCATTGATATTCAGAACCATGTCCAATATAATTTATTAAAGCTGTACCCGTGTTTAAAATATTAAATAAATTTTCTGTAGCAGTAGGTTTGATTATTCCAAATTGAGAACCATCATTAATTTCAGGATAATCTTCAAGGTAAAGTTTTTTTACATCTAAAAAATTAGGTATTAAGCTAGAAATATATTCGGAATTTTTTGTATGTGTTAACTCCACAGGACCAAAATTAGGTCTTGAAAAATCATCAGCCACTAAAGTTATGTTTTTACGCCAAAGCCCCAAATCAGGTGTTGATTCATAGTTGATAATTTTATTAACCATTATTTCTGCTTCATCTAATGATGATGCTGGCAATCTTCCAATTGAAAATTCAGGAGTAAATATATCTAAATATGTAAATCGGTCATCTGATGATGTTCCATTTATATAATTTGATTGGAAAGTTGGAATTTTAATATTTGAGTTTCCAGTAATATTTCTGTAATCATAATCACCATCACCTAGTAATAGAACATAATATGGAAATGTAGTTCCAGTTGAGGATTTCCAATTATTCTTGACATACTTCAAAAAGATTTTTATTGCATTAGGATTTGGATTTCCACCTGTGAATTCATCATAAATTATTTCAATTGGAGCAAAAAAAGAATTTTTTCTGTGACTTTTAAGGTTTTCAGAAGGAACTGAAAACTCTTTTGGTGCAATTATTATGTGATCAATTCCAAACTTAGGAGTTCTCAAATTTGAAAAGTTATGATTTTCAACTTTAATAAATTCAGATACATTAAGTAATTCATTTTTATTATATGTTATGAATTGACTTTTTTCTGAATTTGAAAACTTTTTTTCAAAATAACCCATATCACCACTCAAAGTTATTTCATGCTCAATTGGTGAATTAAAAGATGTAATATCGAAAATATGAATATCCGAATTAACTGATTCAATACTAAATCTTGTTGAAAGCAAATTATTTGGAGACCAAAAATTAAATTGTTTACCATCCCATTTTAATGATGAAAAATAATTAATTATAATATTGTCAACATGAATTTTTGAAAAATCATCCGAAGAAATATTTTTAAATGAAAAAATATTTTGCCCATTTTTTAAAAAATTTGAGTTTAAATCAATTGTGGTAGAATTTATGTTTTTCCCTACCCAAGATAAACTTTTTAGTATATTATTTTCATCTTCACTTAAAGAAATTTCAATTAAATGAGAAGGAAAATTTGATTCATCAGATTTTGAATCTCCAATTAAATTTATATTTGCGGTAGATTTTAATTCAGTAATAGGATAGTGTAAATCAATTGATGTTAAATAAGTTTCTGATTGCATTATTCCAATATCTACCCAATTCAAACCAGATTCAAAAGGGTTAATTACATCATTATCTATAAAAGAATATCCTATTCCATAGTTTATTAATACAGGATCTTGAATAATTTCATTTTTTTTCTCGATTCTTTTCCCTGTTAAGTTTTGATCAAATGGAATTAATAGCCAAATTATATTATAATTTGAAAATGGGTTGTTTTTATATATAATATTTGAGTTATCAAAATTATCGAATCCTCTAGGTCCTCTTGCATAAAAAATTATTTCATCACGATTATCAATTTTACCATCATTCCCATCATTTATCTTTATTGACATTTCAACTAGATTTTGAGGTAATTCACTACCAATAGAAAAATCAATCGGTCTACCACCACTTGGACTACAATACATATGAATTGAAGCCGGATTAAGTTCTTGAGTATTAATTCCAATTTCATTTAATTCATTATTATCTAATTTGTAAACACCATCATTTTCAATATATATTTTATACCAATCACCACTTATATTTTGATTTAAAATTGATTTATCATCTAATATTTTATTTAGTTTAATTGTATTATTTTTTATCCAATTTTTTGCGCTTTTCCAATTTAAAATTTTATTTTTATATATTTCAGTTTCAAAACTTGATTTTAGATTGTTGATATTTTGTAGATTTTCTTCAAATTGGATATTAATATTTAACTTTTTTGCATAATTATTTGTTACCAAAGTTTTTGTTGGTGAAATAATTAATATACCTATATTTAAATTTCTATATCTTTCGATTCTCTCCCATTTAGCATAATTTTCAATGGGTTTATAAAATTGATTAAAATTTAAATCATTATTTTGTATAACTTCTGTTGTACTAACAATTATTTTAGGAGTTTTATTTGATGGTAAACCTATAGTTAAAATAATATTTTCAACTTGATGATTTTCAATTGGATCTTCAAAAAAAGCGTCAAAATTGAAATTGTTTGTATCATCATTTATAATTTTAATATTTTTTGATAATAAAAAGTTTAAATCACTCAAAAATACCAAAATAAATAGAAATGTTATTATTTTATTTAAATTCAATTTTTAAAATTATATATTTTTTGAAATTATTTGAAATATTATAGTGTTAAATGTAATTTTCATTGTTGTTTATTTGTTAAAAATAATAAATATATATCAAAAAGGTTAATCTTAAAATGTCTAATAAAATAATGTCGAATAATTGGAAATTTAGAATTTTTTTCATAGAAATTTTCTCCGAACAAATTACATCCATAATATAATATCAAATATGATGCCTAAATTTTTCTTAATTTTAACAATTAGCAAACAAACAATAAATTGAAAAAAAAAGTTGCAATAATTACTGGAGCTTCAGAAGGATTAGGAAAAGCAATTTCTATAAAACTTGCTTCAAAAAAATATATTACAGTTTTAGCATCTAGAGATAAAAAAAAATTACAAAACACATCCTCAGATATTTCCAAGGTAAATGGCGAGTATTTTATCATCCCAACTGATGTAACTTCAGAAAAAAATGTAAAAACCTTATTTTCTAAGGCGTCTAAACTTGGTAAAATAGAATTATTAATTAATAATGCTGGAGTAGGAACATTTAATAAAGTAGAGGAAATCAAACTTAAAGAATGGAAAAAAATGATAGATGTTAATTTAACTGGATCATTTTTATGTTCAAAAGAAGCTATTATAATTATGAAGAAACAAAAATATGGACATATTTTGTTTCTTAATTCTTTATCTGGTAAAAGAGTTTTACCATGGGGAAGTGGATATTCAGCATCAAAATATGGTCTAAAAGGTTTTGCAGATACTATAAGATTAGAGCTAAGAAAATTTAATATAAAAGTTACTTCCATATATCCAGGTTCAATAGATAGTACTTGGTGGGATAAAATGAATGTAGACTTTCCAAGATCAAAAATGCTTAATTTAGATGATGTAGTTGATGTAATTTATAATTCAATAAGTTATAAGGGTCGCACAGTTATTGAAGAAGTGGATTTAAGACAAGTTGGTGGTGATTTTTAAAATTTTCATTTTACAGTTAATTAAAAACACTTAAGTTTTCTTGCTAAAATAATAAAAATTTAATATCAATGGAGGAATAATATTGGCTGTTAAAATTAGAATGAAACGTCAAGGTCGTAGAAATAGGCCTTTTTATAGGATTGTAATTATTGATTCTCGAAAAAGAAGAGATGGAAAGCCAATTGAAGAATTAGGGTGGTATAATCCAATTCAGCAAATTGAAAAAAATTATGAAATTGATAATAAAAGAATAATTTATTGGATTAATGAAGGTGCTCAACCATCAAATACAGTTAAAAATATTTTAAAAAAGGAAGGTATTCTTCTTCGAATCCATCTTCAGAAGCAGGGTTTGAGCGAAAAAGATATTGAATATGAATTTCAAAAATGGGAAATGGACAGAGAAGAAAGATTAAAAAATAAAAAATCCAAAATCAAGAAATCAAAAAAGCAAAATTTAAAAGAAAACGAAATAAAAACAGAAATCAAAACAGATGCTTTAGAAAAAGAGAAAGTTTCTGAGGAGAAGCCTGCAGAGGAGTCTGTTAAGGAGGAGAAAGTTTCTGAGGAGAAGCCTGCAGAGGAGTCTGTTAAAGAGGAGAAAGTTTCTGTGGAGAAGCCTGAAAATGAATCTGAAAAAAAAGAAAAAGTTACAAAAAAATCAAAATCAAAGAGTACCAACAAAAGTAAATAAATTGAAATGACTAGAAAATTAAAAACAGTAGGAAAAGTTGTTAAAGCAGTTGGTTTGAAAGGAGATGTAAAAATATTTCCTTTAGATTCTTACATCCATAATATCCCTAATCAAGAGTTTTTTTTTATTGGAGATTCTCCTGAAAAGGCAAAAAAACATTACACATCTTTTGTAACTAAATCTGGTAAATTGTTAAGATACAAAATTCATGAAAATGTCAATAGAAGAGATGCTGAAAATTTAGTTGGAAAATTGATTTTTAGAACCGTCCCTGAAAATGAGATTTTAAATGAAGATCTAATTGGTTTTTTAGTTGTAACAACAGAGGGATTACCAATTGGAATTTTATCTGATGTTTTAACTATGCCAGCTCATGAGGTTTTAAGTATTGACACAGGAGAAAAAGAGATATTGATACCTTCTGTAGCAGAAATTGTTAAGAAAATTGATCTTAAATCAGAAAGTATCATAATTTATCCAATGGAAGGATTGTTGGAGTTGTAATGCAAATTTTCATTGTAACACCTTTCCCAGAATTTTTAAACATATATCTAAATTCCAGTATTTTGGGTAGAGCTCAGAAAAAAAAAATAGTTCAATATAATATTTTAGATTTAAAGCATTTTGGAATCGGAAAACATAATCAAATAGATGATCAACCATTTGGCGGTGGACCAGGTATGATAATGTTAGCTGAACCTTTTTTTAATGCATTAGACAAAATTAAAAATATTTATCAAGGTTCAAATAAAATGAAAATTATTTTACCATCTCCAAAAGGAAAAATTCTTAATCAAACCACATCAAAAAAATTATCTAGTTTTGATGGATTAGTTTTTTTTTGTGTGCATTACAAAGGTGTTGATGAAAGAGTAATTGATAAATTAGTTGATTATGAAATTTCAATTGGCGATTATGTTGTTACAGGAGGTGAACTTCCATCCTTGATAATTATCGATTCTATCGTAAGATTAATACCAGGAGTAATTGGAGATCAAGATTCAGCTAACTTTGATTCATTTTCACATGATTTGTTAGATCATCCTCATTATTCTAGACCTCGTAATTATAAAGGAATGAAAGTTCCTGATGTTTTAACATCAGGTAATCATGCTAATATTGAATCTTGGAGAGAAAAGCAAAGAGAAATTATAACAAAAAATAATCGTCCTGATATATGGAATAATTACAAAAATAAATTATCTAAGTGAGGTAAAAAATATGGCACAACCACATGAGTTTTCAAAAGATTTAGAAAAAAATAATTTACCTGATTTCAAATCTGGTGACACTGTTTGCGTTAATGTTAAAGTTATTGAAGGTGGAAAAGAAAGAATTCAAAAGTATGAAGGAATTGTTTTAGCAAGAAAAGGAACTGGAACAAATTCTACTTTTACTGTCAGAAAAATTTCATCAAATGTAGGTGTTGAAAGAATTTTTCCACTTCATTCTCCTAACATCGATAGTATAGAACTTCTCAAAAAAGGTAAAGTTAGAAGGTCAAAAATTTATTATCTAAGAGAGCTTAAAGGAAAAGCAGCAAGAATTAAAGAAAAAAGATAACCTTTTATTATTTTTACAGATCAAAAAAATGTTTTATTTTTAACGAGTCTATCTCATTTTATTGTACATTCAACTATAATTTTTTATCCAACTTTAATTTATTTATTTGTTGAAGAATTTAAAATAGAAATCGAATTAATTGGTTTTATTTATATGATTTCCAACTTTTTTTTTGGGTTTGGATCCTTATTTTCTGGTTATGTAGAAAATAGATATGGAGAAAAGAAACTTCTTTTAATATTTCAAATAGGTTCATTTTTTTCATGTTTTTTTATAATTTTTTCACAAAGTTTTATATCATTTGCTTTTTTTCACATTCTATTATGTGTCTTTTTATCAATTTATCATCCAGCAGGTTTAACATTAATATCAAGAAGAACTAATTATCTTAGCAAAGCTATGAGTTATCATGGTATTGCAGGAAGTTTAGGTTTGGCTTTTGGTCCAATTTTATCCTCTTTACTAACAACATTTATTTCCTGGAGATATGCTTATTTTTTAGCTATGTTGATTTTTTTATTTCTTTTTTTTATAACATTGATTTCACTTGAAGTAAAAACAGATAAAAACATAATAACATCAAAAAGGAAATTCTTTAGAAAAAAATTGATTTTATTTTATTTAATTAATTGTTTAGCTGGTATTGCTTTTTCTTCATTTTTAACATACATGCCAATTTTTTTTACTATCAAATTAATTAATTTAAATTTTGTACCAATTTTGATTGGTGGGGTTTTTACTACTTTAGTTTTATTAGCTGGTATTCCTGGTCAATTACTGGGTGGGTTCATCGGTGAAAAATTTAAAAAAAGTTCTATTATCATGATTTTATGTATTTTACATATACCATTGTTAATCATTATACCTTTATTAAATGGATATTTCTTAATTTTCTATTCATTAATTTTAGGTTTTATAAATTTTATTTTTCAACCTATTGGAAATTCAATTATTGCTGATTATACTTCTTCAAATGAAAGAGGCTTTGCTTATGGATTTTCTTTCTTTTTAGGTTTTGGTATTGGTTCATTGGGTTCTGGAATTGGAGGTATATTACTTTCAAATTGGAATATTTCTTTAGTATTTTACTTTGCAGCGTGTATGATGATTTTGTCTATTATACCGTCTTTACTTTTGTTGAAAGTTGATAAAAAAGATAATTAAACTATTATTGGTATATTAAATGGAAAGACGTGAAATTCCCTCAGTAAATTCTATTTTAGAAAAATTAGATATAAATCAAATTAATTTACCGAGGGAAATTATACTATTTATCATTAAAAACAAACTTTCACATTTGAGAAGACTTGATAAAAAAGATTTGGATAGTATATTCAAAAAAGACATTACAAATGAAATTATAAATCAAATTAAATTATCTAGTGAAAACAGTTTATCAAAAGTAATTAACGGAACTGGAATAGTTTTACATACTGGTTTAGGTAGAGCTCCAATATCAAAAGATATTTTATTTAATTTAGCAGAAGATTTATCTGGATATACCAATTTAGAGTTTGATGTAAAAAATGGGAATAGAAGTGAAAGATTAACACATGTATCAAATTTAATATCATCAATTGTTGAATCGGAAAGTTCAATTGTAGTAAATAACAATGCAGCTGCAGTTATGTTGGCAATAAATACATTAGCTCATAAAAAAGAAATAATAATATCTAGAGGGCAATTAATTGAAATAGGTGGATCATTTAGAATTCCAGATGTTATAAACCAAAGTGGAGCATTTCTCAAAGAAGTAGGAACTACTAACAGAACTCACTTAATTGATTATAGTAAAGCAATAAATAAACATACTGGGGCAATAATGTATGCTCATACTAGTAATTATAAAATTGAAGGATTTACAAAAGAAGTAGAAATTAAAGATTTAGTTAAATTATCAAAAAAAAATAATATTCCATTGATTGTAGACTTAGGAAGTGGTGCACTTTTAGATTTTAAAAAATTAAATTTACCTACTGAACCTTTAGTAAAAGATATTATTAATTTGGGAGTAAGTTTAGTTACATTTTCCTCAGATAAATTAATAGGCGGACCTCAATCAGGTATAATTTCTGGTGAGAAAAATATAATTGATAAATTACATCAAAATCCAATATATAGATCATTAAGATGTGATAAGTTTATCATTTCAATTTTAGAGAGAACTCTTAGACTACATGATTTTGATAATCCAAACTTAAAAATAGAATCACTGAAACTTTTATCAGCATCAAGAAAATTACTCAAAAAGAAAGGTGATGAAATATTAAATAAAATTAAGAAAGAAAAAATTAAAGAATTGAATATTAAACTTGAAGATTCTTTAGTTGAAGCTGGTAGTGGATCTCTTCCAATTAAAAGTATAGAAAGTGCATGTTTTAAATTTAAATCTTCAAAATATAAATCAACTGAAATTGCCCGATATTTTAGAAATCTTAATCCTCCTATTATAGGTTATATTAAAAAAAATTATTTTCATATTGATTTGAAAGCAATTTTAGATGATCAATTGGATTATATATCTTCTTCAATAAATAGTATTTAAATGAAACAAATAATAATTGGAACAGCAGGGCATATTGATCATGGTAAAACATCAATTGTAAAAAGTTTAACAGGATTGAATACAGATGTTCAAAAAAATGAAATTGAAAGGGGTATGACAATAGATTTAGGATTTGCTTTTATGTCAAATGATATAACAATTATTGATGTTCCTGGACATGAAAAATTCATAAGAAATATGGTGGCTGGCGTCAATTCAATAGATATAGCATTATTGGTAATTGCAGCTGACGATGGAATAATGCCCCAAACTAAGGAGCATCTTGATATTTTATCATATTTAAATATTCCATATGGAATAGTTGTTTTGAATAAAGTTGATTTGATTGATGATAAAGATTGGATGAATTTAATTGAGCAAGATATAAAAAAATTCTTAAAAAATACTTTTATGCAAAATTCACCTGTAATTAAAGTCTCAGCAAAAAATAATTTTGGGATTGAAGAATTAAAAAAAAATATAAATTTAATTTCTAAGCAAAATTTTAATAAACCTGACAGAGGATTTTTTAGGTTGCCTGTCGATAGGTCATTTTCATTAAAAGGATACGGAACAATTGTTACTGGATCTGTTTCAAGTGGAGAAATGAGTGTTGGAACAAATATTAAGATTTTGCCTATTGACTTGAGTTCAAAAATTAGAAGTATGCAAACGCATAGAAAAGAAGTTAAAAAGATCCAAATTGGAGAAAGAGTTGCTATAAACTTATCAAATATTGATAAAAATAATATCAAAAGAGGTAGTGAAATAGTTGAGAATGGATATGTTGAAAATTCACAAATTTTTATAGCTGAAATAACATTGAATAATAAAATACAAAGATTTATTAAAAATAATCAAAGGTTAAGAATTCATATTAATACTAAGGAGGTTCTCGGTAGAGTTCAATTAATTAATAACTTAAAAAAAATATCTCCTGGTCAAACCCATAAAGTAGTTATTAGATTAGAAAAAAAAATTCCATTGATTATTGACGATTTATTTATAATAAGATTTTATTCACCTCAGGAGACAATTGGAGGCGGAAAAGTTTTTATTACAATACCCCTTAATGAAAAAAAACTCTACTTTAAAAATTTAACAAAAATTTCACTTATTGCTGATAATGAAAGATTAAAATACTTGATAGGTTTGTATAAAGATGACCCTAAAACTATTTCAAAATGGAAAAAAATTTGGAGTATGTCTTTTTTAAGATTAAAAGAAATATTTAATAAGTTGGATTTAATTTATTTTGGTACAAATGAAGATAATTATATATCGTTAAGGTCTGAAATAAAATCTCAACAAAATGAATATTTAAATTATTTGTCTGAAAATTTAAAAAAAAATAAAAATATTAAATATTTATCAAAAGCTGAAATTTTTAAGAATTTGAACTATAATGAAAGTTTGTTTAATTATATTACCTTAAGATTGGTTGAAAAAAATAAAATAAAAATTAAAAATGGTAAAATAACTCTATCTAATTATCAAATTACATTAAGCCCAATTGATGAGCAAAATCTTAAAAAATTGCATTCCATTATTAAATCTTATAATTTTTCACCTCCAGAAATCAAAATCTTATCTAAAGAGATGAGTATTGATTCAAAAAAAATAATTGATCTACTTTATATACTCTTGGATAAAGGTTTAGTTGTTCGAATATCAAATGATATTTGGATAAACAATGATAACATTCAAGAATTAAAAAATAAAATTATATTGAAATTTAAAAAAAATAAAGAATTTACAGTCTCGGATATAAAAAACATGGCTGGTATTTCAAGAAAATATGCAATACCAATTTTAGAATTTTTTGATAAAGAAAATTTTACATTTAGACTAAACAATTTTAGAAAATTAAAATAAAATGAGTTCAAATAATTTTCTTAAAAAACAAACTCCGTTAATGAAACAATATTATAATATTAAAAAAAAATATTTAGATAGTATTCTATTATTTAGAATGGGTGATTTTTATGAGGCTTTTGATTCTGATGCAATAAAGATTTCAAACATTTTAGGAATTACTCTAACTAAAAGATCTAATGGTGCTGCATCTGATGTTGACCTTGCAGGTTTTCCCTATCACTCGCTAGATAATTATTTAATCAAATTAAGTAATGCAGGTATGAAAATAGCTATATGTGAGCAGGTTGAAAATGCTAAAGATTCTATTGGTATAGTAAAAAGAGAAGTTGTTGATGTCATTACTCCAGGAACTTCAATTGTGTTTGATACAAATGAAAATAAAAATAATTTTTTAGGATGCATTCATAAAAATAAAGATATTTTTGGTTTATCTCTTATAGATATAAGTACTGGTGAGTTTTTAATAGTTCAGGGCTTAGAGGTAGAAATCATGGAAACTTATTTTAAATTTAATCCTTCAGAAATAATTTTTTCTGATAAAATAAAAATTAATAATATACCTTGGATAAATAAAATCAATCCATTTAAATCGGAAATGGATAACTGGATTTTCGACTATGAATTGTCTTATAACGCATTAATTGATCATTTTAAAATCTCATCATTAAAAAGTTTTGGATGTGATAAAATGAATGTTGGAATAATTTCAGCTGGAGTAATAATTAGATATTTAACTAATAATAATTTTAATCAAATCAAACATATTTCAAGATTGAAACCTTATACTATTGAAGACAAAATGGTTTTAGATGATTTTACTATAAAAAATTTAGAATTATTTAAAACAAATTCTTCAATGCAGTTGGGTTCATTTTTTTCAATTATTGACAAAACTATTACTCCTGGCGGATCTAGATTACTTCAACAAAAAATAAATTCACCTTCGATTAATATAAAATTTTTAGATAATAAATTAAATTTAGTTGAAAGTTTTCTTCAAAATGAAAATTATGCTAATGAGATGAGATTGATTTTAAAAAAATCATCCGATTTGGAGAGAATATTAGGTAAAATAGCTAAAAATAAATCAAATCCACGAGATTTATTATCTTTACGTAATACATTATCTAATGTAAAAATTTTGAAGACAAAATTATTAAGTTCAAATTCTAAATTTCAAAAAAAAATATCAGAGAAATTTATTGATACCAATAAGATTGAAAAAAAAATTCAATCGAATATTTCTGAAAATAGTTCCGCAAATATTATTAACGGAAATGTAGTTTTAGATGGTGTCAATCAAGAGCTTGATGAATTAAGAAAAATTTCAAATTCAAGTAAAGAAACATTGTTAAAAATTGAAGATAGAGAAAGAAAAATAACACAAATAAATTCACTCAAGATAAGATATAATAAAGTTTTTGGTTATTATATTGAAATTTCAAAAGCTCATAAAAATAAAATTCTACCAGAAAATTATGTTCGCAAACAAACATTAATAAATGCTGAGAGATATGTAACAAAAGAATTAAAAGATTATGAAGAAAAAATCTTATCATCAGATCAAAGAATTTTTGAAATTGAAAAGAAAATTTTTAAAAAAATATCTAATTTTATTTTAGAAAACTCTTCAATCATTCAAATAAATTCTCAAATTATAAATGATTTAGATGTGTACCTTTCTTTTGCATCAATTGCAAAAGAAAATAATTATGTAAAACCTACTCTTACAAATAATCAAATAATTGAAATAAAAGATTCAAGACATCCAGTTATTGAACAAATTATCTCTAGTGATAAAAAATTTATCTCTAATGATTTATTTTTATCTTCAGATGAAAGCCAAATTCATATTATAACAGGTCCTAATATGGCTGGAAAATCAACTTTTCTAAGGCAAATTGGTCTAATAGTAATTATGGCTCAAATAGGCTGTTACGTACCCGCATCAATTGCAAAAATTGGAATTGTTGATAAACTTTTCACGCGGGTTGGTGCTTCTGATAACCTTTTAGAGGGTGAATCTACATTTATGGTTGAAATGATTGAAGCAGCTAATATTTTAAATAATACTACAAAAAAAAGTTTGATTTTATTTGATGAGATTGGTAGAGGGACTTCTACATATGATGGAGTATCTATTGCTTGGAGTATTGTAGAATATTTGCATAATAATAAAGAGCTTCAATCAAGAACTATTTTTGCTACACACTACCATGAATTAACTGAATTGCAAAATAAGTTAGATAGAGTTTTTAATTTTAATATATCTGTGAAAGAAATTGATGAACAAATAATTTTTTTAAGAAAAATAAATCAAGGTTCATCAGATCGAAGTTATGGTATTAATGTCGCACATATGGCGGGTATACCTGCTGAAGTCGTTGAAAGATCTCATCAAATATTAAATCAATTAATCAATAAAAATTCTCTTGATACTAACTTTATTCAGGAAAATAATATAACATTTGAAAAAAAAAAATCAATCGAATATAAAATTTTAAGTGAATTGAAAAAAATTAATCCAGATAAATTATCACCAATTGAAGCTTTAAATTTAATTTATAGCATAAAAAAAAAATTTGAATAAAAAATTAATAATAATTTCATTTTTAATACCATTTTTTTTAAATGGTGAATCTATATGGGTAAAATATGGAAATCAAGTTTTTAGAGGAGTTGGAGATGCAAAATCGATAGCACTTAGTGAATCAGAAATAGCTTCAGCAACAGGTCCGTTATCCGTTCTATATAATCCCTCATTACTAAATAATTCCGATATAAAAAAAATTGTCTACTCTCATCAAGAGCGTTTTTCAGGAACAGTTGTATTTGATGTTTTTGGAATAGATTTGATAAAAAAAAATGATCAAAATTTTTCATTGGCAATAATTAGAGAATCTGTGCAAGGTATACCAAATACAAATGATGCTTTATTAAGTAATTCCTTATCATTTGATGATTTAAATCAAAGAGTGTTAGCCTCAAAAGTAACTTTTTTTAATCAATCTCAACTCGCAACAATAATTGGTTTTTCAAAGTTTTTTTTTAAATCAAGTTTAGGTGCGAATATCAAAATCTTAAATCATAATATTGGTAATTTTAATGGATGGGGAATTGGTTTTGATCTTGGTTCAACTTATAATTTGTCAAAAAATAATAAAGTAGGATTTTCCATAAATGATGTTACTACATCTTGGATAGTCTGGGACTCAGGTACTGTTGAAAGGATTTTACCAGAAATTAGATTTGGATATTTTAATAATTCTAAATTACAAAAATATTTCATTGAAATCAATTCAATGTTTTCCACTAATTTTAAATTATCTGGAAAAGAATTGACAGATGATTTTGCTATCAATAATTATGGGTTTGAAATAAGAGCTGGATTTGAATTTATTTTCAAGGAAAAACTTAAAATTAGATTTGGAAGAAATCCCATTAATGGGAGATCAATTGGTGTTGGAACTAAAATTAAATTTATAGATTTAGACTATGCATATATACCATCCCCGAATGGTACTATTCTTGGAAATAGTCATTATATTTCATTTAATATTGCGCTAGATGATTTATCTAAACTTTTTTTAAATTAGATTATATTAATTTTGGTGTAAGATGATTAAAAGCATGACAGGTTTTGGAAATATATTATTATCCAACAATCTTTATAGTTTAACAATTGATATAAAATCAATTAATAGTAGATACCTTGATTGTAAAATTAAATTACCTAAACAGATTGAACAATATGAAGTTGATATTATTACAAATATTAAAAAAGTTTGTAAAAGAGGAAGAATTTCAGTTAACATAAATTTAGATTCAATAAGTTCTGAATTAAATCATTCTCCAGAAATAAATAAAACTTTATTTAAAGAGTATAACAAATTTGTAAATCAATTAAATGAAGAATTTAATTTAAATTTTAAAATTAATGATTTATTTGAAATAAAAGATTTTATTTTAAAACAGAACAAAATATCTATAACAAAAAAAAAAATTACTCCTTGCATTCGATGAAGCTTTATTTAAACTTGAAGAGATGAAATTGAAAGAGGGAACTTTTCTTGTAAAAGATATAAAAAAAAGAATTGTCAATTTAGATAAAACAATTAAAAAAATACGCATAATTTCAACAAAAAATTCTTCTTTAATCAAAGATAAGTATCTAAAAAAAATTAATAAATTCATTGATAAAATTCATATAGAAGAATCTAGATTAGCAATGGAAGCTGCTATTTTATCTGAAAAAATTGATATAACTGAAGAATGTGTAAGGTTTGATAGTCATTTACAACAAATACAAAAATTATTTAATCAAAATAAACCTGTTGGTAAAAAATTAAATTTCATTCTTCAAGAGTTGCTTCGGGAAGCAAACACAATTGGATCAAAATCAAACGATGTAAAAATTATTAATTTAGTCATTGTTTTGAAAGAGGAAATTGAAAAAATAAAGGAACAATCACAGAATATTTTATGAAAGGTAAATTAATAGTAATATCAGCTCCCTCAGGTGCTGGAAAAACAACTATTGCTAGAAAACTACAAAAAATTAATATAAATTGGGGTTTTTCTGTTTCATGCACAACAAGACCTAAAAGAAAAGATGAGATAAATTTTAAAGATTATGAATTTATAAGTGAAAATAAATTTAAAGAAAGAATTGTTAATAATGAATTATTGGAATATGAAAATATTCATGGTTATTTATATGGTACACCAAAAAATAGTATTAAAAAATCTTTGAATGAAAATAAAACTATTATTGTTGAGGTTGATGTTAATGGCGGTTTAGCAATAAAATTAAATTATCCAAAGAATGCAATATCCATATTTATCCACCCCCCGAATTTAAATGTTTTAAAAGAAAGGTTGATAAAAAGAGGTTCTGATTCGTTAAATAATATAAATAAAAGATTGAAAAGAGCTAATATGGAAATTAAGAAAAGTAATGAATTTGATATTCAAGTAATAAATATTGATATAGATAATGCTGTAGATGAAATTAATAAAAAATTAAGTAAAATAATTAAATAAGGAGAAAAATAATGTCTGATAATAAAATTAACTTGAAAAAAATTGATGATAAATCTGAAGATATTTTTGAAGCTGCAATCGTAATTGGTAAAAGAGCAAGACAAATTATTTCAGAAAGAATTATGAAAAATGAAATTCATTCATTTGAAAAAGATTCTGAATTAAACGATGAAGAATTTAATGAAATAAAAGAAGAAATAGGCATGAACTACGTTGAAATGTCTAAAGCAACTTCTGTTGCAATTGATGAATTTTGTAATGACGAATTAAATTGGAAATACGAAGAAAAAAACACAGAAGAATAAACTTTATTTAAATAATTATATTTTTGTAGTAATTAAAATACTTAAATATATATACATTTTATTCAAAATAAATTAAACATATTTTTCACTAAATTTAAATAGTAAGTTAAAATAAAATTTGCTAATTAAAAAAAACAGAATAAAATCTTCTTTGGTAGTTAGATAAATGGCAAAAAGAGAAATTAAGAATTTAAAAATTCAACCACAATCAATTGAAGCTGAACAAGCTGTTCTTGGTTCTATGCTCACTTCTCCTGAAGCAGTTAATAAAGCTCAAGAAATATTATCTGCTGAATCTTTTTATGTTGATGCCCACAAAAAAATTTTTGAGGTAATGATTCAATTGTTCAATAATAATGAACCCATAGATGTATTATCTGTTGATAATAAATTAAAGGAAAACAATCAAATTGAGCTAGTTGGAGGTTCTTATTTTATAACTGGTTTGCCAGATTTAGTTCCATCAACAGCTAACATTGAGTATTATGCAAAAATTGTCCTAGAGAAAGCATCTTTGAGAAATTTAATCAACATATCAAATGAAATTTCTTTTCAAGCTTATGAAAATAGTGGAAATTTCGAAAATATATTAGATGAAAGTGAACAAAAAATATTTGCTCTTTCTCAAGGAAAAATTAAAAATAAATTCCAAGCATTAAAACCAGTTCTTCAAAGATCATTTGAAAGGTTAGATGAAATATCAAAAAATCCTGGTTCTGTTACAGGTGTACCCTCAGGTTTAAGAGAATTAGATAAACTTACATCTGGTTTTCAACCTGGTGAATTAATTATTGTTGCTGGTAGACCTAGTATGGGTAAAACTGCTTTAGCGCTTTCGTTTGCTAGAAATGCTGCTATCGATTATAAAATACCAGTTGGAATTTTTAGTTTAGAAATGTCTAATGACGCTTTAGCAATGAGATTATTGACAGCAGAATCAAGAGTAGATTCTCATTTGGTCAGATCAGGTATTTTACCCAAAGAGCAATGGCGAAATCTTTCTATGTCAGTAGGAAATCTTGCAGATGCTCCTATATTTTTAGATGACACTCCAGCTATGGGAATAACAGAACTCCGAGCAAAATCTAGAAGATTAAAATCTGAAAAAGATGTGAAACTTCTTGTTGTTGATTATCTTCAATTAATGAAGGGCCCACAAAATGTTGAGAGCAGGCAACAAGAAATATCACAAATATCTCAATCTCTAAAAGCACTTGCAAAAGAAATAAATGTTCCTGTATTGGCTTTGTCTCAACTATCAAGAGCTCCTGAAGCGAGAAGTGATCATCGACCTGTGTTGTCAGATTTGAGAGAAAGTGGTGCTATTGAGCAAGATGCTGATCTTGTAATGTTTTTATATAGGAAATGGGTTTATTCAAGAGATGATGAAGATAAGAGAAAAGCTGAAATCATAATATCTAAACAAAGAAATGGACCTACAGGAACTATAAATGCTACATTTATAGATAATTATGCAAAATTTGAGAATACTTCCTTAGTTGATGTTCCATCAGAATAATTATTTTATATGAAAATAGCTGATTTAATTCCTACTGTAACTGGATCTTTTCCAAATGATTTTAATGAAATTATAAAAAGTATTAATCAAAATCAGATCTATAAAAATAAAAATTCAGAAAAGCTTTTGTGGCCAGCTTATCAATTTAGTAAACATTCCCATGATGGTCAAAAAAGAAAATCCGGAAAACCATATTTTGAACATTGTATTGCTGTTGCGAAGTTATTAGCTGATTGGCATATGGATATTAATACCATTATTGGTGGAATTCTACATGATTGTATTGAAGATACCCCAGTATCATTTGAGGAACTATCTAATGAGTTTGGGGAGGAAGTAGCATCATTGGTAGATGGAGTTACAAAATTAGGTGGAATAGAATATGATACTAGAAAAGAAAAGCAAGCTGAAAATTTAATGAAAATGTTTTTATCGATGGCAAAAGATATTAGAGTCGTAATAATTAAGTTTGCCGACCGACTTCATAATATGAAAACTATTGAATATTTATCATTAATTAAACAAAGAAGAATCGCAATTGAGACAAGAGATGTTTATTCCCCACTTGCACATAGATTAGGAATGTTTGAACTTAAAAGTCAATTAGATGATCTCGTATTTAAAACTCTTCAACCAGAAAAATATAAAAAAGTAGATAAGAATTTAAGATCAAGAATTTTAAATAGAAGTAAATCACTAAAAAAAATAACAAACAAAATAAAAATTAATTTAAATGAATTAAAAATTAATTATGAATTAAAGACAAGATTTAAATCTCACTCATCAATTTATCAAAAAATGTTAAATCAAAATAAAGACTTTGCAGAGATTCATGATATTTATGCAATTAGAATTGTTGTTAAATCTAAAAATGATTGTTATTCAATATTGGGATTACTACACCAATTTTTTACTCCAATAGCAGAAAGATTTAAAGATTACATTGCAACACCTAAAATTAATGGTTATCAATCTTTACATACTACAATAGTAAGTTCTTCAGGTGAAATGATTGAAATTCAAATAAGAACTGAAGATATGGATAGAACGGCTGAAATTGGAGTTGCAGCTCATTGGAAATATAAAGGTAAGGATAGTAGCAATAGCATTGATAAGCACGTAAAATGGTTGAGAGACTTATTAATGATATTGAGCGATGAATCTTCAGACCCAAGTGAATTTATGAATTTATTAAAAATAGATTTGTTTCAAAATGAAGTTTTTGTTTTTACTCCTATTGGTGAATTAATACAATTACCATTAGGTTCTACTCCAATTGATTTTGCTTATGAAGTTCATACTGAAGTTGGTGATCGATGTATAAGTGCAAAAGTTGATGGTAAAATTGTTCCTTTGAATTCTCAATTATCAAGTGGTAGTACAATTGAAATTATTACATCAGATTCTCAAAAACCTAGTGCTGCGTGGTTAAAATTTGTAAAAACAACAAAAGCAAGGACCTTAATCAGAAAATCATATAGAAAATCTGAAAAGGAGGGAAGTGCAAAATTAGGAAAAGAAATTCTAGAAAAAACTTTAAGAAGATTGAGAATGTTAGATAGACTTCAAATTCTTTTATCAAGTCCTAGTCTATCAGGATTTGAAAATAAAGAATCCTTATTAATATCAATAGGAATTGGAGAAATTACAGTTAGAGAAGTTTTACAGAAATCATTTCCATCAGATGACAATTTTGACATTGATTTTAAAAAAGGAAAAAAAGAAAAATCTTTCTTTAATTTAGCTAGAAATAATGTTCTGGGAATTTCTGTGGATGGGATTGATAATATATTGATTAATTTGAGTAAATGTTGTAATCCAATTCCTGGAGATGAAATTATTGGGTTCGTTACAAGGGGGAAGGGTGTTTCAATTCATAGATCAAGATGTAAAAACCTTCCAATTTTGAATAAATCTTCTGATAGGTTTATTGAAGCTGAATGGAAAATTTCTGACAAAAAGGAATTTTTCTCGAAAATTAATATTGTTGCGGAAGACAGAAAAGGTTTGCTTAAAGATATAACTGAAGCAATATCCTCAACTAAAGTTAATATAAATAGTTTAGATACTAAAACTCAGGATTCACTAGCTTCTATGATTATCATTCTTGCAGTTTCAAATTTGAAGAGATTAAACCAAGTGATAAGAAAAATTGAAAATATTAAAGGTACTTTATCTGTTCGAAGATTCAATAAAAATTAATTATATGAATGTTTATAATCAAATTCCTAAATCAGGAAAATTTCTGGGTATTGATTATGGTGCAAAGAAAGTTGGAATAGCAATTTCTGATCCCTTGAGAATTTTTGCTTCCCCTTATGATACAATTATATTTAATTCACAAAAAAAATTATTAAAAGAAATAGAAAAAATTATAATAAATGAAAGCATCGTTTTTGTTGTCATTGGTTTACCAATAGGTATGAATGGTAAAGAAACATTGCAAACCAAAGAAGTCAATGAATTTATTGATATATTTAAGCAATATAATAAATTGCCATTTTCAACAGTAGATGAGAGATTAACATCAATTCAAGCTATGAAATTATTATCAGATCAAGGAATAAAATATTCTAAAAATAAATCTCTTATTGACTCAACAGCTGCTTCAATAATTCTTCAAACTTTTTTAGATAGTATAAATTGATTATTAATAATAAAGTTAAGTTATCATTTTTATCCTCAATTTTAATTGGATTATCATTTCAACCATTTAATTTGGGTTTTTTGGCCTGGTTTGCTTTAGCTCCTTTTATTATTGTTTTATTTAATTCATCTTCATCTGAGGGTATGATTTACGGTTTTGGAGTTGGATTATTATCAAATTTAATTTCTTTATATTGGTTATCTGCAAACTCAGGAACAACTTTTCTAATTGGGACTCTCTCTTTAATTTCTACTTCAATTTATTTGTCAATTTTTTGGGCACTATTTTCACTAATATTTTGCTTTATAAATAATAATTCATCAAAGGGAATTTATTTTTTTCCTTTTGGATGGGTTTTATTCGAGTATTTTTTTTCAATTGGTATCTTGGGTTTTCCTTGGATGTCATTAGCTACAACTCAAACTAATTATTTACCTTTAATTCAAATAGTTGAATTTACAGGAATTTTTGGAATTTCATTTTTCATAGCTTCTATAAATATTATTTTTTTTAAAGTTTTATTGTCAAAAAATAAAGCTAGAATTAAAAATTTTAATAATTTCATATTAATTTTAGTTTTGCTTTGGTTGTTTGGATATTTAAGAATGTGGAGCATCGAAGATGAATTTTCTAATGATTTAGATATTTTAGTTGTTCAACCAAATTTAAATCCAAATGAAAAATGGAATAAAAATATTAAAGAACAAATATTTGATGATTTTATTCAATTATCTGAAAGCAATATTAATGATTCAACTGATTTAATTATATGGCCGGAAGTAGCAACTCCATTTTATATTTTTAAAAATTATGATAAATTAACAAAAATTAAACAAAAATTGTTGAAACATGATTCATATCTACTTACCGGTTCTTTAGATTGGAAAAATATCGAAAATAAAATCAAAAATTATAATAGCGTTGGACTTATTTCTAAAAATGATGAAATATCAACATATGAAAAGATAAAACTTGTCCCATTTGGTGAATTTATTCCTTTTTCCCTTCCATTTTTAAAGAATTTAAATCTAGGCAATTATACTCCTGGTAAAAAAAATACTATTTTCCATATTAACAATTTTAATTTTATAACAAAAATTTGTTTTGAATCAATTGATCCTATACTTTTATCAAAAAAAAAATATAATAATAATATAAATTTTATGGTTATTATTGTAAATGATGGATGGTTTGGTAATTCTGCTGGACCATATCAACATTATGGAATTTCCAAATTAAGAGCGATAGAGAATAGAATTCCTATAATTAGATCAGCGAATACAGGCATTTCAGCAATTATAAATAAAAAAGGGGAAGTTGAAAAAAAAATTGGAATAAATAAACAAGGTGTTATTTTGTCAAAAATTATTCCATCAAATTCAAAAACTTTTTACTCAAAACATGGAAATTGGTTGGTAAATTTATCAATATTTTTTGCATTCTTTTTATTATTTATTGTTTTGAAGAGAAAAATTTTATGAAATTTTTAATTTTTACATTATTAATATTCAATTGTTCNNTTGCCAAAACAAAAATTATTTCACCAAAAAAACANATAATACAATCAGCTTTTTTNCCAGGGNTAGGGCAATATAAAATGGGGGAAATAAAAAGAAGNAAAAAATTTTTTTTTATAGAATCAGCTTTAATTTTATTTTCAATTGATAATCATTTGAGAACTCAAANAAATATAAAAAAAATGAATTCNTTTTCAGCAAATCATGCAGGAGTAAATATTTTAAATAAAAATAATAAATTTATATTAGATCTATCAAATCATTTATCAACTAGTGTATATAATGAAAATCAACTTAGGTTAAGATTATCGAATCAAATTTACATTAATGAAAATTATCAATGGGAATGGGATGATATAACAAATATGAAAAAATTTAATTCTTTGAATAGAACTAAAAATCAATCGAAAAAATTATTATTTTTTGCTTTGGGAGCAATGATTACAAATAGAATAATTTCTATTATCGATGTGAATTACTTACTTAATATAAAGAATTTAAAATTGAGTTTTCAACCAGTTTTAAATAAGAAACCTTCCATAAATTTAATTTTAAATTTTTAAAATTATCATGTATAATTATCAGATTTTAATTGAATATGACGGTACTAATTTCTTTGGTTGGCAATATCAAAATAATAAAAGAACTGTCCAAGGAGAAATTCAAGACGCATTAAAAAAAATTAACAAAGATAAAGATGTTAAAATAATTGGTTCTGGAAGNACTGATACAGGTGTTCATGCAATNTCTCAATCAGCAAATTTTCAGATTGAAAAAGAATGGGATTTAAATAAATTNAAAATGGCGATCAATGGAAATTTATCTNATGATGTTAGNATTTTTCATTGTCAAAAAAAATCAAAAAACTTTCATGCAAGATTTTCTGCAAAAAAAAGNNAATATATTTATAAATGTTTCTTAGGAAAGTCAGTANTAAATAGAGGTTTCACTTGGGAAATCTCTGAAAAAATTTCAATTAGTAGTTTGAATGATTGCGCAAAATATTTAAATGGAAAAATTGACTTTAGTACTTTTTCCAAAAATAATCCTGAAATTAAAAATAGGTTTTGNAATATTTGTTCTTGTGAATGGATAAATAATTACCCATTTTATACTTTTGAAATTGAAGCAGATAGGTTTCTTCATCATCTGGTAAGAAATTTAGTAGGCACTATGATTAAAGTTGCAGAAAACATTATCACTAAAAATTATTTTATTGATTTATTAAACAATCAAATAAATAATCCTAAAATTTTTAAAGCACCNTCTCATGGTTTGTATNTAAAGAAAGTAAGTTATTGATTAAAGTAAAAAAATATTATTTTATTATTTTTTTAGTATCAANTTTGTTTTCTAATGTAAGTGAAACNAGAAAAAATGCTATTACTAGAGCTGTAAAACAAATGGGTCCAACTGTAGCAAGTATTAACGTTGTTAAAATTAAAGAATTTTCAAATCAATATTATTTTAATGATCCATTTTTTAGATATTTATATCCTACTATAATTAAAAAAATACCAAGTTTGGGTTCTGGGGTTATTATTAGTCCAGATGGATATATACTAACTAATCAACATGTAATTGAAAATTCTATTGAAATAATAATCACTTTATCAGGAGGTAAACAATATAGAGGTGAAATAATTGGTGAGGATAGAAAAACAGATCTTGCTCTTTTGAAAATTGAAGATTCTAATTTACCTTATGCCAAATTTGCTGACTCAAACGAAATTTTAATTGGAGAGTGGGTAATAGCTCTTGGGAATCCTTTTGGTTTATTTGCTTTGAATAATCAACCAACAGTAACAGTTGGTGTTATCAGTTCAAAAAACTTAGATTTTGGTACTTTATTAGATGGAAGAGAATANAAAAATATGATTCAAACTGATGCATCAATTAACTCTGGAAATAGTGGGGGACCATTATGTAATGCAGATGGTGAAGTTGTAGGTATAAACACTTTTATCTATAGTGGTGACAATAACGATCAGGGTTCTATTGGTATTGGATTTGCNATACCTATNAATAGGGCAATTAAAATAGCTGAAGAATTAAAAAAATACGGTAGAATGGAATTTTAAAAACAATTATATTAAGTAGTAATAATTATGAATAATAAACGTGAAATTTGGGTAATNGTTTTGATTTTATTTGTTGGATCAATGATTGGAACTTTACTTGGTGACTTAATAGCATTCGTTTTACCAAATGGAGTTGTAAAACAATTTTTTTTACAAAGCGCTAATTTTTCTTTATCAAATTTCTTTAGTAATGATGATTATGTTTTTCTTAATTTAGGTGCCATTGGAATAATTTTTGGATTGAANATAAAATTAAATTTTGCATCAATAATTGGTTTTTCTATTTCTTATTATTTTTTAAGATATTTTCGTTAAATCTTGGAGGTTAATCATGAATTTATTAAATATTCCTTTTTTAGTTAGTATTGGTGGTTGGGAGGTTTTATTAATTTTTTTAGTTGTTTTACTTCTTTTTGGTGCAAAAAAACTACCTGAGTTAGCTAAAGGTTTAGGAAAAGGTATCAGAGAGTTTAAGGGTGCTGTTGAAGGTATAGAAAAAGAATTTGATGATGCTGTTGATTCAATTGATAAAAATAAAGATGATAAAAACATTTAAATAAATAGTGGTTGATAATTACAAAGATTTTAATTCTGTTATCTTTGAGGATAAACCTCTATTTTTAAAAGATAAAATTAAAAACAGTATTTTAAATGGTGCAACATTTACAATTAAGGATAATATTTCAATAAAAGATTGGCAATTATCTTGTGCATCTTTTACCCTGAAAAATTATAAATCCTTATATAATGCAACAGTTATTGATAAAATTTTAAATAATGGTGGTGTAATTATTGGCAAAACCAACCATGATGAATTTGCAATGGGTTCATCATCTGAACATTCAATTTTTGGTAATGTAAAAAATTCTTCTAACAATCAATATGTTGCAGGAGGGTCAAGTGGTGGTTCGGCTGTAAGCGTTGCTTTAAAAATTTCTGATTTTTCATTAGGCTCTGATACTGGTGGTTCTATTAGACAGCCAGCTTCCTTTTGTGGCGTTTTTGGCCTTAAACCAACTTATGGAAGAGTATCTAGATATGGTTTGGTGGCTTTTGCATCTTCATTTGATCAAATTGGTCCATTTTCAAAAACTACTTTGGGTTTAGCTAAATGTTTGGAAGTAATTTCTGGATATGATTCGAAAGATTCAACTTCTTCAAAAGAAAAAGTACCTGAATATTCGAAAAATATTGAAAAAAAAATTCCCAAGAAAATTGGAATTCCTTGGGAATTAATCAAAGAAGGAACCAACAAAGAAATTTTACTGAAATTAGATTTATTAATTAATTTTTTAAAAAAAAATAATTTTGAAATTATTGACATAAAGCTACCAAATTCAAAATATGCTATTGCTGCATATTATATCTTGACTATGGCTGAAGCATCATCAAATCTTGCTAGGTTTGATGGGGTTAGATATGGATTTAGAGACAATTCCAATGATCTTGAATCAATGTATTTAAATACACGGTCAAAGGGTTTTGGTGATGAGGTTAAAAGAAGGATAATTCTTGGGACTTATGTTCTTTCATCAGGATATTACGATGCTTTTTTTAAAAAGGGGCAACAAGTGAGAAGATTAATTAAAAATGATTTTGAAAATGTATTTAATAACGTAGATGTCATTCTTCTTCCTACTTCACCAACACCTGCTTTTAAACAAGGAGAGAATTTATCAGATCCCTTAAAAATGTATCTATCAGATATATTTACTACTCCAGTAAGTTTAGCAGGATTACCAGCTTTAAATTTCCCAGCAGGTGAAACAAAAAACAAACTACCTATTGGGCTACAATTAATTGGTAATTATTTCAAAGAAGAAACAATTTTAAATTTCAGTCATTATATAGAAAAAAACTTTAATTTTGATTAAATGCTTAATTTTTCTCATCCTTGGGTCTTAACACTCTTAATTTTTGTTCCATTATTATATTTTTTAAAAAAAAGAAATAAATTTTTCAATGACGGTTCAATTCAATTTTCAAATATTTCGTATTTAAAAAAAATAGATAATCTAAACGGTCAAAAGAAAATTCACTTTCTTGAATTTTTTCAATTATTTATTATTTCATTTTTAATATTTACCTTGTCTGGCCCAAGGTTAAAATCAAATTTTTCAGAATCTACTTATAATATTGTTGATATAAATCTTATTTTAGATATAAGTAGTAGTATGAGAGCAGAGGATTTTAAACCAAATAGATTAGAATCAGCTAAAGAAACTGCTAAAACATTTATTAAATATAGGAAAGGAGATAGAATTGGTTTATTAGTTTTTGCTGGTGAAAGTTATATCCAATGCCCATTAACATTGGATTATAAAGTTCTTTTAACATTGCTTGAAAATGTAAAAATAATTGATGAAGAATACGATGGAACAGCAATTGGTATGGCAATTGCTCATGGTATTAATAGATTAAGAAACAGTGATTCCAAATCACGAATTATTATTTTATTATCTGATGGAAGTAATAATTCTGGTGAATTGGAACCTATTACTGCAGCAAATTTTGCTAAAGAATATGGAATTAAAATATATGCTATAGGAGTTGGAGCAAATAAAGAAGCTCCATTTCCATATTTTGATCCTTTTGGAAACAAATCTTATGTAAATGTTGATGTTAAAATTGATGAGAAGACATTAAGAGATGTAGCCCATGAAACTGGTGGATTATATTTTAGAGCTAAAGATGAATTTGAACTTGAAAATATTTATAATGAAATAAATAAAATGGAAAGATCAAAAGTAAAAATTAAAGATTATACACTTTTTACGGAATTATTTTCATTTATTTTAGTTCCACTAATAATTTTATTAATTTTCATTGAATATTTATATCAGTTTATATTTAAAAAAATAACCTAAAATGATTGAATTTAGATATCCATATGTTTTCTTATTATTTTTGTTGTTGTTAATATATGTAATTATAAAATACATTTTTTCTTCTAAGCAAAAAAATGAGTTTTCAAAATGGATTGATGATAGATTAAAGAAGAAACTTTTTGTTAGATTAAATACTAATAAAATTAAATTAAAAAATAATTTAAGAATAATTGCTATTATATTTTTGATATTTTCAGCATCTGGACCACAAATTGGGAAGGGATTAAAAAAAATTGAAAGAAAAGGAATAGATGTTCTATTTGCATTAGATATTTCGTCAAGTATGTTAGCTCAAGACATAAAACCAAGTAGGCTAGAAAAAGCAAAATTTGAAATTAATAAGATGGTTAAATCTATGAATGGTGATAGGATTGGTTTGATTATCTTTTCAGGTTCAGCTCATTTATATTTACCATTTACTACTGATTATGATGCAGCTAATCTATTTATTAATTCTGTAGATACAGATATGATTAGGACTAATGGAACTTCAATAAGTGATGCTATTGAAGTCTCAAGAGAATCATTTTTTCAATCAGATAATAACAAAGTTTTAATTCTAATTAGTGATGGTGAAGATCATGAAGGGGAGGCATTATCTTTAGCAGAGGAATTTAAAAATAATAATATAATTATTCATTGTGTTGGTATTGGTACTAAAGAAGGTTCATTAATTCCAACTTATGATGAAAATTCAAATTTTAAAAATTTTAAAAAAGACATGAATGATAAGTTAGTAACTTCTTCATTAAATGAAGAAGTTTTAATTCAAATTGCAAAAATTACAGGAGGTAATTTTTATAGAATTGATAATATTAATTCAAATATGAAAGATTTATATCAAAAAATTAATATAATGAAAAAAAATACATTAAACACTTATGAATATGCTCAGTATATTGATAGATATCAATTTTTTCTCATTTTATCAATTATATTATTAATGATTGATTTTTTAACTCCAACATTAAAAAAAACAAAATAATAATGAAAATAAAGTTTTTATTTTTTACAAATATATTTCTAATAGCACAAGTTATACAAGATGACTCTCAAATAAAAATTGATAAATATTTAAAAATTTTAAGCGAAAACAAAAATTTACATGAAGCCAACCTGTCTATTGGTAATATATATTATAATTCTGAACAATATGGCAATGCAGAACTATATTATAAAAGGTCAACAGAATCAAATAAATCAAAATTAAAATATAAATCTTTCTACAATTTGGGAAATTCACAATTTCAACAAAAAAAATATGAAGAAAGTTTATTGTCATTTAAAAAATCTATTGAATTAAATCCAGATGATTTAGATGCAAAGTATAATTATGAATTGGTCAAGAAAATAATCGAAAAAAACAAAAATAATTCAAATCAAAATAATAACAAATCAGATTCAGATAATCAAAATTCCGAGCAAGATCAGCAATCAGATTCAGATAATCAAAATTCCGATCAAGATCAGCAATCAGATTCAGAAAATCAAAATTCCGAGCAAGATCAGCAATTAGATTCAGAAAATCAAAATCAACAACAAATACTATGTCATACGCAGTAATACAAACGGGTGGTAAACAATACAAAATTAGATCAGGTGAAATTCTGAAAATAGAAAAACTACCTGACTCAAATCCTAAAACCAAAATTGAATTTAAAGAAATCCTTGCTTATGGTGATGACAAAACTATTGAATTAGGAACACCTACTGTAGTTGGAGCAAAGGTTGAAGCTGAACTTATTAAAAACGGAAAAAATAGAACAATATTAATTTTTAAAAAAAGAAGAAGACAAAACTCAAGAAGAAAGAATGGCCATAGACAACAATATTCAATGATAAGAATCAATAAAATTTTTTCTAAAGATGGAAAAGTATTATCAGAAGCTGAAAATAGAACTAAAATTGATAAAAAAACTGGATTAGCTACTAAAGCTGAAAAAAATAAATAGGTAATTTATGGCGACAAAAAAAGCAGGTGGATCATCTAGAAACGGACGAGATAGTGCTGGGCGAAGACTGGGCGTGAAGAAGTATGGTGGTGAAACTGTAATTCCTGGAAATATAATTGTTCGTCAAAGAGGCACTAAAATCTATCCAGGAGAAAACGTTGGTATGGGTAAAGATCATTCAATTTTTTCAGTTGTTAAAGGGAAAGTTGTTTTCAAAAAATCTAAATCAGATAGAACTTTCGTTTTTTCATACTTAGTTAAATAAGGGCGTGTTATGTACTTTTTCTTTTCATCTTCATATTTACTACTAAAGTTAG
>PAOF01000023.1 GCA_002707905.1 Fidelibacterota bacterium
CATATATGAGAACTGATTCAACAAATTTATCTGCTGAGGGGATCGAAGGATCAAGATCCGAAATTTTAAAAAAATTTGGAAAAGAATTTTTACCGGAAAAACCAAATATTTATGTAACTAAAGTAAAAAATGCCCAAGAAGCACATGAAGCAATTAGGCCCGCAGGAGTTAAATTTCCTGACGCAAATGAGGTAACAAATAAAATAGGTTCTGATGCTGAAAAGTTATTTGAATTAATTAAAAAGCGGACTATTGCCTCTCAAATGAAACCAGCTATTTTAAACCAAACAAGTGCAGTTATTAAAAATGATAATCTATATTTTAAATCTACCGGACAAGTAATTATTTTCAAGGGATATATGGCAGCATACATTGAGAGTTTGGATGAATCTAAAACTAGTGAAGAAAATAATTTGCCAAANTTAATAGAAGGNGAAAAACTAAATATTAATAAAATTAATTTAGAAAAACATGATACNAAACCTCCTNCAAGATTTACTGAAGCATCTTTAGTCAAAGAGCTTGAATCAAAAGGAATCGGNAGACCTTCTACATTTGCAAATATAATTGACAATATNGTTTATAGAACTTATGTTGATAGAAATAANGGAAAATTGACTCCAACATTTTTAGGAATTGCTGTTACTCAACTTTTAGAGAATCATTTTAATANNCTAGTCGACTCTCAGTTTACAGCNAAAATGGAAGATAATCTTGATGCAATATCAAGGGGTGAGTTAAAGTCAATTCCATTTATGAAAGATTTTTATTTTGGATCTNCTTCTCAAACAGGACTTTCAAAAATGTTAGATGATAAAGTNGATATAGCTAAAGCATGTACTGTTAATATAAATTATGATGAAAAAAATAAAATTGAATTGAGGGTTGGTCAATTTGGTCCTTTTTTACAAAAAGGTGATTTAAGAAAATCTGTTCCATTTGAAATTTATCTTGGAGATTTAAATATTAATAAAGCAGATGAAATTTTAAATAATGAATTAAATGANAATAAAGAAATTGGNAAAGACGNTANTGGTGAGATGATTTATTTAAAAATTGGACCNTATGGACCTTACCTTGAAAAATCTGAAACAAAAACCAGAAAAAGTATTCCAAAGGGATTTCCAATTTCAGAGGTTGATTTGGANTATGCTTTCCAACTTTTTTCTTTGCCAAAAGTTTTGGGAAAACATCCAGAATCAAATGAAAATATAACATCTGATTATGGTAGATTTGGACCATATGTTTCAGCAGGTAAAGGTAAAAATGCAAGTATTCCAGCTAATTTATCTCCATTAACAATTACATTAGATGAAGCTTTAGATTTGATTTCAAAAAAAACGAGNACNTCNAAAGATATTAGAACGCTCGGAGTTCATCCAAAATCAAACAAAACAATAACTGTNAAAGAGGGAAGATATGGACCTTATTTAACTGATGGAAAAATTAATGTTTCAATTCCTAAAAATTTTGACAAAGATACTATATCTTTAGATGATTCTATTATTTTGATTGATAAAAAAATCAAATCNCCAAAAAAGAAATCAAAAAAGAAGAAAAGATGAACAAAATAACAATTATCTTTTTATTGTTTNATATTGCTCTTGNGAATGAATCACTTGTTTCTGATTTAGAAAAATCTTTAATGGCACCATGTTGTTGGACAGGGACAGTTGCAGATCATGGAAATCCGAATATGGAAAAAAGTATTAAAGAACTTGTTAGCCAAGATATGAATAAAGAAGAAATCTTAGACCATTTTGTAAAGATTTATGGAGAAAGAATTTTAGCTGTTCCAATTGCTAAAGGATTTAACTTAATGGCTTGGATTGCTCCAATATTGATATTAATTCTTGGATGTATTATTCTATATAATTANTTATTAGTGAGAACTAAAATTTCTCCGANCACAAATTTTTTAGATTATAAAAAAGTCAAAAATAATGAATTAATTGAAAAAGAACTTAGAAAAATGNAATGAAAAGATGTCTACNCTATGATTAAAAATTCAATGGAAAAATTAGTTTCTCTGTGNAAAAGAAGAGGTTTTGTATTTCCAAGTTCAGATATTTACGGTGGTTTAGAAGCCACAAATGATTATGGNCCTTTAGGAATAGAATTAAAAAATAATATTAAATCTTTGTGGTGGAAAGATATGGTAAATTCAAGACAAGACATAGTTGGAATGGATTCTGCAATATTCATGAATTCCAAAATTTGGGAAGCGTCAGGTCATGTCAATGAATTTCATGATCCATTGATTGATTGTAAAAAATGTAATGCAAGGTTTAGAGAAGATCATATAGACTTAAATAAAAATTGTCCNAAATGTGGAANAAAAGATTGGACTGAACCAACNCAATTTAATTTGATGTTAAAAACTCAATATGGACCATCAGAGCAATCGTCATCTANAGTATATCTCCGNCCCGAAACTGCTCAGGGAATTTTTGTTAATTTTTTAAATGTTATTAATTCTTCAAGAATGAAACCACCTTTTGGTATTGCTCAAATTGGAAAAGCATTTAGAAATGAGATAACAACTGGAAATTTNCTTTTTCGCTCAAGAGAATTTGAGCAAATGGAAATGGAATTTTTTGTAAAATCTAAAGAAACTAAAAAATGGCTAGATTATTGGAGTAACTTAAGGTTGAATTGGTATAAAACTTTAGGAATAACTGAAAAAAAATTACGTCTTAGACCACATGGGAAAGATGAGTTAGCTCACTATGCAGCTGCTTGTTATGATGTTGAATATAATTTTCCGTTTGGATGGTCTGAATTAGAGGGTATTGCAGATCGCGGAATTTTTGATTTACAACAACATATGAAGTATAGTGGGAAAAAATTAACTTGGTTTGATTCTGTTGAAAATAAACATATTATTCCTGCAGTTATTGAATCCTCATCAGGTGTTGATAGAACAGTTTTAACTGTTTTATCCGATGCATATCATGAAGAGGAGGTTGGCGGAGAAAAAAGAGTTCTTTTAAAACTTCATCCTAAATTATCCCCAATTAAAGTTGCAATTTTCCCCCTTATTAATAAAAATGAATTACCTGAAATAGCAAAAAAATTAGCAGATAATTTATCTCAGCATTTTTCAATATTTTATGATAGCTCAGGTTCAATAGGCAAAAGATATAGAAGACAAGATGAAGCAGGAACTCCTTATGGAATAACAATAGATCTTGATACATTGAAAGATAATTGTGTTACTATTAGAAATAGGGATACTATGAAGCAAGAAAGAATAAATATTGATTCTTCTCAAGAATTTTTAAATAAACATATTTATAAGGTTGAGTAACACTTTTATATCTGTAATTATACCTACGTTTAACAGAAGTTCATTTTTATCTCGATCTATAAATTCTGTTTTAAATCAATCATTTAAGGATTTTAAATTAATTGTTGTTGATGACGGTTCTTTTGATGATACCAGTGATTTAATAAATAAAAATTATAAAAATATTATATATTTATATCAAACAAATAAAGGTGTAAGCTCTGCAAGAAATTTAGGTATAAAAAAATCTCAATCTGAATGGATAGCCTTTTTGGATTCTGATGATGAGTGGCATCCTAAAAAATTAGAATTACAAATAAAAGAATTAAAAAAAAATCCATCTTATTTAGTTTGTCACACAAATGAAAAATGGATTAAGAATGGAAAATATTTAAATCAAAAAAATAAGCATCAGAAACAAGGAGGATGGATTTTTGAAAAATGTCTTCCTTTGTGTTGTGTTTCTCCATCAAGCATAGTTATTCATAATTCAGTTTTTGAAAATTGTGGAATTTTTGATGAAAATTTTCCTGTATGTGAAGATTATGAGCTTTGGTTAAGAATATCTTCTAATTATAAATTTTTATATCTACCCGAAAAATTAATTACTAAATATGGAGGACATTCAGATCAATTATCAACCAAACATTGGGGTATGGATAGATTTAGAATTGAAGCTTTATATAAAATAATTAAAGTTGGAAAATTATCTTACAAAGATTTGATAATTGCTAAACAAATGTTAAGAAATAAAATAGAAATTTATATTAATGGGGCTCTAAAAAGAGGAAAGTTAGATGAAGTTGAGAATTATTTAAATAGATTGAAATTAATAAATTGAAACCTCAGATAAATTTTGTTGTTGCTCTTCAAAATGAAGCAAATCCATTGATTAAGTATTATAAACTTAAGTTATTACATCATTATCCATTCAAAGTATACAAAAACGATAATATGTGGTTAATAGTATCTAAAGTCGGATCAAAAATGATAAAAAAAGCATGTATTCATTTATCAGAAATATCTAATTCGCATCTATATACAGTTTGGTTAAATATTGGTACTGCAGGACATTTAAATTATCCTTTGGGCAAATTGGTAATTGGAAACAAAATCATTGATGATTATTCAAAAGCAACTTACTATCCTTCTCAAATAATTAAAGGAAAATTAACTTCAATTTCAATTAGAACACTTCATAATAAGTTGAAAAAATATAATGAAAAAGAAATTTTTGATATGGAAGCATCTGGGTTTTTCTATATTTGTTCTAAAATTAGTATAAACGAATTTATATGTTCTCTAAAAATAATCTCAGATAATAAAGAGTTTCCAGAGTTTAATAATAAAATAATTTCTTCATTATTTACTAAGTCTCTAAAAGATATAAACCTAATCGTTGATGAATTTTATAAATTATCAAAAAAACAATGTAAATTAATTTATCCAAATGATGAGTTAGAAAAATTTTTAAATAAATGGCATTTTACTTTCACCCAAACTTTTCAACTTAAAAAAAAATTAAATAAATTAAGATTTTTAAATCCAAAAGTTGATTTTTTTTACAAATCAAGTTCATACATGAATTCAAAAGAAGTCTTGAATTTTTTAGAAAAAGAGTTAATGAAAAATGATTAAAACAATATACATTGAAAAGTCAATTAAAAATCATCCAAGAACAAAAAAAATTTTAAAAAAATTTCCTAATTCAACACAAATTTTATGTGATCAATACAAAGAAATATTTAATAGGAAAAAACAGAATTTTAGAATACAAAAATCTTCACCTTCATTGATCATAGCAAAAAAATTTAATAATTTTGTTTTACCAACTCCAAAAGGCTTAGGAATAGGATCTAATAAAAACTATTATTTTTCTCACATGCTAAATTGCTTATATGATTGCAGATATTGTTTTTTACAAGGTATGTATGAATCTTCAAATTTTGTGTTATTTGTTAATTTTGAATCATTTGTCAAAAGTATTGAGAAAGTTATAAAAAATAATTTGAGTGGAGAGAAAATAACCTTCTTTTCTGGATATGATTGTGACTCATTAGCGATGGAATCAATAACAGATTTTGTGAAATTTTTTCTTCCCTTCTTTCAAGAAAAACCTAATATTGAAATTGAATTAAGAACTAAAAGTGTATCAATAAAGCGAATTTTAAATTTTGAACCTTTTGATACGTGTATTATTGCATTTAGTTTTACCCCTGATGAAATAGCAAGAAAAAATGAACATGGAGTACCCTCTGTTAAAAGTAGAATTGAGGCTATGAAAAAACTTTCAAATGCTGGATGGAAATTGGGTTTAAGGCTTGATCCAATCATTTATCATTTAAATTATAAATATAATTATAAAAAATTAATTGATGATATTTTTTTAAAAGTTCCAGAAAAATCTTTTCATTCTATTTCCCTTGGTGCAATAAGATTTCCAAGAAAAATGTATAATAAAATTTCCAACTTATATCCTGATGAGAAATTATTATCAAAACATTTTGTTAAAGAAAATAAAATAATTTCATACCCCAAACATATTGAGTCTGAAATTGTTAGTTATTGCAAAGAATATTTAAAAAAATACATTGATGAAAATAAAATTTTTTCTTTTGATCCATATTTATAATATCTTAATTGTTTCAATAATTAGTTCAAACAAATCAGAGCTCATTCTATTGGCTGAATATAATACATCATCATGAGAAATAATTTTTGAATCAACACCTGCAGCATAATTTGTTAAACAACTAATAACTGCAATTTCCATTTTTAGAGATTTTGCAATATTTATTTCAGGTACTGTTGACATGCCGACTGCATGAACTCCTATATTTTTTAAAAAATCAATTTCTGATGGTGTCTCATAACTAGGGCCTAATGTCCATGCGTAGATGCCTTCTGCATATGGTATTTTTTTATTTTTGAATGCTTTTTTTAAAGAATTTGATAACTTCGAACTATTTTTTTTTGTTAAGTATTTAATTTTTGGATTTTTTTCACTAGTAAANGTAAAATCAANATAGCCNGTGATATTTAAAATTTTAGGTGGTTTATTCTTTTTTAATATTGATCCTGAAGAATTTGTTATTATTATTTTTTTTATACCTAATTTTGAAAAAATTTTTACAATTNATTCTATTTGAATTTTACTCCAACCCTCATAGTAATGAAACCTTCCATTTGAGAATAAAATATTTTTATTATTTAATTTAGAAAATATGAATTCACCANAATGACCTTTAACTTTGGGTGATGGAAAATTTGGAATTTCTCTATATTTAATTTTTTTTTTAATTTTTAAATCGTTTGAAAATTTGCTAAGACCTGAACCAAAAATAATTCCTATTTCTTGATTAGAACTTTCTTTTGANTTTATATAATTAACATATTTTGATAATAAATTCATTTTTACTTTATATTTGCATAATTTTATAAACCGAATTTAATATAATATTAAATTTTATAATAAGATCTTGATTTTTTTTTAGGAGATAAATTTAAATGGTAAAAGATGACTTAAAATTGTTNAAAGATGTTTTGCAAAAATTTGAAAAATTATCAAATGAATTAGAAAAAAAAATAATAGGTCAAAAGGAAATTATTGATTTTTTGTTTATTATTTTATTAGCNAAAGGACATGGATTAATGATTGGTGTTCCTGGATTAGCTAAAACCTTATTAATCAAATGTTTATCTGAGGTAATGGAATTAAAATTTAAAAGAATTCAATTTACGCCTGATTTGATGCCATCAGATATAACTGGAACTGAAATTTTAGAGGATGATCAAGTTTCAGGAAAAAGAAATTTTAAATTTTTAAAAGGGCCTATTTTTTCAAATATTTTGCTTGCAGATGAAATAAATAGAACNCCACCAAAAACTCANTCTGCTCTTTTAGAATCTATGCAAGAACAAAATTTAACTATATCTGGNAAAACTTATTTATTAGAGAGCCCATTTCTTGTCTTAGCAACTCAGAATCCGATTGAACAAGAAGGTACATATCCTCTTCCAGAGGCACAGCTAGATAGATTTATGTTTAGTTTAAATATAAATTATCCAACTTTAGAAAATGAGATAGAAATTATTAAATCTACAACTTCAGANAATAATGATAAATTAAATCCAATTATTACAAAAAATGAAATTATTTCATNTCAATCATTACTGAGAAGAGTTCCTGTTTCTGAGAATGTAATCAAGTTTGCAGTTAGTTTAGTAGTAAATNCAAGACCAAATGAAAAATCACCAAATTTTATTAATGAATGGGTTGAATGGGGAGCTGGACCAAGAGCATCACAATTTTTAATTCTTGCTGCTAAAGGAAAAGCTATGTTGTCAGGTAGGCCAAGCCCAAATATTTCTGATGTGATAGCTGTTTCAAAGCCAGTTTTAAGTCACAGAATTATAACTAATTTTAATGCTGAAAGNGAAAATNTTAACATAGATATTATATTGGACAAATTAATTAATTTTGTAAAAAANAATTATGAAGCATAATGATAAAAAAAAATATCTTAANCCAATTGATGTAGCAAAATTAAATAATATCGCAATAAAAGCTAAATTTGTTGTTGAGGGATACTTGCTTGGTTTGCATAAAAGTCCTTATCATGGTTATAGTGTTGAATTTTCAGAACATAGATCATATGAAGCTGCAGATGAGATNAAAAATATTGATTGGAAACTATATGGTAAAACTGANAGATATTNCATTAAGCAATATGANGAGGAAACNAATTTAAGGTCATATATCATTTTAGATACAAGCAAATCAATGACTTTTTCAAACAAATCAATTTCAAAACTTGAGTATGGCGCTCTAATTGCTGCATCTTTAGCTTATTTGATGCTCAAACAAAGAGATGCAGTTTCATTGACTTTATTTGATGAAAAAATTAAAAATTACTTACCGCCTAAAAGTAACTCAAATCATATAAATTTGATTTTTAATAATCTTGATAAAATAAAATCNGGAAATGATACAAATACTTCATTGATTTTACATGAATTAGCAATAAAATTAAAAAANAGAGGTTTAATAATTTTAATCTCTGATCTGCTTGATGATCCTAAAGAAATTATATCTGGTTTAAAACATTTTCTACATGAAAAACATGAAATTATTGTCTTTCATTTATTTAATCCCAAGGAACTAAATCTTGATTTTTCATCAAGAATTAAATTTAAAGATCTAGAAACTGGAGAAGAAATTACAACCGATCCCTGGCTAATTAAATCGGATTATCAAGAATTAACTAATCAATTCAAAAATCATTACAAAAAAGAGATGGGTAATAACAAAATAGATTACATTCAATTGTCTACGGATAAAAGTTTAGGTTTTGCACTTAACAAATATTTGAGAAAAAGAAAATCTTCTTCTTAAATTTTTAAATTAACCACCAAATTCTTTTGATTTATCTAACCATTCTTTAGCTTCTTCAGGTCGTCCTAAACGCATTGTTACTCTAACCATTGCTTTTAATAGATAAACATTTTCGGGATCATTTTCTAATGCTTGGAGGTAATATACTTCAGCATCTGACCATCTTTCCATTCCTTCATAAGCTTCTGCAATACCAATAACACCCATAGCATCCTCTGGATCAAGACTTATAACTTTTTGAAATTGCAACTCCATCATTTCATAGTCTTGCATCTGTCCATATAGTACACCTAGATTAAAGTGTAAATCGGTTGCTTCTGGTGCAGACCGAATAGCTTTTGTATAAGCAAAAATAGCTCCATCAATATCACCAGTTTGATAATAAGCATCTGCGAGTCTAGATGCACCTATAGCACTCCCAGGTTGAATTTTTAATCCATCTTCTAAATATTGAATTGCAGTGTCGAATTCTTTATTATCAAGGAAAACTTTTCCAGCTTCAAACAATAAATCTGGATCTTCGGGATTTTTTTCCATTGCTTCATTTAAAGTTGTTTGGATCATTTCCTTGTTATTAAGTCCAATATGGCAAAAAACAAGATTTTTATAAGTAAGAACTTCATCAGGTTTAATTGTTTTAGCGGTGTTAAAAGCTTCAACAGCCATATTAAAATTATTAATTTTTTCTTCACCATTACTTTTAATTGCAGCATTATAATTATCCGATCCAATATTAAACAACCTTATCCAATGTTTTGTTCTTTCATCTTCAATTTCTGTTTGAATAGGTTTACCAGAAGATGGAAGTTTGAATTTTGGGTTTAACTCAATAACTTTATTAAACATTTTATTCATTTCTTCAAATTGGTCATTTCTTGCATATATATGCTTACCTAAAAGAAAATAAGCTTCTGGGTCTTCTGGACTTACTTCTATTGCAGCTTTTATAAATGATTCAGCTTCATCAAATCTTTGTTCTTTAACATATAATCTAGCTGATGCTAATTCTTCAGTAGCACAATTTGAAATAAAAACACTAATTATAAATAATAATGCCAATTTATATATATTTAATAAATTCATCTAGTCTCCTTGGAAGTTATTAAGTTAAAACCTGAATTTAATTGTAATATTAGGGTCATTCAAGTCAAATAATATTATTTTTTAAATATTCAATTCGTTCTTTTAAAGAAGATTGAGTCATTAGTTTAAAACCCTCTAATCCAAATCCTTCAACGCAAAAAGAAGCACAAGCAGTTCCCCAGAGTAAAGCTTCACTTAAATGAAATCCATTTGCAATTGCTGTCATTACACCTCCTGCAAAACTGTCTCCTGCACCAGTAGGATCGATTATTTTTTTTATTGGATAAACTCCAACTTCAATATTTAAATCTTTAGAGAATAGCTTACATCCTGAAGAACCTTTTTTTATAATCAATATTTTTGGACCCATTTTTAAAATTTTTTCACCACATGATTCTAAATTTTTGCTATTAGATAATTGAATTGCTTCACTTTCATTTATAAATAATATATCAACTTGCTTTATAACTTCTATTAATTCTTCTTGAGTTGTTTCTATCCACAAATTCATAGTATCACATGCAGTTACATTATTTTTTGACTTAATTTGTTCTAAAACTTCTAATTGTAGATTAGGATGAATATTTCCTAGATATATGAAATCTGATTTTTTATTTTTTTCTGAAAGCTTAGGATGAAAGTTTTGAAAAACCCCTAATTCAGTAAATAACGTTGTTCTATCCTCCCAGTTTTCATGATATTTGCCACCCCAGCTAAAATTTTTACCTTTAACTATTTGAAGATCATCCAAATTATTACCAAATTCATCAAACAGTTTTTTTCCTTCGGTTGGGTAATCATCTCCAATGATTCCAACAATATTTACTTTTGAATTTAAACCAGCAGTTCTTGTGAAATAGGTTAAGGAACCACCTATTGTTTTACCTGATATTTTATTTGGTAATTCTAACCAATCAATTCCAATTGAACCAACAGCAAGTATAGATTTTTTTATCATTTTTCTAATGAAAAGTTTAATAGAATCAATTATTTAGTTCAAGTAAATGTTTTAAAATAAAAATAAATTATCTAAATAAATACATGACAATCTTTAGTTTAATTGGTAATTTTATACTATGGCTTCAAAAAAATATGCTATATTAACTGACATCCATGGGAATTTAGAAGCTTTAAATAAATCCTTATCTATAATTAATCAACAAAAAGATATTGAAAAAATTATTTTTTTAGGTGATTATTTTTCTCTGGGCCCTGCTCCTGTAGAGGTTTTTAATATTTTATCTAATATGCCAATAGAGACTGTTTTCATTCGAGGGAATCATGAACGTTACTTGATTGAGAAAATTTGGACTAATCCAAAACCTAAAATTGAAGGAATGAATCTTAATGATCATGTTTTGAATGGAATAGTTAAACATCAAAAATGGGTTTTTGATCAAATAGGAGCCAAGCTTTTTGAATTTATTGAAAAAAGAACTAAAATTTCATATAATGAAACAATTGGCTCAAATCATTTAGAGTTTAGTCATGCTTGGTTTGAAAGAGATGAGAGAGCTCCATCTAAACATGAAGCAAGGAAACTTTCAGACAAATATTTGAATTCAAATAAAAATATAAAATCAATCATTTTTGTACATGGACATATACATATCGAAAGAAATGATAAACACAAAAACTTTTCTATTTATTGTCCAACAAGTACTGGATTACCCTTTGATAAAGTTGTCAAAGGTTCCATAGGCTATTTAGAAATTAATGATGATATTTCTTTTAAAATCGAAAGATTCGATTATGATTTTCAAAAAACAATAGATTTGCTAAATGATCGAAAACCACCTTTTTATAAAAATTTAGTTCAAACTGTTAAGTTTGCTGAAATTAGAAATAATCAACTTTAACTCTTAATTATTTAATTTTAATATGATTTATTTAGATTATTGTTCTACTACTCCTTTACACAATTTAGTAATAGAAAAAATGAGAAAAATTGATGGTGAAGTATTTGGAAATCCCTCAAGTATTCATCAATTTGGACAAAAGGCTAAAGCAATAATAGAGTCATCTAGGAAAGATATAGCAAGTATTTTTGATTGTTCATCAAATGAAATTATTTTCACAAGTAGCGGGACTGAGGCAAACAATTTAGTCTTATGGGATGTTTTTCAAAAAGGTGGAAAACATATAATTATTTCTGATATTGAACATCCCTGTATATCAAAAACGTGCTCTATTTTAGAAAAATTTGGAGTAAAAATTAGCAAAATTCCAGTAAATAAAAATGGAATAATAAGAATATCAGAATTAAAAAAATCAATTAATAAAAATACTTCTTTAGTTTCAATTATGTCCGTTAATAATGAGATTGGAACTATTCAACCAATTGAAGAAATAATTGAAATATGTAATCATAATAAAATATTATTTCACACAGATGCGATACAGGCTTTTGGAAAAATCGATTTAAACTATAAAAAATATAAACCACACATGGCATCATTTTCTGCTCATAAAATATATGGTCCCAAGGGAGTTGGTGCATTATATATTAAAAAGGGAATTAAATTAAATCCGTTGATATATGGTGGTTCTCAAGAGATGCAAGTTAGAGCAGGAACTGAAAATTTATCAGGAATTGCTGGATTTGCAGTTGCTTCCAAACTGGCAAATGAAAACTTAAAAAACAACTTTATCAAATTGAATGAATTAAGTAATAAACTAAAAAAAGCTATTTTTTTAAATATTAATAATGCAAAGATTTTATGCAACGATTCTGATCAGATTCCTGGGTTTATATCATTGAAGTTATCAGGTGTAAATGCAAATGATTTATTGATTAAATTAGATATAGATGGCTTTGGAATTTCAACTGGAGCAGCTTGTTCCTCTGGTGTAAATAAAACTTCTTCCGTTTTAAAAGCAATTGGATTAGATGCAAAATCTGCTTCTTCAGTGATTAGAATTTCACTTGGTAAATATACTAAAGAAACAGATTTAATTAGTTTTGTAGATTCTTTGAGCAAAAACGTAAAAATTATAAGAAATGAAAAAAAATAGAGTTTTAGTTGCAATGTCAGGTGGAGTTGATAGCTCTGTAAGTTTAATTAAAATTTTGGAAGCAGGATATGAACCCATTGGTGTAACTATGAAATTATGGGAAAGTCCACAGGGTGTCCCAGCAACAGATTCTTATTGTTGTTCTTTAGAATCAATAAATAACGCAAAAATTATTTGTCAAAAATATAATGTACCACATTATACATTAGATTTTAGGACTGATTTTAAAAAAAATGTTGTTGATTATTTAGTTAAGGAATATTTTAAAGGTAATACGCCTAACCCCTGTATTAATTGTAATAAGCATCTAAGATGGGGTAGCCTCATTGATCAAGCGAAAACTTTTGAAGCAGACTTCATAGCTACAGGTCATTATGCAGTAATTGAAAAAAATAAAAACTATGGCTATACAATCAATAAAGGAAAAGATAAAAACAAAGACCAATCATATGTGTTATGGAGTATAGATAAAAAATTATTAAATAAAACATTATTTCCTCTTGGTAATTTAACAAAAGAAGAAGTGAGAAAAATTGCATTTGAGCATGATTTAATCACTGCTGAAATTCCTGATAGCCAAGAATTATGTTTTTTACCAAATTCAGATTATCGTCAATTTTTAAAAGATTATGCTCCTAATAGATCTGCTAAAGAAAAAAAAGGAAATTTTATTCTTGATAATGGTGAGATTGTTGGAACTCATATGGGAATTTCGAATTATACAATTGGACAGAGAAGAAAACTTGGAATTAGTGGACCTGAACCAAGCTATGTAAAAAAAATTGATAAAAAAAATAATGTGATTCAAGTTTCAAAAAGAGAAAAAATGTTTTTCGAAAATTGTATTGTTAAAAACATTAATTTTTTAATTGATCCAAAACAATGGGAAAATGATTTGATTACAACATATATACGATATAATCATAGTGGGGTAGATAGTGAAATTCAATTCTTAGATCAAAAGACTATAAAAATAAAATTTAAATCTCCGCAATTTGCTGTAACCCCTGGACAGTCAGCGGTATTTTATAAAGATGATTTATTATTGGGTGGAGGAATCATTTCAAAATGATTAAGTTCATTAATGATTTTAAACTAACATTTTATTAAATTAATACATGAACAACTTTTATCTAATTTTCATTATCTCAATTTTATTTGTTTTTACATCAGACATAAATTGTCAGTACAGAACTAAAATTCCAACATCTAGTGTGATTGATACAAGAATCCAAAATGAAGGTGGAAATATTTTTAATTTTTTTAATCCAGATAATTTCTCCATGAATCATAGTTTTGGAATGAGTATGAATTCTTTTGGAGGTATATCTAAATCTTATGGTACCTATACAAATAATATGAACTTAAAATTGAATGACAAATTAATGTTGAAATCATTGATTTATTTTGTACAACCAAGCAATATTCAAAATCTTAACTCACCCATGATGAACAATCCATCAATTTATTATGATGCAAACTTGAATTATAAAATTTCTGAAAATATTATGTTTCAACTTTCATTGAGTTCTTCACCAAATTATTACAGATATAACCTAAGTCCATATATAAATTCATATGCTCGGTAATCATTTAAGTGTTAAAAAATAAAAAATCTTCCAAAAAAAATTTTAATTTTTTTAGTTTTTTTACAGGATACAATATTTTTATTTTTATCTTATTTCTTATTTCTTCAAGCTTTGTGATATCTATAATTGATAGACACTTAAGATTTGGAATTAAAATGGATTATAATTTTTCTAATACTCCTCCTGATTTAATTATTGATCCTATCAAGGAATATGAAAACTCTGCATTTAAAGATATAAGAGTTGAAGTTTTAAATGGTTGTGGGGAAAAAGGAATTGCTAAAAAATTTTCAGATTATTTAATCAATCAACATGTTGATGTTGTAAGATCTGAAAATACTCCTGATAATAATTTTGATTATGAAAAAACTCAATTAATTTTAAGAACTGAAGATTTTCAAGATATTGCAAGGATAGCTTCCTTATTAGATTTTAATCCAAAAGATTCCACAAAAGTAGTAGTGGATACTGATTTAAATTTGCTCACAGATGTTACTTTAATTATTGGCAAAGATTTTAAGAATATCATTCCTGTTCAAAATTTTATTTTATCACAACCTTAATTATTCAGTAATAGAATTTAAATCATAAGTGTCATCTTCATATCAAATTGCTAAAAAAGCATCGGAACTTGCATTTTCAAAAAAAGCAGAAGATATTCTAATAATTGAAATTAAGGACTTAACCTCAATTGCAGACTATTTTGTTATTTGTACAGCTAATTCTGCAATTCATGGAAAAGCAATATATGAAACGATTTTAGATGGTTTTGTTCCAAAAGAAAAACCGTATAAAGTAGAAGGGTTGAATAATTCAACATGGATTATTATGGATTATATAAATATTATAGTACATATTTTTCAAGAAAAAGAAAGAAGTTATTATTCAATTGAGCGACTTTGGAATGATGGAAATTTTGAAAAATTTAAAAATATTTAATGATAAAAAATGTCAATATTATTAGTAAAAAAAATAATTAACGAATCTATTCTTAAATCTATTAAATCATGTAAATATGATACAAATATAGATGAAAAAGATATAAAGTTAAATGAAACTAAAAATAAAGAAATTGGAGACATTTCAACGGGTATATCATTTATATTAGCAAAAAAAAATAAAAAACCTCCAATTGAGATAGCTCAAAACATAGTTAAAAAAATTGATTTAGATAAAAATTTGATAATGAAAACAAATGTTTCAAAACCAGGTTTTATTAATTTTCATTTAAATGTTAAAATGCTCTACGATAATTTGTTTCAAATAATCGTTAAGAACAAAAATTATGGAAGATCCTCAATTGGAATTAATAAAAAGGCCCTAGTTGAGTTTGTGAGTGCCAATCCTACAGGGCCTCTCACTGTTGGTCATGGTAGGCAAGCAGTTCTCGGTGATATTGTATCAAGAATTTTAGAGTTTAATGGATATTTGGTTGAAAGAGAGTATTATTATAATGATGCGGGTAGACAGATGAGGGTTCTAGAGCAATCAATTAAATCTAGATATATTCAATTATTCGATAAAGAAAGTTCTTTTCCAGAGCATGGTTATCATGGTGATTATATAGTAGAAATTGCAAAAAATATATTAATAAAAGAATTGGGATTTAAAGATTTTAAGGAATTAGATATTTTTTTAAATGATTTAAATAATCAAGATAAAAAAAAATATTTAAACAAAATAAATAAAATCAATTTTAGAAACTTTGGTGAAGAATTAATTTTTGATAATATTAAAAAAACTTTAAAAAGAATAAGAATAAATTTTGATAATTTTGTAAATGAAAAACAATTTTATGATGATGGAAGTATTGAAAAAATTTTAAAAATTTTTGAAAGAAAAAAACTATCATATAAAAAAGATGGTGCTGTGTGGTTAAAAACTTCAGAGTTTGGTAAAGAGGTTGATACCGTCATTATTAAAAATACAGGGGAACCAACATATAGGTTACCCGATATAGCTTATCATAGTAATAAAATTAAAAGAGAATTTGATTTAATTATAAATATATTAGGAGCTGACCACAAAGATACAGTTCCCGATGTTATAAATGGCGTAAAAGCTTTAGGTTACGAAATTAATCATATCAAGGTTTTAATTCATCAATTTGTTTCATTGATTGTAAAAGATGAAAAGATGAAAATGTCTACTAGAAAAGCTAACTTTGTTACTTTAGATGATTTAATTGATATGGTAGGTGTTGATATTAGTAGATATTTTTTTATAATGAGAGGGAAACAAAGTCATTTAAATTTTGATATAGATCTTGCAAAAAAAGAATCTGATGAAAACCCAGTTTTTTACTTACAATATGCCTATGCAAGAATATGTAATATTTTAAAATTCTTTAATGAAGATGAAAACATTGAATTAAAAAAAACTAATTTTAATTTATTGACTGAAAAAGAAGAAATTAATTTGATGAAAAATTTAAATTGTTTTGATGAAATAATAATTGACTCACTAAATACTTTAGAACCTCAAACTATAGCAAATTATTTACAACAATTAGCTACAAGCTTTCATAAGTTTTATGCCAATCATAGGGTGATTAATAGTAATAAAGAATTAACTAATTCAAGAATAAAGTTAATTTTATCAACCAAAATAGTTCTTGAAAATGGACTTGATATTCTTGGAATAAGTCATCCTGAAAAAATGTAAATTTTTAAAAAAAATTAAAAAGGAGTTGTTATGAAAAAATATTTTTTAGTTATGATAATCTTAATTCTTAACATTAATAATTTTGCTTTTTCAAAACAAAATGATTCTATAAAGGTATATCTTTCTCAATTTGAAGATTTTATTAGAAATGAAATTGCAAATTCAGCTACAACTGGAAGATTTCAATTACAATCATTTAATATTGATAGAACGCATTGGCATTATATGCTTGATACTTCCACTGGGAAACTATATAGAATGGAATTAGGAAGAACTCCTGATAGGAGCGAATGGAAATTAATGTCAAATGGTATAATTGAAGAAAAAGATGAAGTCTCTAATAAGGATAATTAGAAATAATTTTTAAACATGAAAATTTTCATTTATATAACTTATTTTTTTTTAATATCATGTACAGATTCTAAAATTGATTTGGTTGAAGTAAATGCTACTGATATTAAAAATGAAATTAATAAATTTAAAGGTAACAAATCTGTTTTAGTTAATTATTGGGCAACAACTTGCAGCCCATGTATTGATGAATTTCCAATGATTATGGATTTATCAAAAAGATATAAAGATCATTTAAAGGTTTTCTTTGTTTCTGCAGATTGGATAGAAGACAAAGATAATGCTCTAGAGTTTTTAGTTTCTCAAAATGTTCAAGGGTTATCTTTTTTAAAGAATCAAAAAGATAATGATTTTATTAATCAAACAAATCAAAACTGGAGTGGAGCTTTACCATTTACGATAGTATTCGGAAAAAAGTCTGGAAATGTTGTAGATTTCTGGGAAGCCAAAGCTTCTGAAAAGAGATTTATAAGAGGAATTGAAATTGGAATTAAGGAAGGAGAATTGAATGAATAAAATTTTTAATCTAATGATAATTTTTACTCTGATGACTTTTTTACAATCAAAAGAACTAGAAATAGGTTCTAAGATTCCATTATTTGCAGTCAAAATGGACCAAGTTAATGGAAATCCCATTAGTTTGAAAGATGCTATGGGCAAAAATGGTTTAATTGTTATCTTTTCATGTAACACATGTCCTTGGGTTCTGGCTTGGGAGGATAGATATAATGTAATTTATAAAAAATATAAAGATAAGGGTTTTGATATGGTTGCTATAAATTCTAACCAAGGAACTAGAAACTCTGGTGATAGTATGTCGGATATGAAAAATCATGCCAAAAAAGCTAAGTATGAATTTCCCTATACATTAGATGAAGGTTCAAAACTTGCTAATGCTTTTGGTGCAACTAAAACTCCTCATGTATATTTATTTGATTCTAATGCTAAATTAGTGTATAAGGGGGCAATTGATGATAATTCTAGGAATCCAAAAAAAGTAGAAGATCACTATTTAATGGATGCTTTAGATTCTATGATTGAGGGTAAAAAAATTGCTCAGGTATCAACAAAAGCAATAGGTTGTACCATCAAATATGTAGATAATTGATTTTATCGGAGTGTGGCGCAGCTTGGTAGCGCACCTGGTTTGGGACCAGGGGGTCGAAGGTTCAAATCCTTTCACTCCGACAAATTAAATTCTCTCTTGATCTGAAAGGCTTTTTTTAGTTTTTTTATTGACAATAAAAGATTTATGGTTTATTCAAGGGATGAGACAATGAAAATCATATCAAGTCAAATAATACTAAAATTTATACTTCAAATTTATACCACATTAGATTATCTACGATGTTGAGATATCAATATTTATTTGATAAATAAATAATGTAAGGTGTTGAAATAAATTAGGATTTTCTAGGAATGAATATAGCAATTATTGGTGGTGGAATAGTCGGTCTTGCCTTAGGATATAAACTTCAATGTGAAAACAATAATAATATTGATATTTTTGAAAAAGAAAAAAGAATAGGTTATCATCAATCTGGAAGAAATAGTGGTGTATTACACTGTGGATTGGGTTATAAGCCTGGATCTTTAAAAGCTAAACTTACGATTTCTGGAATAAAACAAATGATTGATTATTGTAAAAATCATCAAATAGAATATGATATATGTGGAAAAATAATAGTAGCAACTTCAAATAATGATATTAGTTTAATAGATAATTTGGCTAAAACAGGAAAAAAAAATGGTTTAACTGGTTTAAAATTTTTGACACAACATGAATTAAAAGAAAGAGAGCCTTTTGTTAAATCTTTAAAAACATTATTAGTTCCGGATGAAGGAATTATTGATTATAGGGGTGTTATTAATTCCATGTCAAATAACATTATAGAAAGTGGTGGTAATATTTTTCTTTCCTCAAGAATTAAAATGTTAAAAAAAATAAATAATACAATATATTTAGATAATTATTCGCATAAAGGTTATAAATATGTTATTAACTGTACTGGATTACAGTCTGATTTGACTTATAAAAAATTTTCTAAAGAAAAAAGAAAAATGAAAATTGTCCCTTTTCGAGGAGAATATTATAAACTATCAAAAGATGCTGAGAAGTTAGTTAATCATCTTATATATCCAGTTGGAAACCCAAAGTTTCCTTTTCTTGGAGTTCACTTTACAAGGATGATTAATGGTGATAGAGAAGTTGGTCCTAATGCAGTTCTAGCATTTAAAAGAGAAGGTTATAAAAATTCTGACATATCAATAAGTGATATAATTGATTATTTGTCATATCCAGGTTTTTTAAATTTTATAAGAAAGAATTTTCTTTTTTGCATTAATGAATTATCAACTTCACTTTTTAAATCCTCTTTTTTAAAGAAAAGTCAAGTTTTAATACCTGAAATAAGAGCAAAAGATATTAGTAAAGGTTCTGCTGGTGTGAGAGCTCAAGGAATTGATGCTAAGGGTAATTTAATGATGGATTTTGATGTAATAAAATCAAATAATCAAATACATGTTCTTAATTCACCATCTCCTGCAGCTACATCTTCACTTGCAATAGCAGATTATATAATTAAAAATTACATTAATTAGATTATATATTAATAGTTTGGAAATGCCTTTTCAATTTTTATATATTAATATATAAAAATTTTTATTTCATTTATAAAAAATTAATTATTTAATGAATACTAATGAAAGTAAGTATTATATCATTTCTTCTATCAATGGTTGTAATTAGCGGTACAGAAACACCTAATTATAAAAAAATAAAAAAATTCAAAGATTTTGAATTAAGGAATTATGAATCCATAATTATTGCAACAACTACTGTTGAAAGAGATTTTAGTGAATCAAACAGTATTGGATTTAGAAGGTTAGCTAATTATATTTTTGGTGATAATGATAAAAATATAAAAATCGAAATGACAGCACCTGTGATAACATCTTTTAATTCTTTATATGAAAATCAAAAAGATATATCATTTATAATGCCAAAAATACATAATTTAAATTCTCTTCCTCTCTCAAATAAAAATAATGTTTCAATAAAAGTAAAAGAAGTTGGTCTGGTTGCTGTAATAGGTTTTGGTGGTTGGGCTACAGAAGAAAGGACAAATAAATATATAAATAAACTTAAAATTTTAATACAAAACGAAAAATTAAATATATCAGATGAAATTATTGTTGCTCAATATAATTCTCCATGGGCAATTCCACCTTTTAGAAAGAACGAAATTTTGATTCCATTGGATAAAAAAAATAATCAAGGTTTATTTAAATAAATTGTTTGTAAAAATTAAATTATTAAGATGTTTCATAAATTTGAAAGAACTATAAACAGAATTTTTACATGTTAAAAGGAACACATAGTTATATTGAAGATGATCGTAATAAAAATATAAAAATTTATGTTAATGGAGAAATTCTTCTAAGGTCAGATGCTTCTATCTCTGTTTTTGATAGTGGTTTTCTTTTAGGTGATGGTATATGGGAAGGAATTCGACTTTTAAATGGCAAATTAGTATCTATTGATCAACATTTGAAAAGACTATTTTTTGGTGCAAAAAAACTTGATATTAAAATTGGTTTTTCTAAAAAACAATTAATAGATATTATTAATAAAACTCTAAAAGTTAATAACATGCAAAGTCATGTGCACATTCGACTTATTATATCTAGAGGGCTTAAGAAGACACCTTATCAACATCCTAATGCAAATATAAACGGTAGTACAATTGTTGTTATTCCTGAATATAAAAAAGCAGATAAAAGAATTAATAAAAATGGTATTAATCTTGTTACAGTAAAAACACGTAGAGGAACTTCTTTTACTCAAGATCCACGTTTAAATACTTTAAGTAAAATTAATTGCATATTAGCATGTATTGAAGCAGACAAAGCTGGGGCAGATGAAGGAATTATGTTAGATATTAACGGAAATGTTTCAACATGTAACTCAACAAATTTTTTTATTGTAAGAAAAGGAGAGGTTTGGACTTCAACAGGGAAATATTGCTTACCTGGTGTAACCAGAAAAATAGTGATTGATTTATGTAAAGAAAATAATATTTCAATTTTTGAAAAAGATTTTTGCATTGAAGATGTTCATGGTTCGGATGAAGCTTTTGTTACCGGAACTTTTGCAGGTATAATTCCTGCAATAAATATAGATGGTTACAAAATATCAAATGGTAAAAGAGGGAAATTAACTTACTCATTGCAAAAACTATTTTCAGAAAAATTAAATAAACTATATCCTAAAACTTAGAAAAATTGAAATCTTTTTACATAGCAATGTGGTCAGGGCCAAGGAATATTTCATCAGCATTAATGCGATCTTTTGAAAATCGATCAGATTGTTTTGTTAGCGATGAACCATTTTACCCGTATTTTTTAACTAAAACTAAATTAAAGCATCCATTATATGATGAAATTATTCAATCAGGGTTAACTGATTATAAACAAATCATAAAATATATTACTGGAGTTATACCTTTATCAAAAAAAATTTGGTATCAAAAACATATGGCACATCATATTTTAGACATAAAGAATATAGATTGGGTTAAACATATGAAGAATTGTATACTTATTCGACATCCAAGTGATGTAATAACATCATATTCTAAACAAAATAAAATTGAGAATATTGAACAGTTGGGTTATATACAACAAATTCAAATATATAAAAGGTTAACAGATTATTTAGATATTCATCCGATCATTATAGATGCTGAGGATTTACTTTCAAATCCTCTAAAGATGTTAACTTTATTATGTAGAAAATTACAAATTAAATTTGATCCTAAAATGTTGTCATGGTCAATTGGAATTCGCAAAACTGATGGAGTTTGGGCAAAACACTGGTACAAAAATGTTGAGTCTTCAAGTGGATTCAAACCATATAATAAAACTGACCGAAAAATACCAGCTAAGTATCACAGCATCAATGATATATGTTTAGAACATTATAATTTTTTACATCAAAAGAGAATTATAATTAATAACAATTGTTAGTTTTTTTGCAAATAAATCATATATTTTTTTAATATTTTAATTAAATATAATACTAATTATTTATATATTAATTGATTATAATCAAAATTATTAATAATTTAAGGCTGTTTATAATTTTTTATTAAATATTTAAAAGAGAAACCTGATGTATATGGAATTTTCTTATTTAGATTTTTATTCTATAATAAGTTTGATTTTTTTTTCTACTTCCTTTGTTAAAAATTTTGATCAAAAAAAAGAAAACATTCTTTTTAATGATGATTATGAACATTATCCCAATACATGGGATGAAATGTTTAAAAATGATGGTAAAGTAAGGAGATCCTATAAGTTTTTAGAAAAATTTCTAAATAATTCTTCTTTTGATTCAATAAAAGAAAAACAAGACTTTTCTGATCAATTCTTTATGAATCAAGGAATCACTTTTACAGTTTATGATAATGATCAAGGTGTGGAGAGAATATTTCCATTTGATATTTTACCTAGGATAATAAGACCTAATGAGTGGGACACTATCGAAAAGGGAATTGTTCAAAGAGTAAAAGCTCTTAACTTATTTTTAAAAGATATTTATAATGAACAATATATTCTCAAAGATCAAATCTTTCCATCTAGGTTGCTTTTAACCAATCCATATTTTTTAACTCAAATGAAAGGTTTAAAAACACCCTTGGATGTTTATACTCATGTTTCTGGTGTTGATTTAATAAGAAATAATGATGGAAAATTTTATGTTTTAGAAGACAATTTAAGAACACCTTCAGGTGTGTGTTACATGCTTGAAAATAGAGAAGTTAGTAGAAAATTATTTCCTTCTATTTTCCCAAAACAAAATGTATTAAGCGTTTCAAGTTATCCTCAGGTGCTATATAATCAATTATCATCTTTAGTAAATAAAACAAAACCAACAATAGTTTTACTTACTCCAGGTTCATTTAATTCAGCATATTATGAACACACAACATTAGCAAGGTTAATGGGTGTTGAGTTAGTTGAAGGAAAAGATTTAGTAGTTGATGATAATTTTGTTTTTATGAAAACAGCTACAGGTCTTCAAAAAGTTGATGTGATTTATAAAAGAATTGATGATGAATTTTTAGATCCATTAGTTTTTAATAATCAGAGTTATTTAGGTATTGCTGGTATAATGAATGTTTATCGCTCTGGAAATGTTGTTTTAGCTAATGCTCCAGGAGCTGGTATTGCTGATGATAAAGCTTCATATGTATATGTTCCAGAAATGATAAAATATTATCTTAATGAAAAACCAATTTTGGATAATATTACTACATATCAATTGGGTAAACCTGATGAACTTGACTATGTTTTAAAAAATATCAACAAAATGGTTATTAAAAAAACTGATGGAAGTGGAGGTTATGGTATGTTAATGGGAAGTAATTCCNCAGATGAAGAAATAGATAATTATATTAAACAAATAAAGAAAAATCCTNCAAATTTTATAGCTCAACCAACCCTTAATTTATCAACTACTCCATGTATAATTGATGAAACTCTAAGCCCAAGATGTGTTGATTTGAGACCGTTTGCTATTTTTGGTGGAGAGGGTATAAAAGTTTGTCCTGGGGGTTTATCTCGGGTAGCTCTAAAAAAAGGTTCTTTAGTTGTAAATAGTTCTCAAGGTGGGGGTAGTAAAGATACTTGGGTTTTAGAAAAAAATCAGAATGTTAAGTAGAGTTGCAAATAATCTATTCTGGATGGATAGATATATGGAAAGAAGTTTTGGACTTTTGAATCTAATTAATACTAATTATAATTCTGCTTTAGAAACTGGAGATTATTCATCTTGGATACANATTTTAAATAAATATTTAAATATTAGCAAAAATTTTACGACTCCAGACAATTATGACGATACAATATCAATAATAGATTATATCCTCTTTGATGATACTAATCCTAATACTCTTCTTAATATAATTTCCTACTCTAGAGAAAATGCGAGAAATGTTCAAGAGCATATTTCAAGAGATATATGGTTGTCAACAAATAAATACTATCTTTATATTTCAAAAAAAGCAAATAGATCAAAATTTAAAAAATCAAATCCAATAAAATTTCTTGATGAATTAAAAGAATTTAATCTGATTTATTTAAGTAGTGCATACGTAAGTCAAGAAAGAGGAAGTGCATATTGTTTTATGAATCTAGGTAAATATCTAGAAAGAACAATTTTTAGTATTGATATTTTAAATTTTAAAATTTTAGAATTATCTGAAAATAACCAAAGTTTAGTTGAAAGTTTGTTCCTGAAAAATTTAATATTTTTAATGGGTGGTTATCAATTATATGTTAAAACTTATAAATCTATTTTTAATATTGAAAACATNATTGAAATGATTATTATTAATGAATTTTTCCCAAGGTCAGTAAAGTATAATCTTAATAGAATTACNCAAAATATTATAGAACTTGATCAATANAANCAAATNATTGGTGAAAATGAATTGGTATATAATGCAAAAAAATTACAAAATACTTTNACTTACACNACAATTAACTCAATTAAAGAAATTGGTTTAAATTCGTTTTTATTTGAATTAAAAAATGATCTAAATAATTTATCACAATTAATTAACCAAAGATATTTTTCTCAATTATAATTATGGCTAGACTTTTTTTAAAACATTCAACCTCTTATTCTTATTCTGAATTAATTACAGAAAGTGCAAATCAAATATTATTATATCCTTATAACGATTTAAATCAACAAATCGTTAATCATCAAATTAAAATAACAAATGATCCATCAATATTTACATATTTGGATTCNTATAATAATCGTGTTGGTTTTTTTACATATTTACATCCTCATGATAACTTGATTATAATTTCAGAAGCTGAAATTATTTCAAAAAAAATNGAAATTCCCTATATAGATTTAAAAATTTCATCACAATGGGAAATGATTGAAAAATTATCAGATAGCACTGATTTTTTTGAATTTATCTATACNAATAATCATTCAGATAAACTTGCTATCAAAGTTATAAATAAATTAATGAAATCAGATTTAACTCCACTTAATNTAGCATTTGAATTGAANTCNTATATTTATAAAAATTTTGATTATGTAAAAGGTGTAACCAATGTNAATACTNACGTTGATGATGTNTGGCAACTTAAATCAGGAGTATGCCAAGACTTCACAAATGTTATGCTTCAATTATGTAGATTATGTAAAATCCCATCTAGGTATGTTAGCGGTTATATATGTGAGTCAAAAGGTTTAAGAGGATATGGTTCTACGCACGCATGGGTTGAAGTTTTTATTCCGACTTATGGTTGGTTTGGATTAGACCCAACTAATAATTGTTTTGCAAANGATCTTCATATTAGACTNGCTGTTGGTAAAAATTACAACGATTGTTCGCCAGTAAAAGGGGTTTACACTGGTAATGCTACTCAACAGATGGAAGTTAAAGTACATATGGCCACAAAAAAATCTGAAAGTAATTTTCCTAAAACAGAAATTACACCATTTGATAANAATAATANACCATTTGAATCAGAAGAGATGAACAGTTATAGACAAAACTTAGAAAAAAAACAGCAGCANCAGCAACAGCAACANTAAAAATTAATTATTTAAAATGGAGTATGATCAGGTTCAANGAGTTCAACTATTTCCCATTTTCCATTTTCGTTTTTGTTCAAAGTATAGTCAAAATAAAAAGCGTGACCATAAATGTTGCTAGGGAAATGTGTAACTATATTGGTAAATTTTATATGATTTTTGTTTTNTTGAGTATATGTTAAATTTTCNAGATTTAATCCTATTCCCTCNAGGCCTCCGCCTCTGAAAAAATGACCTAACATTTGGATGTGACCTTCAGTTCCGCCTCCATCTCCCCAATTAGTAACGAAGTCTTTAGAAAAATTTTCTGTATGCATTTTAAAATCTTCATTAATTAATCCTTGTAATGAATTCATNACAATATCCCATATAGGTTTAATTTCATCAGGTAAATCCGGATTTAGACCCATGTTAAATCGCTCTTCAGTATAGAAAATATTNAGTTTTGCTTTTAATTNTCCAAAATGTACAAAAAGATCATAAGTTAAGTCNTCTTCCTCANAAGAATAGTCACCCATNCTTTTATTTTCAANATTTGTAAAAATATTTTCAATTCCAATTTTAAGAGTATCAGTATTATTTANTTTTTCAGGAGTAATTGATAATCTCATTACATCATCTGACATTTTATATTCTTTAGTACTACCTTTAATATTTTTATTNAAAATAAAATGCCAATCATNTTNATNGACAGGAAAAATATAAAAACTATATGAGCCTTGTAATAATCTTAAATTATTGATGAANACATCTTTATCNAATGAAATTATCGTTTTACTATCNCTAGAAAATGTCCAATTTTTATTAAATGGAATTGACTTACCCCAAATTTTCTTTTTTTTATTAATTTGTTGAAAATAATCAATTGNAACTAAAGAATTCTCAATTTTTTGAGAATAATTAATTTTTTTNGGTAGTTTTTTTTTTGCAAATGAAAAGTCTGATAAAAAGGAAAGGAGGATTAAATAATAAATGAAAGAGATTTTCATTAAATAAAGTGTTAAGTAATTGGTATTAAAGTATCAACTCCACCAATTTCATTCATAGGTAAATTCAATTTTTCCATGATTGATAAATAAACTCCTTCTGAATNACCTCCATCATAATGAAGTTCNCTTCCAGGAGAAATTTTTCCACCAGCACGACCNGCAATCATCATAGGTAAATTATAAGATAAATGTTCGTTACCATCATTGAATGGAGCTCCATATAAAATAAGGCTATTATCAAGTAAATTTGAATCACCTTCTTTNATATTTTTTAATCTATTAAAAAAATATGCAACATGNTCATGATGNTACTCNATAACTTTTTTATATTGGTTATATTTNACATCAATTGAACTCCATCTTGTACTAGCATCATCATCAATTGACATACCAGAAATATCTCTCCAATGTGATANAGCGTGCCACATTCCTTTTACACCAGGAACAAAATCAACATATCTATTGCTTTGTTCATGATCGAGCATAAAGGTTGCTACTCTAGTTGAATCGGTCCAATATGCTAAAACCATCATATCAAACATTAATTTTAAATAATCACTATAGTCTTCAGGAATTCCTTCTGGAGGTCTTGGAAATGTTGCAGCTTTTTGTCGTGCATTTGCTCTACTTACACTAGCCATCGCACTCATTTGTTTTTCAACGCTTCTTACCGCATCAAAATATTCATCTAACCTATCTTGATCTGCTTTTCCAACCCTTCTTCTTAAATCTTTTGCATCTGANAGAACAGTATCTAAAATACTATCAATCTGACTAGAATCTTGATTTTGATGGGATAAACCAGTTAGTCTATCATAAATAGNTCGTGGTTCATAAATTCTTGGTACAGGTGTAGATTCATTTCTCCAAGATATATTACTTCTTAATAANGATTTATTNAATGAACCCTCAGGCTTTGAAATTAATTCTAATGATGAAAATGGAGTTTTATCTGAAAGTTTACTNGCAATAATTTGATCCATCGAGGCACCACCAGCTTGTTTAACATGACTTATTCTATCACCTTCAACACAAGGACGAACAAGCCACGTAGCAGCAGCACCAGGATGACTNCCTTTTGTTTCACTTCCAAGTCCTGAAATAAATTGTACATCATTTTTGAGACCTTCAAATGATTTCATGTATGGATTCATTTTGACAATTTTGGAATTAAATGTTTCGGGTTTCCAAGCATCAGTTGGNATACCATTTGGCATGTAAACACAACCCATTCTAATTGGAGTTTCAANTGTTTTTGAAGCTGCTCTTAAACTTTTTGGAGTCATNACNTCTAATANNGGAAGNCCTAGAAAAGCAGTNGCAGTACCAACTGCACCTCTNAAAAATTTTCTTCTAGATATATACCAATCNCTCATAANTAATTACTTAATATCGNTAATTTATTGGATTTTTCCTAAACCTAAATGGTTCACTNAGTACTATTTGATGAATGAGTTTCTTTGATTCAAAATTATTTTCTTCTAGATAATTTAAAATTTTAACAATACTTCTCTCNTCTGAAAGATGTAAATCTCTACTAATNGCATAAGAAAGNAAACGNGATGTTAAATGTCTAATAAATTCATCACCTTTTTCATCAATTATAAATTTTCTNAGTTCGGAATAACCATCGATATTTTGACCATTAGGTAAAGTTGTCAAAGTGTTTTGTTTTTCAACTCTTACTCTTCCNACTGCATCAAATTGTTCCAAAGCTAAACCGTATGGGTCAATATTGTCATGACATCCGGCACANACTATATCTTCTCTATGAGCTGCTAACATTTCTCTGAGAGTTTTTGCTGTAGATCCATTTTNCTCAGAACCTAAAGCAGGAACATTTGGAGGAGGCGGAGGAGGGGGTTCACCAATAACAACATCAAGAATCCATTTTCCTCTGAANACAGGACTAGTTCTTCTAGGNGATGATGAAACTGTNAAAACTGCTGCCTGACTTAAAAGTCCACCTCTATTTCTATTATTTTTAAATATTACCCTTTGCCAATCNTCTCCATTTAAATCATTTTCATANCCATAATGTTCAGCAAGATCCTTATTCATATAAGTTCCATCATCGTCTAATAATTTGAATAAGGATTTATTGTTTTTGATTACATCTTCGAAAACNTATACACCTTCTTTTTTCATTGCATTAAGTTTATTTTTTGTTATTTCTGGGAATCTATCTGAGTCTGGATTATAAGTATCCCCTAGACCTTCAGTCCTTAACCATTGAACAATAAATCTTTCAAAAAATCTATGTGCTTTTGGATCATTAAGCATTCTATCCGTTTGTCTTATTAATTCATCCTCTGAATTTAAATTTCCATTTTTTGCACTGTTTAATAATTCCTCATCCGGTATACTTGACCAAATGAAAAAAGATAGTCTACTTGCAAGATCTATGTTTTCAACTGAATAAATATCAAAATTATCTTCATCAATTTGTTCATTTCTTAATAAAAAAGATGGAGAACAAAGTGCAGCTTTAACTGGTATTTGAATTGCTATATCATAAGGAATATTTTTAAT
>PAOF01000024.1 GCA_002707905.1 Fidelibacterota bacterium
AAGAAAAATTTAAGATTAATTGAATTTAATAAAAAATACTCGCGAAACAATTCTTTGGAATATAGAGATTTAAATGGAGGGCTTTTAATACAAGAGTCTGATATTTTTAATATATCAAAAAATGATCTTAAAATTGTCACAAAATTAAAACCCAAAACAAAATATGTTGAAAATATGTTATTTGGTTGGAAAGTTCTTAAACATATTAAATCTAATGCAATTTTAATTGTTAAAAATTTTAAAACTATTGGTATTGGTGCGGGTCAAGTTAGCAGAATTGATTCAGTTAATATAGCTATTAATAAATCATTGGAAGATCTAAGTGAATCGGTTTTATGTTCTGATGCTTTCTTTCCATTTCGTGATAGCATTGATAAAATAGCTAATACTGGAATAAAAACAATCATTCAACCAGGTGGATCAATAAAAGATGATGAGGTTATTCAAGCCTGTAATGAACATAAGATAAGTATGGTTTTTACTGGGCACAGATGTTTCAAACACTAACCTTTTATATTAAAAAATAAAATATTAATTTTTCAACATGTCAAATTTAAACATTCAGATAAATAATTTAAATTCNTACAAAATNTATACTATTGGTTATAGTATACTTCANNTTTTGTTTTTTGCTTTATTAATTGGATTTTCTGCACAAATAAAAATTCANCTTCCATTTACTCCTGTTCCTATTACATTACAAACTTTTTTTGTAATTCTATCAGGTGCATATTTAGGATTTAGTAAAGGTGTTTTTAGTAATATANTGTATATTTCTGCTGGCTTAAGTGGATTTCCCATTTTTGCAGGTTTTGGTTCNGGAATAATTCATTTATTAGGACCAACAGGTGGTTACATTTTTGGCTTTATTTTTGCTGCAGGAGTCGCAGGAATTTTAAAAAATAAAGGTTGGACAAAAAACTTTACTATGTCTCTTTTACTAATGATATTTTCTTCAATTGTAATNTATTTTATAGGAATNTTATGGTTAGGATTTTATCTNGGNTTTGACAAAATCATTCAAGTGGGTGTNATNCCTTTTTTACCTGGTGATATTTTAAAAATTATTATAGGTTCATTTATATNNTCNAANAAAAAANTTTTCAAAAATCAATCTGCTATTCGTTAAAAGTAATTTCCCCTTTTGATATAACTTCATCATCAAATTGATTTAATACTGTGAATTTGTTTTGATTAATTTCTATTCTCAATTCATCATTTGGATAAACTGGTTTTGAAAATCTAACTTTTATTTTTTTTATTACTTTTGGATTTTTATCTTCTAAAAAATAATTTGAAATAATTCCCATTGTACATAAACCCTGAAGAATAATTCCTTTNAAACCACTTTTTTTAGCAATATTATCATCTATATGAATTTGATTNAAATCTCCACTTGCACCTCCNTAATAAAAAGGTAAATATTCATTAATTTTAATTTTTTTAGACATTATATTTTTCTACAAGCACCCATCTTCCATTGCATACTATTTGTTTTCTTTGATTTTTAGATTCTGATATAACAACTAAAAAATCAATTTTGTTACCATTTTTATTTTCTTTTGTAAAACCATTTTTTAATTCAACTTTTGTTGAAATTACATCTCCAGATTTTACAATTTCTCCAAATTCGAAAGTTTGTTCAGCATGCATTACATTAGGTACATACATACCTAAATCTTTATCATCAAAAACATACCTTAAAGCTTTGAAAGCATAAGTTGCCACAAAAGTAGGTGGTGCAATTAATTTTTTATATCGTGTTGTTTCTACAAAAATTCTATTTAAAGAATATGGGTTCTTTGATAATGTTGCCTTGGCATATTCTATTATTTTTTCAGAACCCACTTCATAAATAAAAATAGGGTATTTNTTTCCAACAANTGACAAATCCATAGAATTTATACNTACTTTNTTTATCTCATAATTTAATAATTAAAATTAATTGAATAAATTTTTTGTTTGATTAATTGAGATAGTTAAATTTTAAATTAATTTTAAAGGGAGAAAACAGTGAAATCAGTTTATTTTTTTGGTGATTCAAATGCAGATGGTAANGCTGAAATGAAAAATTTATTAGGTGGAAAAGGAGCAAATCTTGCTGAAATGACTACTTTAGGAATTCCAGTTCCTCCAGGTTTTACAATTACAACTGAAGTTTGTACCTATTANTACAATAACAATANACAGTTTCCAAAAGAATTAAATGAACAAGTATTAGAAGCGATTGAGAAAAATGAAAAAATAATGGGTAAAAAATTTGGTGATCCATCAAACCCCTTATTAATGTCAGTTAGATCTGGAGCAAGAATTTCAATGCCAGGAATGATGGAAACTGTTTTAAATATTGGTTTAACATCAAAAACAATTCCTGGTTTAATTGAAAAGTCAGGTAATCCAACTTTTGTTTATGATGCTTATCGTAGATTAATTATGATGTATTCAGATGTTGTAATGGAAAAATCTGCTGGAAAAGAACCTAAAGATGGAATTTCTATTAGAGAACGTCTTGAAGAGTTAATTGAAAAACGTAAAGAAGAAAAAGGTGTTAGTGCAGATACTGATTTAGACGCAAATGATTGGAAAGAACTTTCAATAGTATTTAAATCAAAAATCAAAGATGTTTTAGGAGATGAATTTCCAGATGATCCCCACGAACAATTATGGGGTGGAATTAAAGCAGTTTTTCAATCTTGGATGGGAAAAAGNGCTATAGCATATAGAAATATTGAAAATATTCCAGAAGAATGGGGCACAGCTGTAAATGTTCAATCAATGGTTTTTGGAAATATGGGTAAAGATTGTGCAACAGGCGTTGGTTTCACNAGAAATCCTGCTTCGGGAGAAAATTATTTTTATGGTGAATGGTTGTCAAATGCTCAAGGGGAAGATGTTGTTGCTGGAATTAGAACACCAAACCCAATCAATAAATGGGGAAGAACTGANAAAAATAAAGAACTTGAAACTCTAGATGAAGCAATGCCANCTATTTATAATGAGTTAGAAGATATACGATCAAAATTAGAGCTTCATTATAAGGATATGCAAGACATTGAATTCACAATAGAAAATAATCGTTTATGGATGTTGCAAACTAGATCAGGAAAAAGAAATGGTATTGCAGCAGTAAAAGTTGCAACAGATATGCTTTCTGAAAGTTTAATCACTAAAGAAACAGCACTAAAAAGAGTCAAACCATCTCAACTTGATGAATTATTACATCCAATGGTAGATCCTNTAGCTGAACAAAAAGGAATTAAACTTGCAGAGGGTCTCCCTGCAGGACCTGGAGGTGCCACCGGTCACATAGTTTTTACATCTGAAGATGCTGAAATATGGGCAAAAGAAGGTAAAAAAGTAATTCTTGTAAGAAATGAAACTTCACCTGAGGATGTTCACGGAATGCATGCTTCTGAAGCTATTTTGACTGCAAAAGGTGGAATGACGAGCCATGCAGCATTAGTAGCGCGTGGTTGGGGTAAATGTTGTATTGTTGGTTGTAGTTCATTAAATATAGATTCAAGTAACAAAAAAATTGAAGTCAATGGGCACANTCTCTCTGAAGGGGACATCATAACTTTAAATGGTACTAAAGGTAATGTTTATCTTGGAGAAATTGCATTATCACAGATTGACCCAGGAAAAAATGAATCCTTTAACATTTTAATGAAATTAGCAAATGAATTTAAAACTTTAGGAATTAGAACTAACGCTGAAAGACCGGAAGATGCTTTTNAAGCCAGAAATTTTGGTGCTGAAGGAATAGGTCTATGTAGAACTGAACATATGTTNTTTGACCCAGAAAGAATTCTTGCTATAAGAGAAATGATTATTGCTGATAATACNAATGATCGCCGTGAAGCTATTATGAAATTACTTCCATATCAAAAAAAGGATTTTTATGAAATTCTTAAAGCAATGGAAGGATTTCCTGTAACTATAAGATTATTAGATCCACCTTTACATGAATTTGTAACTCTGAATGAAAGTCAAATAAAAGAATTAGCAAATCAGTTAAAAATTGATAAAGAAAAGTTATCAAAAAGAATCGATGCATTGCATGAGCTGAACCCTATGTTNGGTCACAGAGGCTGTAGACTTGGAATTGCTTATCCAGAAATAACAGAAATGCAAGCAAGAGCAATTTTTGAAGCAACAGCTCAACTTACAAAAGAAAATATTAAAGTTTTTCCTGAGGTAATGATTCCTCTTGTTGGAACATATACTGAGTTTGAAAATCAAGAAAAAATTGTAAGAAATGAAGCCAANAAAGTTAAATCAAATTCAATGAGTGATTTTAATTATTCTGTTGGTACTATGATAGAAGTTCCAAGAGCCTGCTTAACTGCAAATGAGATAGCAAAAAAAGCTGAGTTTTTCTCATTTGGAACAAANGATCTCACCCAAACGACATATGGATTTTCTAGAGATGATATTGGTGGTTTTTTACCTACATATCTAGAAACTGGAATACTACCACAAGATCCATTTCAATCTCTTGATCAAACTGGTGTTGGTCAATTAGTTGAAATGGGAGTTAAAAAAGGTAGAGAAGTAAACGAAAATATTAAAATTGGAATATGTGGAGAACATGGTGGTGATCCTGAATCAATTTATTTTTGCCATGATACTGGATTAAACTATGTAAGCTGTTCTCCATTCAGAGTTCCAATTGCAATACTATCAGCTGCTCAAGCCAATTTAAAATAAAGAGTAGTGTATANGTTAGATATTAAATGGTTGATTATTCAACCATATCAGAAGAACCTAAAATATCTTCGAGTGAAAACTTACCTTCTTTTTCCATTTGACGAGCCGCCTCAACAACAGCTTTTTTAGCTTGGTCTACATCTCTTTTAGGTACAGCAGTTTCGACTGGCTCAAACATAGCTTGTTTTTTTTGAGGTAAATTATTTATCACTTTATCTATNTCTTGTTGGTTTCTTCCTTTTAAAGCTAGTGCAATTGTGTCTAATTCAATAGAATTCATTATATCTCTTAACAAGTTATCTGGAAAATTATTTATAACATCTTCAAAAGTTAAATGGTATTTTTTTATTTCTTCAGCGAGCTCAGGATTTTCTTGAGATATTGATTCTAANAATTTCTCTTCCTCNAAAGGTGTCATCTTACCAAGAATATCAGCAACACTTTTACCACCACCTCTTGCAAAGTCAACTCCTTTAGGTAAATATTGGGATTTAATTTTTAATTGGGATGCTACATTTACAATTCCCTCTAAAGGAATATTGTCTAATGAACCTAGTTGCANTAATACTTTTCCTTTAATTTCNGGAGATAATCTATCAAGAACTTTAATTTGTTTCTCTGATTTTACTTGAGCTAATGCAATAGCTATAATTCTAGGCTCTTCTACTTCAAGCAACGCAATTAATTGTTCATCTGCCAATTCATTTATAAAATCAAATGGTTTTTTTGATTCTGTTTCACCCTCATTTTTTAATTTTTGAGACATAACAGCTAAATAAAACTCATCAAGAATTTGTTTTTTTANAGATACAGATACTGAATCCATTTCCCTAGATCTAGCTCTGATTCGTCTAATATCAGATTCACTTAATGTTTTTAATAATCTTACTGCAACTGACTCACCAATAACAGAAAATAAAACTGCAACTTTATCTATTCCTGATAATTTATAATATTCGGTAATCATAATTTTACTTCTTTTTCTTACTCTTTTTATTATTTTCTTGAGATTCTTCAGTTGATTCTGAAGGTTTAGAGTTTGATTCTACAGGAGCTGGAGGAGCTTCTTGCTCTAACCAATCTTTTACAACATTTGTTGCGACTTCTGGCTCACCGACGCTCATTGAAACTAAAGAATCTTTAGTTTTAATCATTTCTGATTGAATTACACTTGGATCTTCTTCAAATGTTACATTTTTTAAACCTTCCGGTTTTGATATTGAACCTTGAACTNATGTCATATCATCACTCGCNTCATTCTTTNCTTTTTTTTTTTNTTGCGATTGATTAGGTGGGGGCATCATCCATGGTGGGGGCATAACATAACTTGGTTTTGACGACCTTCCATTAAATAGTATAACAGCAGCTAAAGCGAGAACTGCTAATAGCGAAATAGCACTCATNAAATAAATTGGAAGATTATTCATTCCACCTGATANATTATCAAGTTCATTCTGGGTTTGCTCTAACATCGCTAGCTTTTCTGCTATAATTGAATCTAATTGTTCTCTTTCTTCCTCCTTGGTTGAAACAGTTTCATTAAATTCATCTTCTTGTTCTTCTGATAATTGAGCACCAGACAATACATCTTTTAATTGAGAAATCTCTTGTGTTAATTGATTCATTCTAATAGAATCTCTTTCAATTAAACTTTTTCTTTCATTTTGAAATTCTCTAGCAATTCTTTCATTTTCAATTCGATCTAATTCTGATCTCCAAATAGCTCTTTCTTCCTCGCGTCGTCTAGTTTCTTCATTTTTCCAACCCTCTAATTCTGACTTCCAATCCTCNGCTACTTGAGCTTCAGCATCTGATTGTCTTTCTTCAAGTTCATCTATTTTTTTAGCTATTGATCTCAAAATAATTGATTCAGCTGTTCTCTCATCTTTTCTTTGTCTAAAAGAAGCAGTCATNACAGATAAAACATCGCCTCTCGATCTATCAAAATGCGAAGCAACCATAATTATTTGTCTAACATTTTCAATTAATTCAGGTGCTGAACCTTCAGGCAAAATACAGCTNATATCNAACTTTTCTATNATTGGCATTGAAACTTTAGTNTCAGTATATGATTGACTTAAAATTTGTGATCCCTGACCTNTAGAATTTGGAGATGAATCNTCAANAATAACGGCATCATTAGATTCTTCAGGTTGATCTATTGATTTATCATCACCAATTATCTGAAAATCAAACCCTGGAATAGGTATTCCTGTCATAGTAGATGTGGTTTGATTTTCATTGGACATTAATGGTACTGATTCAGATGCATTTTCTCTCCCAGATAATACCGCATTTTTTGTTTCGTTATCAGTGGATGGTCTAAATGTTACTTCTTCAGTAACAGTTGGTGTAAATTTCAAATCAACACTTATGTCTAGAACATACCTATGATCATCCATTATTTTTTGTAATGCTGATTCAATTCTTGATCTCATATTATTCTCTAGCATTATTTTTTGAGCTAAATATGTTGACTCTTGAGCAGATAAATTAATCATCAATGCAAAAGCCATTATCTGTTTTACTATAATCCGCATCTTAACCATAACATTTTCCTTTTTTTTTGTGGAAATCATTAATTATTCAAACTTTCTTNAGATGAATCATCAATTTCATTATTAACCCCTGAAGCTAAAAAAGTAATTTCAACTCTTCTGTTTCTTGATTTTAATTCACCATTTAAATTCAATTCCGCNATCAATTCNTTATCAATTACTCTATCTGTAGGNCTATCCCTTGGAATATACTCAGCATATCCTACTGCTTGCAAACGAATTGGATTAACATTCATATTAATCAATTGTCTTACTACAGCTGATGCCCTAGCAGATGACAACTCCCAATTTGAAGGATATTTTGATTGAAATGATTTTGGTAAAGGGTCGTTATCTGTATGACCTTCAACAGCAACATCAAAATAAGANTTTTCAATAGTGGGTACAATCTTNTCTAAAACCTCAACGATTTCTGGTTTTAAACTTGCTGANCCTGATTTAAAGCTNATATCAGAAGAAATGCCAATTGTAACTCCTTTNGGTCCAGTTGTGACTTCAACAGGTTTCTCTCCAGTTACTGGATTAGTCCCCATTTCTTCTACCATTTTATCTGCTGCTTTTTTTATATCTGCGAGTGACATTGCTTGATTCTCAATCTTTTTCTTTGAACCAACAGATTTTCCCATACCATCGGCAAGTTGTTGCAATTTAACCGGATCAACNGTTGAAATAGCTGCAAGCAAAACAAAAAATGCAAATAANAGGGTCATCATATCTGCAAAAGTTCCAAACCAGCCTGGTAATCCTTCATCAACTTTTTTTTCACCAACTGAAATNAATTTTTTTCTTTCTTGAGGAGTNGCTGACATTTATTCCTCTTTTTTCCATTCTTTTGGTGGAATATAAGAATTAAGTTTTTCTCTTACAATCAATGGGTGCTTCCTTTGATGAATTAATCTAGCTGCTTCAAGTTGAAGATTTTGAGCTGTGCTAGAAAATATTATTCTAGTTTTAATTTTATCAGACATTGGAAGAAATAAAAGATTTGCGAAAATAGCACCGTACAAAGTAGTAATTAATGCAGCAGACATACCTGAACCCAAAGCATCTGTTCCACCACCAGAACCAAAACCTGCTAACATGACAACAAGTCCTAATAATGTACCAACCATACCCCAGGCTGGAGCCATAGTTCCCATAGATTTAAATAAACCAGCTTGTGTGTTTTCTCTTATTTCTCTATTATCAATTCTTGTATTCAAAATTTCTGTAAGTTCTTCTAAAGAATAACCATCAACAACCATTTGGACACCATCACGAAAGAAAAAGCTATCAATGCTTTCTACTTGTTTTTCTAATTCNGCTGTACCTTTTCTAGCTACTTCTGCAACTTCCACAGCCTCATCCACTAAATNACCTAGTGAATCTTTACCTCCTTTAAAAACAGCTAAAATTGCGGGAATTAATTGCAAAACATCCTTCAATGGGAAAGCAACCGAAACTGATGCAATCAATCCTCCAAAAACAATAAAAAAACTTGGAATACTAATGAACATACCAAAGCTTGAACCTGGAAGAATAAAAATACTTCCGATGATTGCTACTAAACCAAGTAATATTCCTGCAATTGTTGCTATATCCATTNATTTAATTCTCCCCTCTAGAAAAACTTGTGGTTTTTAATCTGTTTTCATGAAGTGCTTTTAAAATATTTCTAACATCATCATACTCTGGATCCATTTGAAGAGCTAAATTCCAATTAATTGTTGCTCTTTGNGGATCTCCAAGTTGATAATAAATTGAACCNCTTCTAGCATAGGCTAAAGCCAAATTTGGATTTAAATCAAGAGCAGTTTCTACTTCTTGCAATGCTTCNCTNTAATCACCTGAATGGAAATATCTTAANGACCTTGATAAATGTCGCATAGCCATATTAATATTTTTTTGAGAAATATTTTTATCAAGATTAAGTGAATAAACAGAATCTGATAATGAAACAGATTTTTGTTTAAGCAATGAAACTTGTGTTGATAAATTTTTAATCTGATGNCTAGATAGCTTTAGAGAATCTCTTAAAGAACTAACCGCTCCATCTGCTGCAATAAGGGTTGAATCCATAAATGAATTATNATTACCAATTACTCTGTCAGGTAAAGGTGATGGTGCTCCTGGAATTCCAGGAAGNGAGGGAGCTGTTTTTGGAATNGCCATTGTAAAATTAAAAACTATTCCTGGATGCTTATCAGAATATTTATTNGAAAAATCAGGTAAATTTTCTATGTGGGTGAACCCTAAGCCCAGGCGGTAATCCGAGGTAAGGGGGATGCGGAGTCCCACATTGATGCCTGTACCATCAAATTCACCCACAAAATCTAATCCTCCCCATTTAGGCATTAAAGGTGTATTTAAATAAACCCCTGCAAACACACCCGCATTAAAACCCTGAGAACTATCCACACTTGATGTNTTATTTGCAATTGATTCAGGAGAAATAGAAAATCCACCAGTTCCGAAACCCATAAAAGTNCTTGCTCTATATTGTCCAAAATCTTTTACACTACCAACAGCAGCAAAAAAAGATAATTGTTTTGGNTCTAATCTCAAACCTTCATTAGCATCATTTTCAAAGATAATATCATGNANTCCTATAGAAACTGACATATCTTGTCTNACAAAAACCTTGTATTGAGTATGAAAACCAAATTCAACGGGTGGTATATAAGTAGAACTTAAGATTTTTTCAACTGCAGAAGTGTCTGCTCCTTGACCTGACGAAAACCCAAACGTGAATCTATCAGAAAAGTCAATGTTGAAAAAAACACCTTTTGTTGTATTAAATGGGGAAAAATTATGTACTTCTGTTGTAAATCCAGAGGTAAATAAATATGGTGAACGATCNATAAAAGTTGTTGGGATTTTCATCATATANCCTGGATGAGTAAATGAAACTCTNGTAATTGGTAGAGCTAAATTNTTAAACAGTGTAAAGAAAAAAATTATTTTAATTAAATTTTTAAAAATCATAATANTAATATTTTTTTGAAAGTTCTATTTTAGCCAACCTTAGATATTCACTTTGGGGAAAAAAATCTACAATTTCTGAGTATGCTTCTTTNGCATTCGAAAATTTTCCGAGATTTTTAAAAATAATTCCTTTTAAGATTATACCGTCATCTTGTTTGTCAGAATTTTTAAGTTGTACAAGCTTATCTAAAATTTTCAATGCTTGGTCATATTTTTTTAAATTAAAGTAACTTTCGGATAACCAATATAAAACGTTTCCTTTTGTAGTTACTGAATGATTAGANAAATCTAATTTATTAAAATTCTCAATAGCTAATTCATAATTTCCTCTTTGATAAGATAAAACTCCATTNACATAAAAANTTTTAAACATATTTTCATTATNATCTTCAAATAATATTTTGGATTGACTTTGANAAAGAGAGAATTCATAATCATCNAGTTTAGAAACTACATTGTGATTANTATAATTCGTTCCAAGATAATCATGATCACTATTTTTCACTTTTTTACTATGGAAATAATCTGAGATAATTTTTTTTAATTCAATATTCTGTGTTTCTAATTCTTTTAATTTGTCATCTATTGATTGTTCAACTCTATTAAGCCTAGCAGATATTTTTTTATAGTTATTTCTTTCTTGTTGCATTAGGTCTTTACCAAAATTAGATTGAATATTATCAATTTTATTTTGAATATCTTCTAACATCAAGGCAATTTCTTTAGTGGATGCCATAAAAACTGAACCACTCGGTTTTTTATCTAAAAAAAAGGAAACTTTTGAAGGAGGAGCTTTAACAAGATGATCTACTTTTTCTTTTCCTGTAGAAGGTTCAATCACAACTCCTAAGTCCAAAAAGAAAGCATCTTTTTGATTAGAGTCTTGACAAAAAACATTTANAGAAATTATAAATAAAGNAAAATATATAGGTTTGAAATNGATTCTCATTATTCGTATTCTTCCCAATCNATAGTGTAAGAATAACCCAAAAATGAACCAATATCTGATGGAACAATCAATTCAAATTCTCCTGAAGCTCCTGGAAGCAATGAAGAATCAGTTGTTATCCCGGAATCAAATGTATAATAAGAACCAGCAACAAAACTAGTTAGTGTTCTNGTTTCACCACTCCAATTTTTTCTAAGAACAAAATTTACTTTTACAAAATCTGCTCTTTGACCACCTACATTTTTGACCTGACCTGTAAAAGTCACATTGTTTGATTTATCTTTTTTTTCAGCNATATTACCAACNAGAACAATATTTGCAGCTCTTTCTCTACTTGATGATCGATTTGCACTATCAGAAACATATCTTGGTTCTGCAAGCTTAGGCATAGGTGGTGGTGAATATGATTCTCTTATCTGTTCAGGAATATACTCTTGGTCTTCTTGGGCCATAACATTTTCAACTATTCTAACAACATTAGATCTGTCGATTACTAAAAAACCAACAAGAGTTTCTACTTTTAATGTTTCTTCATCTTGGTATACAATCTTACCGAAAACTGTACTTCCATTATTTAGGATAATTTCTTTTTGGTAAATAGATAATGGATTAACCCACATTTCACTTCTTGCTTGTAAATCTCTTAATTGACTAGACAAATTATCTATTTCAGCACCCATCTTTTTTAATTCAAAACTAATTTCAGTTAAAACGTATTGATCTTGTGGAGCTCTTTCAATATTTTCAGTATTTTCTACCTGAGTATTACTTTGTTGAACTTTATTTTGATTAGAAGTTGATATAGATTCTTCAGGACCAAGAGTCAGTTCAATCTCATCTATATCTGATGTNTCAACAGTAANATTTAATTTAGAAACCTCATTATCCTTTGTGGCCGTTAATAAATATTTACCAGATTCAATTTTTTTGAATTGAAAAGCGCCCTTTTTATTAGTTTTATCATTAGCTATCTCTTCATTNGAGTCATTAAGTAATACAATAGTTGCATTTGAAATTGTTTCACCTGTAATATCAAAGACATTACCAGAAATTTTATAATTTTTAGCAGAAATAATGTTCACAAAAATGAACATAACTATAATNGTTAACGTATTTTTGACTATTCGTTTCAATATTACCTCAGATTTTTTTGTATAGTCTACCTCGGATTTGGCATGACATATATAACCCAATTGTAACTTTTTTAGAGTATATATGTCAAGAAAAATTAGATTTTTTTTTTTTAGTGAAAANTAAGTTTAAAATTTATTGAATTTTNGTTGAGAAAACATTGGTTTTTAATTAAAAATTAAATTTAAAACTTCATTTAATTTGTATAGACAAAATTTTNATTTTGATTAATTGTTTTTNAAAAACTCAACTAAATCAACTAATTCATTTGAACTAATATTTAGCTGAGAAGCTGATAACATTAAACTATAATTTAATCTACTTATTTTCTCTATTTTCTCTTCTGGAATTACTTGTGTAAAATCTCCAATTGAAGAGATTATATATGGATTTGACATTTTAATACCTCTGCCATGAATCTTTCTTCCATCTTTTAAAACAATTTCATAACCNTCATAGCCGTGAGCAATACTTTCATTTGGAGAAATAATCGATCTAAAAATTGATTCTTTACTTTGATTTTTTGCCCACCCATCAAGACTTGGTCCTAAATCTGATCCATTTTTTTGAATTTTATGACAAGCAATACACTTCTGAGCAACCATTTTTCCGTTATCATAATCTCCTTTAATCTTTGATAGATTATTTATTGAAGGATAATCATTTGGAATATTTTCTGAATTTTCTACAATCATTTCNACTAATTCAATTTTTTGTGGATTGTAAATCTCTTTATCAGCTAATTGCTGAAAAAGGTTAAATTCTTTCCATTCAGAAAAAGCTCTATTTAATATCCACCAATTTGCCTCTTTNGAAAGTTTAAATTTTTCTCTTGTTGATAAATTTATCATAANTTCTGCTGCTTTAGGATCCATTGTAAATGCAATAGCATCTAAGGCTTGTCTTCTTTTGTTAAATTTNAAAGATTCTGACAAAACTCTTTCTAAATGAAAATCAATAGAAGATTTNGGGTGTAATCTCCAAGCNATATCAGAAAATCTATCTGACCANAGCAANGGATTTTTATTACCAATTTTTTCTANNAGCNTATCAAANAATTCTTCTTCAACACCAAAAGAACCAATTCCCAATGCTTCAAGATAAGTTTTATCATTTCCATCATATTNCTCAGCAATTGAAATTAATATTGGTAACTTACNATCTGGACTTATATCTCTTAAAGAAGTTGCTACTTCTCTTCTAACTGATGGNGATATATCCTTAGACATTTTTGCTGCTATTTTTATTAAATCAATTTTGTTTTCCTTCAAAGCTCTGTACGAAACCAATCTAATTTGTTCATCTTTTGAATCAAGCAGATTAAAAACTTTTTTTTGACCATCACTTCCTAAATCAGCTAGTAACCAAATAGCTCGAGCAACCACATATTTATTTTTATTTTTCAAAAGTTTACCTAATTCTTTGATAGATTTTTTATGATTTTGCTTTATNAAGTGATGACCAAGATTTCTTACATTTACAGCAGGGCTTTTTAATGCGTCTATTGAACCTTTGANTGTATTTAAATCTAAACGATCAATTTTTGGTTTGAAACCTTTTGGAGCTATTCTATAAATAGTNCCAGATTTACTTTCATCTAAATCTTGGTGACCTCCCACTCTACCATCATACCAATCAGCTACATAAATAGCACCATCAGGTCCAACTGCAACATCAGANGGTCTAAACAAAGTTTTTATTTCTTCATTATTTACACTTTTTGACCCACCTAAAAAATCTGTACCTGCAAATTCATTTTCTTCGTTTGAAGTNATGAAATTAAATCTCTCTAANGTAAAAGTTGATCCAGATATTTTAGGTAAGTAGCCAAAGACTACATTTTTTCCTGCCTCACAAGCTAAAAACATACCTTCCCATTTTTTACCAAGTGCTCCATTTTCATAAAATACATTACCAGTTGGTGAACCACCACCNTAGACATCTCCAGATGGCATTACTCCTGGATCATCTTGTCTCCATTCAGCCTGCGGAATTGTTTGATATGGTCTTTTATCAGCTTGCCACGTTTTTTTNCCATTTGCTGAAGCAAAACCTGCATTTCCNTATTCTAAAACATAACTTACTCTTGAAGCAGGCGGATCATCATTATCACTATGAAAAACATCNCCAAANGAAGTAATTGATTGTTCATANCTGTTTCGAAAATTATGTCCGATAATTTCTACATTTGAACCATCTTCATTCATTTTAGCANCAAATCCACCAACATAAACATGACCATCATCACTTTTTTTACCAGCTATATCTAGAGGATTTATTGGAAATTTAAAAGGACCTATTGGTTTAGGATTATAAGGNCTTCCNATTCGAAAAGTNTTACCAGATTTATCTGTGAACATCGCTCCACAATTTCCCGAATTAAAATACCATTTTCCATTTGGTCCAACTGTCACAGAGTGAAGACTATGATCATGATTTATTCCACTNAAACCACTTAGAAGAATTTCCTTGTTATCAATATTNTCTTCAAACTTTAAGTTTCTATTTAGATCAGTATATACAATTAAATGCGGAGGTTGAGAAACTATAACTTTATTGTCAACAACTGCTATTCCAAGTGGTGCTACTAAAGAAGAATCTTGCAAAAAAACATGGCTGGTATCAGCNAAGCCATCNAGNTCTAAATCTTCTAAAACAACTATTCTATCTCCCTTTTTTTGTCTATTCCAATTGAAACGATATCTTACTCCCTCAGCAACCCAAATTCTTCCAAATCTGTCAATATCAATGTTTGTTGGATTGTAAAATAAAGGAGATTTAGCCCAAATCTTTATCTCTAAACCCTCTGGAACTTTTATTANATCAACAGGAACGCTATTTGAATTTTTTTGATTAANATCTAATTCTTCAGAAAAACCTGGTTTTAAAAATAAAATAATTGACATAAAAAAAATTGTTTTTTTCATAATTCAACCCCTAAGTAAATATTTATCTATTAATANNAATTTTTATAAATCTTACACTATAATATATAGAATGATTGAAATAAAGGCACTAATTAATGCATAAGGCAATTGTGTTCTAACATGATCAATATGATTAGAACCTGCAGCCATCGAGGAAATTATCGTGGTATCAGAAATTGGAGAACAATGGTCACCAAAAATTCCTCCACCAAGAACTGATGCTAAAAAAATTACTTGAGCATCTATAAAGTTNTGTGAGATTGTTATCGATATAGGAACCATAATAGCAAATGTTCCCCATGAAGAACCTGTTGAAAATGCAATTAAACATGATGTTAGAAAGAGACTAATTACTATTATTTTTTCATTCAAAAATGATGGTATTAAAGTTGAAATATATATTCCAGTACCTAATTCATGAATTATTTCTCCCATTGAAAATGCTAANAGCAATAATGTTACAACTGGAAACATTTTAGCCATTCCTTTTAAAATTAAATCAAAAAAAACACCATCTTTTATTAATTNTTTGTTTAAAAAACCAATTAANATTATTGTCCCTATAACAGACCACAAAACNGATGTTGAACCCTCAGAGTTTGAAAGAACTTTCCANAAATCTANTGTTATATCATTTGGAGAATTGGTTAAACCTGTTAAAAACAAACTTAAAATCATTAAAAAAATCATTGAAACAATTGGAATAATAAATTTGTTTACACTTGAATTTTTTATAATTATATCATTTTCATTAATAAANTTGTCGAAACTCTTNTTTGATTTTTTTNTNATNAATTTTGTTTTTGAAATATGTTTTTTTTGTGCAGCTTTCATTGGACCAATATTCCAATTAAAGTAGATTGAAATAAATAAAATCAAAATNGTAACTAGTGGATAAAAATTGTATTTGATACTACTAAATAATAACAAAACTGGATTATCTACTTGTTGAACAATTAATAATCCAATTATAAATGCTCCCCATCCGTTAAATGGAAATAAAATACATATCGGCGCAGATGTTGAATCACAAATATAAGCTAATTTTTCTTTACATATTTTGTGTTTATCTGTTAATGGTTTTCCAACAGTTCCTGAAATTAATGCTGTGATTGAACTTTCTATCGTTATAAAAATTCCTATTAGAAAAGGAATTAATTGAGCCTGAAACGGGTTTCTAACAAAATTTTTTTTTTCAATCCAATTAATAAAAGCTTTGATTCCACCACTTGAGTTTAAAAGATTTAAAATGGATCCAACACCTAAACTATAAAAAATTATCTTTGTATTACTACTTGAACTAAATACGTTTATAATACTATCAATAGTTGCAGTGGTGGCNATAAGGGGATTCCAGTTTTTTAGAATTAAGCAACCNAACCATATTCCTACTAGCAANGATAAATAAATCTGCTTTTTCCAAATCGCAGTTATTAATGCAAATATNGGAGGGAAGACAGAAAATATTTCATAGTGATTTAATTCCAATGTGACTATAATTCATCTATTGANGATTTTAACAAAATATTCGCTTTTTTACCTATACCATTTAAATCATTCAAACAAACAGATAACATTTTTTCAGCATCGATTAAAGAAACCGTAACGCTTTTGTCATTATTTTCCCATAAAACCACATTGCAAGGCATCAAAACACCAACTTCTGGTTCTTTAGAAACTGCTTCATGAGCNAATGTTGGATTACATGTACCAAGAATAATATATCTTTTAAAATCAATACCTAACTTTTCTTNAAAAGCTTTTTGAACATTTATTTCAGTTAAAATACCAAATCCATTTTTGGATAAATTTTCTCTAATTTTAAGATTTATAGATTCAAAATCTTTTTCGATTGTTTTTTGAAAATAATAATTCATTTATCATTTTTCCTATATTTTAATTTGTTATAAAATTTTAGAAANAAAAAATTTTCTTTTTCTGTAAAAGAAAACATTTTATTAATCATGCTTTTCTTTTGATCCATTGTCATATTNACTAGTTCATATTTTTTTCTTAAAATTAATTTTTCATTATTTAAATTATATCCGGCATAAAANCCNAAAGATGTCATNAATTTTATAGCTGTTGATCTTATATATCTTTCTCCTTCATCCAAATCATTTGGATTTGATTCAAATAAATTTAATGAACCCAATTTTTTATTTTTTATCCACCAAATCAAAACATTTCCCATTAGGTTGCCTGTAATGTATCCCAGAAAGAAACCAACAGTTGTATTATAAATGATTTTATTCTTTGATGGTTTAATTAACCTATAGGATAATTTATCTATAGAGTTTAAGTCCTTTATATCCAAAATATAATTAATATTAGAAGATTCAAGAATAAGATTATTTTCTTCAATCTTTAAAAACTCAAACCCTTTAAGAGTATCAGAAGAAGATAAAATAAACTCTACATTTTCTGATTTTAATACTATTCCAAGATTTACTATACATAAAACAAAAAATTTTATTAAGATATTTATCATGCGTAAATGGATAAACCATGTTTAATTACGGAAACATCTATGGGNGTTTTACCATATACTTCTCCATCAAGGTTTAAACTTTCATNAATACTTGGTTTGAGGGAAAACTCTTTTACTTGATAATATTGTAAAACTTCATGCCCTAAATGAGATCCATCAAAAATTTTAGGAAACATTGTTAATAGTTTAAATATTTGAGTTTCTGGAACAACAATTAAATCTAACAAACCATCGTCAAGTTTTGCTTTTGGTGCAATTTTCATTCCCTTACCTGTATGAATTGTATTACATGCAATTATAAAAGAAAACTTTTGATTTAATTCCTCACCATNAANAAATAGCTTAGCTTTTCTTTTTTTATTTGTAAGAACATNTAATAATGTTGTTAAGTTATATCTTTGTGAACCTAACCATCGAAATTTTTCAGCTGAAANATTTATATCTGTAACTAAGCCCCAACCAATAATATTTATACTAAAAACAGTTTCTNTTTTCATTTTTATTTTGGCTATATCTATAAACTTNATTTTTTCTTTAATTATGTTTTTCACGGCTTCTTCAGGATCTAAAACNCCAATATCATGCATAAAGGAATTTCCNGTACCAGCTGGAATTATACCTAATGGNAATTTTATATTATCTTCTCTTAAAAACATTCCATTAACAACCTGATTAATTGTTCCGTCTCCACCAATTATACAAANACCACTAACATCATATAAATCAACGGTATTTGCAATTACCTTTTCATGACCTGGATATTGAGTAGTTATAATATTTAAATCAAAGTTGTTTCTTTTTAGGGTTGGCACTATTAAGTCTAATGTTTTTTGACTTGGTGAGGGACCTGAATTTGGATTAAAAATTATTATTAACTTTTTCAAAATATATTTATTAAGACTTATTGTTTTATGAAATAAAAAAATTTATTTCATAAATGCAATTTATATTAATACAAGCTAAATTAATATTATGAAAAAACGACTAATTATCACAATCATCTTTTTACTTATTTCATTTTCTTATGGTAAAAAAGTAAATATAAAACTTGCTACTTTAGCAGGAAATGGTTCTCCTTGGGATTTGAGATTGAGAGAAATGGGACAAAATTGGAAGGATGAATCAGATGGCNACGTCAGATTAACAATTTATCCTGGTGGAGTAGCAGGAGATGAATCTTCAGTTATTAGAAAAATGAGAATAGGACAATTNAATGCNGCTTCTATTTCTACTGANGGTCTATCTAAAATCGTTCCTGACTTTGCAGCTATTTCACATATTCCGCTTCTTTATAACTCNGATGAAGAAAAGGATTACGTTACAAAAAAAATGTCTCCGGATTTAATTTCACAACTTGATAAAAAAGGTTATAAGTTTATTCATTGGGGAGAAATTGGTTGGGTTAGGTATTTTGCAAAATCTCCTGTTTTAATACCAGATGATCTTAAAAAGCATAAAATGTTTGTNTGGGCAAATGAATCTCAAGACCTGCAAATGCATAGAGAGCTTGGTTTTAATCCTGTACCACTTGCCGCTACAGATTTAACAGTAGCACTTCAAACAGGAATGGTAACGACGTTTAATACAACTCCAATTGTCGCATTAGGAAATCAGTGGTTTGCTGCGGCAAAGCATATGACGAATTATAAATGGGCTCCTTTAATGGGTGCAACAATAATTAAAAATGAAACATGGTCTGCCATTCCCACTAAAATACAAGATCTTATTTTATCTGCATCAAAAAAAGCTGAAATTGATTTAACAAATGAAATAAGAAGACTCGATGATGAAATTATAGNTGTTATGGCTGATTATGGTTTNGTTAGTCATGACCTAAATCAAGATCAAATTAAAAAATGGGAAGANTTTGTAGACTTGCTTTATCCATACATTAGAGGAAAAGTAGTACCAACAGAATCTTTTGATAAAGCTATTAAATTTCGCGATGAATTTAGATTGTCAAATTAATTATTTATAATTAGGATAATAAATTTCATTATCAATATCTTTATAAGTAATTTTTTTATTATAAGTAGATGCTATTGAATAAGCAATTTTTATTGAAGTTCTACGTATTTGATTAATAGATGGATATATTTTCCCGTTTTTTAAATCATTATCAGAAGTAATTTTAGATAGNGTGTGAGCTGCATTCAGAAATATATCATCTGTAATTATATCAACCTTTGATAATAAAACCCCTAATCCAATTCCAGGAAAAACATAAGCATTATTGGCTTGTGAAGTATGAAATTCTTTTNCACCATTAATAATAGNTTTAAATGGACTTCCACTGCTAAATATTGCTTTACCNTTTGTATTTANTAAAACATCTTTTGCTGTACATTCTGAATTTGCTGTTGGATTAGATAATGCAAAAATGATAGGTGTATCATTTATTTTTTTCATCTCTTGTAAAATATTTGGAGTAAATGCATTTTTTATACCTGAAGCTCCAATTAATATTGTAGGTTTAATTTTTTTAATACAATTCAATAAACTATTCTCNNTTTTTAAATCTTTCATGTATGGTTTTTTTTCTTTGTTTAAATTTTTTCTATCCTTTGTAACCAATCCTTTTGAATCAAATAAAAATATATTTTTTCTTGCTTCNTTAATNCCATATCCATTTTTTAAAACTTGNTTACAAATCAANTTTGCTATTCCTATAGAAGCAGATCCAGCTCCGTAAAATAATATTTTTTGCTTTGAAATTGTTGTTTCTAATTTTCTCATTGCTGACAAAATTCCTGCTAAAACNACACATCCTGTTCCCTGAATATCATCATTAAATTTTCTATATTTATATTTATATTTCTGTAAAAAGTAAGATGCNTTTTTGTTTGCAAAATCTTCAAATTGTATAACAGACTCTGGNAAAACTTCACTCAAAGATGAAATGACTTCATCAATGAAATCTTCATATTTGGATCCTTGTATTCTTCTATGAGATAGTCCTAAATACATTGGATCATCTATTAATTTTTGATTNTTAGTTCCAACGTCAATAGTAATTGGTAAACACTTNTTAGGGTTTATACCTGCACAAATNGTATACAATACTAACTTACCTACTGGAATACCCATTCCATTTGCACCTAAATCCCCCAAACCTAAAATTCTTTCTCCNTCTGTACAAACTATTATTTCAATATCATTATTAGCCCAGTTTTTTAATAATGATTTGACTTTTCCTTTAAAATTATATGATATATATAAGCCTTTTGGTCTTCTGTAAATATGACCATAATGTTTACATGCATCTCCAACAGTTGGAGTATAAATTATAGGCATCATTTCTTCAATNTTATCAAGTATCAACCTAAAATATAAGGTTTCATTTCTGTTTTGAAGTTCAGTTAAAAAAATATATTTTTCTAGATCATTNGGTTTTTTCTTAAAATTTTCATATGCTCTATTTATTTGATCTTTTAAGTTTGATATTTTAGGAGGTAATAATCCATTNAGTTTAAATTCAGTTCTTTCTTTTAAATCAAATGAAGTTCCCTTATTAATCTTTGGGTCATTTAAGANTTCAAAACTTTTTTTATTTACTTTATTTTTCATCAGTGTTTAGTATTTTTTNAAATTATCAAATAATTAATATTTTTTTTAAAAAAAATTTGTGAAATGATAGGGTTTACATAAATTACATACGTAAATTTACTCAGAAAATGTAATTCATGAATGAAAAACAAAAAAAAACTTATAAATATCTAGTAACTATGAGATGGTACGTTGAAACTGATGAAGANTTAATATCTGGTGCAATTGAAACAGATAATAAATTACTAAATTTAGTTCAACATAGATCTAATGGTGAGCCCTGTGGTGATGATAGTCCNACAAAAAATTTTCAAGGTTATGCTGTCCTACCTCATCATGATTTCATGGGANATAAACCAATATATATGTCAAAAAAAAAATTAAAGGTTAAAATTTAATGACAAGCGAAAACTCAGATAAAAATGGTCTAGGCGATATAATAGTGGCTCCACTTAATAAATTAGTTAATTGGGGAAGGGCTGCATCACCCTGGTATTTTCAATTTGGATTAGCTTGTTGTGCAATAGAAATGATGGCAACAGCTGCTGCTAGACATGATTTAGAAAGAATAGGTATGTTTCCCAGATCTTCTCCGCGACAAGCTGATGTCATGATTGTTGCAGGAACAGTAACAATGAAAATGGCAACTAGAGTTAAAAGACTTTATGAACAAATGGCTGATCCAAAATATGTGGTATCAATGGGTAGTTGTGCAACAAGTGGTGGACCATATTGGCAATATGGTTATCATGTTCTAAAAGGTGTTGATCTTGTTGTACCTGTAGATGTATATGTTCCAGGATGCCCTCCCAGACCGGAAGCTTTAATCGAAGGATTNTTAAAACTTCAGGAACAAATTCTATTGGAAACCCCAATTCAAGATACTGTCACTAAAAATCTCAGACAACTTTTCAAAAAAACAAAGAAAACAAAGAAAATTTCTGCTTAGAAAACCCCCTACCTCGCGGTACAAAATTTTCTTGTTTAAATAGTTATAATGAATTCAAATGATATTAAACCTTTATTAAAAAACTATTTATTATCTAATCTTAAAAGCAAAAAAAACCTCTCAATTGGTNTAGAAATTGAAAATATTTTATACGATTATAATCTAAAAAGAATAAATCCTGATTTATCTTCAATTATATCAACTGAAGCATTACAAAAACAATTAATTAAAAATGATAATTTAAATATCTCTATAGAACCNGGAGGACAAATCGAATATGCTTCTTCTCCAAACTCAAACTTAAAAACCCTACATAATGAAATATTAATCTATAGAAAAAAATTAATAGAAATTTGTAATGATGAAAAAATAATTATATCTGATTTTGGGGTTGACTCAATATACAAACACAGTCAAGTTCCTATCACAAAGCGAAAAAAATATCAACTGATGTATAAACTCTTTTCTAAAAGGGGTAAATTNAGTCATGAAATGATGCTTAANACTGCAAGCATTCAATTAAGCTTAGATTATTCATCTTTAGAAGAAGCAGAAAACTTAGCTTTTTTAAGTGATAACATACATCCCCTACTTAGTATTATATTTTCAAACTCTCCCTTTTGGCATTCAAATACAACTAATAAGAAAAATATTAGAGAATTAATTTGGTCACAAACTGATTCTGATAGATGTAATTCTTTGGTAGAGCACGGAATAATTCATAAACAAGATTTAATNAATAATTATATTGATTTTCTATTAAGTGTACCTACTATTTTTCAAGAATCATATAATAATATATCAGACTTTAATGGATCATTAGAAAAATATTTAAATCAACTAAAAAATAATAATGAAATTAATAATCAAAAGCTCAAGTCTGTGTTACGTCAAATTTTTACCAACGTAAGATTTAAAGATATACTAGAAATAAGAGGNGCAGACACACCTCCATTTGGATACGAGTTGGCATCGGTATCATTTTTAAAAGGGTTGTTTAGGANTNAAAAATCTATAGAAAAATTACTTGATTTATGTAATAGTTGGAAAAAAAATGATAGATTAATTTTAATTGAATTATCTAAAAACTTANATTTAAACAAAATTTGGAATGGTAAAAAAATTATTTCTTGGTGTGAAGATTTAATTTCAATTGCAATTGACGGATTAGATGCTGATGAACATATCTATTTGAATTCTTTTACTAATGAATTTTTACAAAATGGTCCATTTAGTTTATCAATCCAAAAATCATTTAATAAAAATAATTTATCTATTAAAGAATTTGTTAAAAAAAGATGGTTTGAAAAAAAGGAAATGTTTGAATAAAAATCAATCTAATAAAGTTGCTTTAATATATTCTTGATTCATTTTAGCAATATTTTTGATTGAGATTTCCTTTGGACACTCTGACTCACAAGCNCCAGTATTTGAACAATGTCCAAAACCTTCNGCNTCCATTTGATCAACCATACTAATTACTCGTTTTTGTCTTTCTGGATGACCTTGTGGTAATAAAGAAAGTTGNGCAATNTTTGCAGATACAAATAAACTCGCTGATGAGTTTTTGCATGAAGCAACGCAAGCTCCACAACCGATACACGCTGCAGCATCAAAAGCTTCTTTTGCTGTTTCTTGTGAAATTGGTATTGCATTTCCNTCTGGGGCGCTTCCAGTATTTATAGAAATAAATCCNCCCTCTTGNATTATTCTATCAAATGAAGATCTATCAACAACTAAATCTTTAATTANTTTAAATGGTTTTGCTCTCCATGGTTCTATAGTTATAGTATCTCCATCTTCAAAATTAAACATATGTANTTGACATGCAGTTGTTCCTTTTAAAGGTCCATGNGGCTTACCATTTATTGTCATTGAACATGTACCACAAATTCCTTCTCTACAATCATGTTCAAANGCAATAGGNTCTTTTTTATTTTTAATTAAATCTTCATTCAAAACATCTAACATCTCTAAAAAAGACATGTGAGAGTTTATNTTTTNTATTTTGTGCGATTCAAAATAACCTTTTGATTCAACATTTTCTTGTCTCCAAATTTTTAAATATAATTTAATTAATTTCANTATTTATAACTTCTTTGTGTTGGNGCAACTGANGAAAAAATTAATTTTTCTCTATTAATTTTAGGATTATTATCATTACCNTTATATTCCCAAGCAGAAACATAATTATATTTTTCATCATCTCTTAATGCTTCACCTTCTTTTGTTTGGTACTCGTCTCTAAAGTGACCACCACATGATTCATTTCTATCCAAAGCNTCTCTCATCATTACTTCACCAAGCTCAATAAGGTCTGCAACCCTTCCTGCTTTTTCAACTTCTAAATTAATAGTGTTTAATTTNCCTGGCACTGTAACATTTTTCCAAAAATCTTCTTTTAAATCTTTNATTAATAAGATTGCTTTTTCTAAATCATCTTTGTTTCTNGACATTCCACAAAAATCCCACATTATTTTACCTAATTTTTTATGAAAACTTTCAACAGTTTGANTTCCATTATTTGATATTAAATTGTTNAACTTATCTTTTACTTTTTCNTCAGTTAATTTNAACTNTGAATGATTTACTGAAAACTTTTCATTTGATATTTCATTAGATAAATATGTNCCAATAGTATAAGGTAAAATAAAGTATCCATCTGCTAAACCTTGCATTAAGGCTGATGCACCCAATCTATTAGCTCCATGATCAGAAAAATTACATTCNCCTANAGCAAACAACCCTGGCAANGTTGTCATTAAATTATAATCTACCCACAATCCACCCATAGTATAATGAACTGCTGGATAAATTTTCATTGGTGTGACATAAGGGTTTTCATCTGTTATTTTATTATACATATCAAATAAATTACCATATCTAGCACTAACCACATCTTTTCCAAAATTGTTAATAGCATCTCTAAAATCTAAATAAACAGCTTGTTTAGTACTNCCAACNCCATAACCNTNATCACATCTTTCTTTTGCAGCTCTTGATGCAATATCTCTTGGTACTAAATTACCAAAAGCGGGGTATTTTCTNTCTAAATANTAATCTCTTTCTTCTTCAGGTATGTCTTCAGGCTTTCTTTCGTCGTTTTTCTTTTTTGGGACCCATATTCTTCCATCATTTCTCAAAGATTCAGACATTAATGTTAATTTTGATTGATATTCACCGGAAACTGGTATACATGTAGGGTGAATTTGAGTGAAACATGGATTTGCAATCATTGCACCTTTTTTGTACGCTTTCCATAATGCTGTAACATTACTTCCCATTGCATTTGTAGATAAATAATAAACGTTACCATAACCTCCTGTTGCTAAAACAACTGCATCTGCATAATGACTTTCAATATTACCATTTATCAAGTTTCTTGTAATTATTCCTTTAGCTTTTCCATTTATAACCACAACATCTAACATTTCGTGTTTCGTGTTCATTATTACATTTTTTTTTGCAATTTGTCTACTTAATGCACTGTATGCACCTAAAAGCAATTGTTGACCTGTTTGTCCTCTAGCATAAAATGTTCTTGATACTTGAACACCACCAAAAGATCTGTTATCCAGAGTTCCACCATATTCTCTAGCAAAAGGAACCCCCTGTGCAACACACTGATCAATTATATTTCCACTAACCTCTGCTAATCTATAAACATTTGCTTCCCTTGATCTATAATCTCCACCCTTAATGGTATCATAAAATAATCTATAAATACTATCACCATCATTTTGATAATTTTTCGCGGCGTTAATTCCTCCTTGAGCTGCTATAGAATGCGCTCTACGAGGACTATCCTGAAAACAATATGCTTTGACATTATAACCCATTTCAGCTAAAGAAGCTGATGCAGATGCACCTGCTAATCCAGTACCGACAACTATTACAGTTAATTTCTTTTTATTGGCTGGACTCACAAGTGGTAAACTTGATCGATATTTCGTCCATTTTTTTTCTAATTCCCCGTCTGGAATATTTGGATTTAATATATTCTCTTTTTCAACCATATTGAATATTTAATACTAAAACTAAGATAAAAAGTTCCTCAAAATACCAAACCAAAGTGCAATGAAAAAAAAGCCACCAGGAATGAATAACCAAAAAATTGATGATATAGAAAATAAAATATTTCCTATTTTAGTATTTTTTATACCAAAAGTTTGCAAAGCTGACTGATAACCATGTTTTAGGTGAGCACCCAATAATATCATCGAAATTAGATATAATATTGTTATAAATATATTCCCAAAACCTATTGCACTTGACGTAACTAAATAATAATAATTATGTTCATGATTATCTCTAAAATTGAACCAAAAAGTAGACAAATGAATTGTCATAAATATAAATATTACAGATCCAGATACTACCATATAATTAGAAAAAAAAGATGTTTTTCTTGATTGATTTTTAACTTCAAACGTTTTTTTTCTGTTTTTAATATTTAACTGAATGGAATTATATACATGTAAAACTACAATTANAGCTAAAATTATTTCTATTATTATAATTAATGGTCTTACAGCCTCAAGCGTTGTAACCAGTTTATTAAANACGTCTTTTCCTGCAAAAACAATTAAATTNTTTACAAAATGAACTAATAAAAACAATGAAAANAGNATACCAGTGGTGGCAACAACAAGTTTTTTTCCAATCGTTGAATTATAAAATTTTAATATTTTTTTCACTAAACCTAGAATATATAATAAATAAATTTACAACCACTCAATTGTAAATAAAAATTGGGAATATTTTTTCTTTACGATTATCCCTGTAATCTAAAGTTTACAGGAATTGAAATCCAAACACCAACAGATCTATCACGCTGTTTTGCTGGTTTGAATTTGGTTTTTTTGATTGCGGTCATAGCTGCNTCATCTAAACCTGTATTTGGTATACCTTTAAGCACAACTGTTTCTGTAACCTTTCCTTTTGCATCAACAAATGCTTGAATGACAACAGTTCCTTCAATACCTGCTTCTTGTGCAATTTCTGGATATCTTATATTTCTTTGTATAGCACCATATCCACCAACNGGAACNGGNGGATCATCATATGGNATGAATCTTACTTTNGGACCTTCATTAGGTGGAGGTGGNGGAGAATCCCACGCATCAAAATCATCTAATTCTGTTTCCTCAATAGTCACATCATCTGCGAGATCTTCATTTTCTGATTCAACTGGAATCGATGGTCTCGATGGAGGAGGAGGTAATTCAAATTGCTGAGTTTGAGGAATATCAAATTGCTCTATTTCAATAGAAATTTCNTTTTCAAGAAATTCTTTAGCAAGAAATCTTGGGTATGCAACAAGCAATGTAATTAATAATAAAATGCTTATAAGTGTAGTTACTCTTACAATAATAGGNTATCGTAATTTGAGTGATATACTTTCATTTTTTCTTAATCTCATAATGGGGCTGCCGTCTTAGATGAATAATTTATTTTTAATGCATCCGCTTCTCTTAATTCATTATGAATATCACCAATTAATTGCATTGAAGCCTCTTTGTCCGCTTTCAACGAAACAGTTATTTGGGGATCACTCACTCTTTTATCATACATTACGTGTTTAACGTTTTCCATAGGTATAATTTTATCATCTATTGATATTAAACCATCTTTTGATATAAAAATATGTGATGTATGACGTTTAGATTCTAATCTTTCTATTTTTCTTGCTTGAGGTAGAAAAACATTAAGACCTTCATACTCTCTTAATACAGTAGTTACCATAAAAAATATTAAAAGCATAAAAATAATATCTGGCATTGATGATGTTGGAATTTTACTCTCTGCTTTAGTTTTTGCTTTAAATTTCATTAATTTGTTTCTGCGATAGATATTCGCGTTGCATTAGCCATTTTAAGTTGATCCAAAACTTCAACATAAGACTGATATTTTGCTTTTGGATGAGTTTTAACNGAGAAAATCAATTTGTCGTTTGCTGACATCTTTTCTATGATTACTGATCTCAAATCTCTGATAGAAATTGGTTCTTTATCAAGCAAAACTTCCCCTCTAGAATTAAGNAAAATGTTTGATATGTTTTTTTTGGGGATTTCTTTCTCTTCTCCCTTAGGAGGCAAAACCAAACCTAAACCTTTATCCATATCAATTGTTGTTGTTACAAGAAAAAAAATGAGCAATAGAAAAGCTATGTCNGCCATTGAACCACTAGGTATTTCTCCTGCTTTAATTCTTTTTTTCATATTTGAATTAAATTAACTCTTATCTTGATCAACCAATTCATCAATTAAGAGAATCGAATTTTCTTCCATGTCAATGATTAATTTGTCAACACGAGTAATTAAAAAGTTTTGAAAAGTTTGTATTATTATTGCAACCACTAAACCAAAAAGCGTTGTCAATAATGCTATAGAAATACCACCTGCCACAACTGCAGGAGAGATATCATTAGCAGCTTTAATATCGTCAAAAGCTTGAATCATTCCTGCTACAGTTCCTGTAAAACCAAGCATAGGTGCTAATACAACCACTGTACTTAACCAAACCATGTTTTTTTCTAAAAAAGCCATTTCTATAGTACCAGCATTTTCAATNCTCTTTTCTACTGTTTCTATTCCNCGGTGTGATCTACTTAATCCTGCGTGAAAAATTTCTGCTACAGGCCCATTTGTATTTGAACAAACTTCCATAGCTTTTTCAGTACCACCCTCTTTAAGAGCAACTTTAATTTCTTCCATAAAGTCTGANGTGTTAATAGAAGCTTTAAAAAGAGTATAAATTCTTTCTATACCAAAACCTAAACCAAAAATNAGCAAACCTAATATGGGATACATAAAAGGACCGCCATCTAAAAAATATTGAACCATTACCTTAATCTCCTTAGATATATAAATCTCAATGCCAACAAAAATACAATTTCTTTATGCGAATGTCAATCTTATCTTCTTTAATTGTAAGTTATAAATTTTTTAGCATCTTTAAAATATGAAATTGCTTTNACTACTTGTGGATCATTACTAATAAAAACTTGATAATACCCAGACCTTCCCCACTTCGAACCTGCAATCTCAGCCTTAAGAATTGATTTTAAATAATTTTTATTATTCAAATCAAGNTCTTTATCAATTTGCACATTCCTATTTGAAACAAATTCAAAAAAATTTNCTANCATTGAATCAGTTATTAAAAAGTTTTTTGTAAANTCTGATGTATTATNCCATTTTTTATCTAAATCTTTCGAAAAATTTGTTGCCCANTTAAAAGCTAAACGCTGGGGNTTATTTANTATTTTACTAATAGTGGAATCATATTCAAANACTGGTAAAAAAANATCTGGTGTTATTCCACCTCCACCGTAAACTATTCTACCTTTTTTCGTTTTATATTCTTTTTGATCTTTTCTAAGTGAGTCCAAAACTTCTTCTCTGTCTTCATTGTTTAATTCTTGATAATAATTTCTAAGCCCATCATTGTAAGGGCGCTGAATCAACCTTCCACTNGGAGTATAATACCTTGCNATTGTCACTCTAACAGCTGAACCATCTCTTAATGGCCATTGTCTTTGAACTAGTCCTTTTCCAAAACTTGTCTCTCCTAGAATTAAACCTCTATCAAGGTCTTGAACTGCACCAGCAACAATTTCACTAGCGCTTGCTGACCATCTATTAATTAAAATTATAAGAGAAAAGTCGTCAAAACCTTTTTTTGAAGATGCTTTAAATGAATCAGTTATCTTATCTTTTCTNCCTGAAGTATAAACTATTGTATCATTTGATGTAATAAANAGATCTGAAATATTTACTGCTTGCTCCAAATATCCACCACTATTTGTCCTTAGGTCAAATATTAATTTATTCATACCATTTGATCTTAATTGATTAATAGCATTTGAAACTTCGTCATAAGTTGTTGAAGCAAATCTAGTTAATCTCATATATCCAACTTCTTTATCAATCATAAACGAAGATATCAAACTATAAATTGGAATCTGATCTCTAATAATTTCTACATTAAAAGTGTCGTCTAATCCTGGTCTTCTAATTGTTAGTGTAACAGGACTGCCCTTCGGTCCTCGTAGAGTATTAAAAACTTCTTCTCTTGTAATTTCGAAAGCATCTTCTCCATCAATTGAAATAATTTTATCCCCAGGTTGAAGACCAACTTTATCTGAAGGAGAATCAATTATAGGAGATATAACGGTTATATATCCTCCTAAAAGATCAAACTCTATTCCAATTCCTTCAAATTTCCCATAAAATTGCTCATTTACATTTTCTAATTTATCTCTAGAGATATAAGAAGAATGCGGGTCTAATTTTTCCAACATTCCTTCAAAAGCACCGTCCAATGCTTCATCCCAATTTACATTATCTACATAATTATCATTTACAAGAGAAATTATTTGATTTAATACTTTTATTTTATCATAAATATTTATTGTTTTTTCAGTGGTATTTGGAAAAATAAAAGCAAAGCTAAATACAGAAAAAACNAANAAAANTATAATTAATAAAAATTTCTTCATAAAAAATTATAATCCAAAATATAACATCGCTCTTATGGTTGTTGCCCCAAGCTGGGTTTCTGGTACATCATATATTCTTTGACCATTTGAAATTTCCCATCTGTTTTTATCAAGATCAGCAAAATTGTATCCTACTGTTAATCGCAAGCCCATTCGTGATAACAATCTAAGTTTTACCGCAATATATGGTTGAAAATTTATAAACCTGTTNGTAATTGATAATTCATAATAATTTGGGTTGTTTATTCCTTGCTCAATAGAAAAATTAGCATCATCTACATTTATGGTGCTGTCACCATTAAGGTCATATTGNGAATCAGGCAACCGATCTGCCGTTGTTTGGGGAAATAATGAAATAAAATCTTCCTGCGTTTGATTTTCATCTGGCAAATCCCAAACTACATCATTACTAGTTCTAGCTAAACCAAATTTTAAAGAACCAAAACCAACCATACCTCCAACAGAAATGTCTAATCCTGAAAAAGGGTGAAATACATATTCTAATGTAGCACCACTCATGATTANAGAAATTCTGGCAATATTCCTTATNATGCCCTCTCGAGGATTTGCATTACCTATGTCCTGTTCCATATATTGATCGTGTCTAATGCTTGTATTNCCAGTTCCAGCAAAACCGCCTATNGTGATATTTTGTGTTAAACTAGAAAATCCTTCACCACCATATATTACTAGGGGCAAATCATAATCGTTTGTATNAAACATACCAGTAGGAAGTTTTGAGGTCAGATTAAGCTTTCCAAAGTCTTGATACAAAAACATTTGACTGAANCCAACACCACCTCCATAATAAGATTCAGGAGGATAATACTCTTCTTGTGCAAACACAAACAAATGTATTGTAAAAATTAAAATAAAAAATTTGTAAATTTTATTCATAATANATATTCCTCGGATTAAAAGGAGTTCAATTTACGCTTTGAATTGGCTTAAGAACAAGCATGAAATCAATTTTTTTAATTTTTCTTTGTTTTGAAAAATACAACTATCTATATTTTATGTTGGTGAAACCTTGTTTTAAGGGTTTATCAATGAAAAATCATAGCAAAACCGAGGTAAGGTAATAATGCTAACAGACANTTTTATTGAAAAGTTTTATACTTTCAAGCTCCCTATATTNTTTAGAAAAGCATTTTTTNTGCTGATTGTATTAGGTAATATTTATGCTCAGAAAAACATTGTTTCTATAAGTAAAANTTATGATTTAGATAATGACGATTTAAATGAATTTATAGCAATTGAAAAACAAAACTTCGATGATGAGTTTGGCACAAGTGCTGTTTATTATGAAGTTGATGAGTTTGGTAAGCATATTGAACTNTGGCGTTTTACTACAACAAACCAAATAGTTAATGCAACCATAGGTGANGTAAATGGAGATGGGGTCTATGANATTCTCGTTATGTATTTTAAAGCATCAAGAAGTTTTGTTGAAATTTTCAATTGGACAGGTTTTGATTTTTCTCCTGTTTCATCTGGTCTTTTATATGAAAAAAATGACTTTAAGAAAAATAACATTCCAGCAAATTTTAATTTAATAGACATTGATTCGGANAATGTACATGAAATTGTTCTATCACAAAAAAGTCCTCATAGAATGATATCTTTGTACTANATATCTGGAAATTCAAANTTAACTTCCATACAAGATTTANCGTCAAATTCAATTAAGAGTGGATATTCGCCCATACTAGCTTATCCATTTAGATCAAATGCTGATGAATATTTAGATTTGATTGCTATTAGCCCTGAAATTAACAGGGTAAAGATTCAATTATACATTAATAATTCTGGTAACTTTGTTGAGAGCTTATATGGATCACCAAAATCCCCATTTCCGGTTTTAGATGTAATTCAAAGTGGAATTATAGATGTNGACATTGATAGTGATGGAACAAAAGAAATTGTTCTTCCACTTAAAAACTTTAAGTCCGTAGCNATTAAAAAATTAATTTCTTCTTATCAAATCATTCCATTACCACGTGAAATTGAAAAACTTTTTGTCTTTAAAGAGCCTCTAAATGACTCCACTATAAATCAACTATTAGTTGATAGATCAAAACTTTCATTAAATAAAAACAAAATTAAACAAATCAGTCTAAATAGAAAAAATATCCCATCTGATTTTTCATTAGAAGATCAAACTAGTCCAAATATATTAAAATCAAATATAGACACGATAAGTGAAATTTCTTCCAAAATAAATATGTCACAACTTGACCTTTCGCCAATTGATACAAATAAATATGAAGACCAAGAACCTCAACGATTGTCTGAAGTTAATTTAAAATCAATAAAAGCATCAAG